>CAJPKC010000202.1 GCA_905370255.1 Streptococcus oralis
ATCATAACGTGTACCACATCTGGTGTGATATAGTTCAAGAGACGTTGGTAGTGAGTAATGATCATAGCACCAAAACCTTCACCACGCATAGCATTGACACCTTTAGAGACAACTTTAAGAGCATCAATATCAAGACCTGAGTCAATCTCATCCAAGAGGGCAAAAGTTGGTTCCAACATTAAAAGTTGAAGAATTTCGTTACGTTTTTTCTCACCACCAGAGAAACCTTCGTTGAGGTAACGCTCTGCCATTTCTTCTTTCATGTTGAGCAATTCCATTTTTTCGTCTAGCTTAGTGATAAATTCACGAACTGAAATCTTCTCATCATCTTCTTTACCAGCATTCATAGCTGCACGAAGAAACTCAGCATTGGTAATCCCAGGAATTTCTGATGGGTATTGCATGGCAAGGAAGAGTCCCATGCGAGCACGCTCGTCCACTTCCAATTCAAGGATATTTACACCGTCAAACAAGACTTCACCTTTAGTGACTTCATAGTTTGGGTTTCCCATAATTGCAGCTGAGAGAGTAGACTTACCTGTACCATTTGGTCCCATGATAGCTGCAATTTCCCCTGTTTTAAGAGTCAGGTTGACCCCTTTTAAAATTTCTTTTCCTTCAATTTCAACATGAAGATCTTTGATCTCTAATACTGACATGATTGTTCCTTTCTTTTCATCCTTTTTACTGTATTTACCTGAAATTTAACCTTTTTAAATCCCTAGAAAAACACGGTAAAATGTCAATAAATATACCTTAATAGTATAACAAAAAAAAGCCTAAAAGGCTTTGATTTTGTCTAGAAGCTAGGAGCTACTTCTTCCCTTGAAAATGATCATCTATAGCGCTCACAATTTTACCCATGATATAGCTCACGCGAAAATTTCTCAGGATCAAAATAGCCCAAAGCAAGGCCACGATATACCGTTGCTCCATGATGGATTCATTAAAGAAATAAGTCTCAGCAGCAGTAAATAAGGCCATGATAATAAATTGTTGTCTGTTCATAGTCTACTACCACAAATTCCCTTTAATCTTCAGCTATAGTCACTTTATCTGCTAAAAATTCAAAACCTTGAGGGAGTACTGACTCCTCAACATCTTCCTTGAAAGCTTGTCCTTGAGATGATTTAGCCCTAGCAGAAAAGTCTGCTCGAACTTCTAGCCATTCTTCTTGTGAAATAGCTAAAATTTCTGGAGAAAAACCAGCTGCTTGACTAAGAATATTGCCAAACATCAGATTTAAGTTATCCCGCTTCATGGTTTGGCCAGCATTAAAATTCGATTCAAAGGCAAGAATAGCATGACGTTCATTGGCCGCAACAGGTTGAGAACCAGCTAAAAGTGCCTTATCTGGACCAGATAAGCTTTCAATGACTTCTCCCCAAGCATTCTGAAGACGGATTAAGTTTTGACGGGCTAAGTCTGGATTTTCTACTGCTTCTTGAAGAATAGACTGCACCTTATTTCGGTCTACACGATAGATTGACTTACTGTTAGTCGGACGACTTGGTGTAGAAACAGTTTGTTTGGAATTAGAACCAACATTGGCAAGAGCTTGTTTCAATCGTGCAACTTCTTCTCGAAGAGAAGACAATTCCTCAGCCACTTCACCTGAAAGTTCTGGTTGAGAATCAATTTCTGCTAAACGAATGGTCATCATTTCAGCATAAATTTTAGGCTGTAGGCTAGCCTTAATATCAGCTAGACTTTTAGTAGCAAGACTAATCATCTCAAACAAGACATCCTGCGGAAGTTCTAAGTTTCTCTCAAATACATCACTATGGTGAGTATTTTCTCCACCTGCTTGAACAATTAAGATATCACGTAAGTATTGTAGTAAATCGACTACAAAACGTGTCATGCTCTTCCCATTCTCAAAGATTAAGTCCAGATTTTCTAAGGCAGCTGTTACATTCTTTTGTGCTAAAGAAGCAACATAATCGTCTAAAGCACTTAAACTAATGGTCCCAGTGATTTCCTCAGAAACTGCTGTAGTAAGAGTAGTTTCCTGTGTTAAGCTTAATGCCTGGTCTAAGATAGATAAGGCGTCCCGCATACCACCTTCAGCTCGTCGAGCAATAATTTCAACAGCTTCTGTTTCGTAATCAATCCCTTCCTTCTCCAAAATCTGGAAGATATGATCACGAATATCCTGCGTCTTAATAGACTTAAACTCGAAGCGTTGAACACGAGACAAGATAGTTGCAGGAATTTTATGAAGTTCTGTCGTTGCCAGAATAAAAACGACATTGGGAGTAGGTTCTTCCAGTGTTTTCAAAAGTGCGTTAAAGGCACCTGTTGAAAGCATATGAACCTCGTCAATGATATAGACCTTATACTGAGCTATACTTGGAGCATAGGTTGATTTATCACGGATATCACGAATTTCATCAACCCCATTATTAGAAGCAGCATCCATTTCGATAACGTCTTCTAAACTTCCTTCCGTTACCGCTTGACAGATATAACAGTTATTACAAGGTTCTCCCCCTACTTGATTAGGGCAGTTCATAGCCTTGGCAAATATTTTGGCTACACTGGTTTTACCAGTTCCACGAGGCCCTGAAAATAGGTAGGCGTGACTAATCTTATCCTGTTCCACAGCCTGTTTAAGAGTTCTAGCAACAACTTCCTGGCCCACTAACTGTGAAAAATTTTGACTTCTATATTTTCGATAAAGCGCCTGATACATTATGCTTTCTCCTCAAACATTGAAAATTTCCATTCTGTCTTATCTAGTAAAATGGACACAAACTCTTCTAAATAGCGTTGATCAATTTCATCATAATCATCTACATGAGATGAGTCCAAATCTAATACACCCAGAACCTGTCCATTTTTTACCATTGGAAGAACAATCTCACTACGAGCACTACTATCACAAGAAATATAGTTGGGATAGGTCTTCACATCACCAACGATAACTGTTTGACGGCTAGCCGCAGACTCTCCACAAACTCCTTTTCCAAGTGGGATTCTAACACATGAAACTCCACCTTGAAAAGGCCCTAAAATAAGCTCATTTCCGTCATATAAATAGAAACCTGCAAAGACAGTACGAGGAAAGTTCATTTTTAAGAGAGCACTGGCATTTGATAGATTAGCCAACACATTGGTCTCACCTTCTAAAAGTCCAGTGAGCTGAGCATTGACCATTTGATAAATGGATTCTTTTTCGGAATATAACATAAAACCATTATATCAAAAAATACTAGTTGAAAAAAGAAAAATCCCTTGTTTCAACAACAAAGGATTTGTAATTAAATCTGATTGATTAAAGCTCGATGTCTCCGAACAAGTCAGCCATTGAGAATCCAGTTTGAGTTTCTGGAAGTTCAAAGTCACGTTTTTCTTGACGTTTTGGACGACGTGGACGTGGAGCACGTTTTTCTTCTTTTTGTCCTTCTTCTTGAGCTGGACGTTCTTCAAGAGCTTTGATAGAAAGTGAAACGCGTTCTGCATCAGCGTTAACTTCAAGAACTTTAACAGTAACTTCTTGACCAACTTTAAGAGCTTCTTTTGGATTTTCAATACGTTTGTGTGAAATTTGTGATACGTGAACAAGTCCATCGATACCTGGCAATACTTCAACAAATGCACCGAAGTCAGTCAAACGTTTAACTGTACCTTCTACAACATCACCTTTAGCCAATTTTTGCTCAACGCCATCCCATGGTCCAGGTGTTGTAGCTTTAAGTGAAAGTGATACACGTCCTTCTTCTTCGTTAAGATCAAGGATTTTCACTTCAACTTCTTCACCAACAGTTACAACTGATTTTGGTGAAACGTTACGTTCGTGTGACAATTCAGTCAAGTGAACCAATCCGTCAACACCACCAAGGTCGATGAAAGCACCGAAGCTTGTGATACGTGCAACTTTACCAGTTACAAC
>CAJPKC010000203.1 GCA_905370255.1 Streptococcus oralis
ATTAGAAGTCTAAAGTATCAAAATAAAAGCGCTTTCCTATAAGATGAACTTATAGTTCCAAGCATAAATACTAAGTGGACGGCTGTTAATAAATAAGGTATTATAATAATGTAAGCACTTACATTAGTATCGGTATTTGTTGACGCAGTACTCTATACTCAAAATAACTTAAAGTAGGAGGAGAATAATGAGTAATACAGTTTTATTAGAGGTTAAAGATGGTATCGGTTATATCACCATTAACCGCCCAGCAGCTTTGAACGCGTTGAGTTCAGAGGTTTTGACGGATTTAAATCTTGTTTTAGATGAAGTAGAAAAACATGAAGATATCCGTGTTGTTATTGTTAGTGGTCAAGGTGATAAGGCATTTGTTGCAGGGGCTGATATTAAGGAAATGGACCAAATGTCTCCAATTCAAGCCTTCGAATACATGACATATGCCAATGATACATTTACCCGTCTGTCTGATCTTACTCAACCGACTATTGCAGTTCTTAATGGATATGCTTTGGGAGGCGGTTTGGAGCTTGCACTCTCAACGGATATTAGAATTGGCTTTGAAAAGACGATGGTAGGATTCCCTGAAGTTGGCTTGGGTATCATTCCTGGTTTCGCAGGTACACAAAGAATGTCTCGTTTGATCGGTACTAGCAAGACAAAAGAATTGATCTACACTGCTAGAATCGTCAAAGGAAATTAAGCCTATGACCTAGGAATTTTGAACAAACTTGTTCCAGCTGAGGAATTATTGTCATCTGCTGAAGAACTAGCTAAAAGCATCATGAAGAATGCTCCGTTGGCTGTTGAAAAAGCTAAGCATGTCATTCAAGTTGGTTCAGAACTTCCTCTTAAGAATGCAATTCGTTTAGAGACAGAAGCTGAAGCTCTTCTCTTCTCTACTGAAGACAAAGTTGAAGGAATGCGTGCTTTTGTTGAAAAACGTAAAGCCGTGTTCAACCGTAAATAATAATTGAGGTGTTAGTATGAAAGCTGTTTTATCATTACAAGAAGCTATTTCTAAAGTAAAACCTGGTAATGTCGTAGGGATTTCAGGATTCCTTGCTGTTGGTGAACCTTTGGAGTTGATCGAAGCGTTGGTTAGACAAAATCAACAAGATTTGACTTTGGTTTCAGTTGTTACTTCACATCCAGGTAAAGAAGTGGGTGTTGGCCGCCTTTGTGAAAACCACCAAGTTAAAAAATATGTTGCTGCCCACATTGGTACATCTCCTGCTGCTCAAAAAGAATACTTTAGTGGAGAAATGAAAGTAGAATTCACTCCAATGGGTACTGTTGTTGAACGTCTTCACGCTGCTGGAGCAGGTCTTGGAGGAGTTTTGACACCGACAGGAGTTGGTACTATTTTAGAAAATGAGCATGAAAAAGTAGTTCGCAATGGTCGTGAGTACCTCATTTATGACCCGCTAAAACTTGACGTAGCATTGATTAAAGCTACAAAAGCTGATAAGTACGGAAACTTAGACATTGATGGTACAACTAAGAACATTTCATTGCAACTAGCTCTTGCAGCAGATACAGTTATCGTTGAAACAAATGAAATTGTTGAAGTTGGTGAAATTAAACCGGATGACGTCTATATTCCAGGTATCCTTGTTGACTATGTAGTCCAAGGCTTAACTCCAGAAGAACACCACAAGATGATGGGTGACCTCTGGACAGAGACTAATAAATTAGCGGGGGTAAAATAATATGAAACCAAAAGAAATTATTGCAAGACGTGTTGCTCTTGAATTTAAAGATGGTGATGTTGTAAACCTTGGATTTGGTATTCCAAATGCTTCTGCAGACTTCATCCCAGAAGGTGTTAATGTAATCCTTCAAGCAGAAAATGGTGCCCTTCGCTTTGGTGAAACACCAACTAAAGATAATTACAATCCAAACCTAGCAAACTCAGGTGGTGCACCAATTACTCTCCTTCCAGGAGCAGCTTTGTTTGATTTGCAAACATCATTTGCAATTATTCGTGGTGGTCACGTTGATGCGACTGTTCTTGGAGCTCTTGAAGTAAGCCAAGACGGAAGCATTGCAAACTGGATTATCCCAGGAAAATTTGCACCAGGTATGGGTGGAGCGATGGACCTTTTGGTAGGTGCTAAACGCGTTATTGGAGCAATCCAACATACTACAGGTGGCGAATCTAAACTTTTGAAAGAGTGCACATTGCCTCTATCAGCTAAAGGAGTTTCAGATCTTGTCATTACAGAACTAGCTGTTTTTGGATTCAAAGATGGTAAATTCTTGTTGAAAGAAGTTGCACCAGGTGTAACTGTAGAAGAAGTTCTCGAAAAAACAGCCGGTGACGTTATTGTTGCAGAAGATGTGAAGACAATGCCTATCTAGGCTAATATTGGCTATTTTCTTCTGAACATGATATTATATATGTAAACGATACTATCGCCTTTTTAGGCGGTAGTATCAATTGGTATCTAAGTGAAAAAATAAATGGAAGTAAGGTGATAGCTAAGTGGATATTATACAAATGAACTATTTCATTAATATAGTCGAATGTGGTTGTAATCTATCGATTGCAGCAAAGAAAATCCATATTAGTCAGTCAGCCTTAAGTCAATTTGTAACAAATTTTGAAGCAGCTGAGGGAATCCAATTATTCAATCGAAAGAATGGTAGATTGGAAAGTTTGACTGAGGCAGGACGAAAGATTTATCGTTTTGCCACAGAAATTGTTAATCGTCACGAAGAGATGCTTTCAATGATTCATATTGAGTCACAAAAGCAAAGAGGGACTATTAATCTTGGTATTCCTTCTTTGATATTAAGAACGTTCTTCTCAAACGCTCTACCGCATTTTTTGAGAAATAACCCTCACATCTATATTCAAGTTATAGAGGGTGGAGGGAAAGAAATTCACCAAAAAATGAGTGACGGTGATTTGAACCTAGCATTTTTAATTGAGCCAACAAACTTAGATGCGCAAAAATTTGAACAACATATTATTCATTTAGACGAGTATGTTGCTTATATGGATAAACATCATCCATTAGCACAGAAAGAAGCGCTAGATTGGTCTGATCTTGCTGATTATGATTTAGCAATCTTTAATAAAACATTTACGACTTATGATTTGGTGGTTGAGAAACTTCGTTCACAACGCATAAATACTAAATTTGCTTATTTATCATCTACTTGGGACTTTTTAATTGAGTCTACTTATCAAACAGATTTGATTACAATTTTACCAAAATCTGTTGAAACTCTTGTAGATAGTAGTCGCTTCCAAACTGTTCGATTTAATGACCCGATTCCTTTTAATGTTTGGTTCTGTAGACCGTACAAGGATTCCTACAACGAGGTCGAATCCTATGTGTATGAAGAATTGTTAAAAGGGTATTATCAACCCTTGTCTGAGAATTAGCTTGGGGTGAAGAGTAATGGTCTACAATGATAACCTTGCTAAAAGGTATAATGCAGAGATAAGCAGTCTAATTGCAAGCTATTTTGAGCATAGAATAGATAAAAATCAATTTCCAAGAGAATTGTTAGATGAGTTTATTGGATCTTTTGATATATTTTCTTCCATCGTAAAGGATGAAGATTCGATTTTAAGTGAAGAATTCATGACTTTTATTCGTATAATCTCAAAAGAATTTGCTGCTTTTTCGACAGTTTTATTAACGCAGGCTTGCTATGGAATTTATCCTATTAATCGATACGGTAGTCCCAAGCAAAAAAGTCTATATCTTGAAAAATTAATTAAAGGAGAGATATTGGCTGGTCTGGGTTTTTCTGAGGGATATCTTGGCGAAAATCTAGAATTAGTGAATACAACTGCGACTAAAACAAGTAATGGATGGCGTCTTTCAGGTAAGAAATCGATTGTTTCAAATTGCCGTTTTACGGATATACTTTTTATA
>CAJPKC010000204.1 GCA_905370255.1 Streptococcus oralis
GTTGTTTCCTGATACAGTCTTACGACCTGTAAAGTAACATACTTTAGCCATTGTGTTTTCCTCCTATTAGATCTAATATAGCGGATGTGCTAGCACCACATACCGTACTATGTTATCACACTTTCTTATTTTTGGCAAGGGAATTGGAAGACTTTTTTTATTTGACGTAGACAACTTCTAATTTACCAAAAGCTACCTCTCCACGGATAATCAAGGTTTTGCTGGTTGGGGCTACAGGAGCATCTGCCTTGGCTACTCCACAAGAAGTCTCCACCTTCAGATCCACTCTCCAGTGTTGGGGCACATAGATAACTGCATTCCCTAAACTAACTTCTACCTTCAAGGTTGCACTATCGCCTAACATCTCTGCATTGTCATAATAAATCTTAGCATTTCCACAGCTAACTTCAAACTGGTCTTCTACCAAGTCTTGGTCCTGTTTGTAAAAAGTTCCACTACCAAAGGAAACTTCCTTTTCTGTTAGAATGGTCTTTTCAGCGTCATACCACCATTTTTTCTCGTTCCATGTTTTGTTCGAATTAGTCAGCATGCCAACTCCGAGAACGATTAGCACTCCCGCCCAGAACAGTGATTGATTGGGAATCGGTAAAATGTCATAAAAATGATTAGCAATCATGAGGGCCACTAGGGCTGTAAAAGAGGCTGAAGTGAAATGACGACGAAGGATTGCCTCAACTGATTGATAGGCAAAAAATCCAATACCAATCAAGGGCCAAATCTGCCCTCCAAATGAAGGAATTCCAAAATTCCCCTGCAACAATACTAAGGCTGCCAATACTAGCAACACAATACCAAATGCTTTCTTTTTCATCTTCTTACCTCATGTTTCTTAGATTTTCTTTTAGGAGGGATTGGTAGTGTCGTGACACGTGCACCTCCTTGTGGGTCTGATAAAAGGAAATAGTTCCTGTACCTGAGAAGGACTTGTCCACCGAGTAGACCTGCCGAAGATTGGCAATGGTCGACTTGGATACCCGACTGAAATAGCGAGGCAGGATAGCCTCTAACTCATAAAGCTTGAGTCGAACCTCGTAGGCTTCTTTCTGGGTATGAGCGTAGATCTTGTTGCCTTCCGTCTCAAAAAAGAGAATTTCTGACAAGTCTAAGTAATACTCACCCGTCCCCTTATAAAAAATCAACCTAGGAGCCTTGGTTTCTTGCAAGAGTCGTTGCAAATCAGCTATTTCATCTGTCAGGGCTGCAGCCTTGATGACAATCTCTGTCTCAGTTAATTCACTATCAATCTCGATTCGTAACTTCATCCTATCTCCTTTCTGCATCTACTATACCAAAGCCCAGAAGACTTTACAAGGGCAAAAAAGCAAGTGGTCACTTTTGACCCGTAAGTGGTTACGAGGCCAGGCCCACTTGCTTTGCATTTCACAAAATAAAGAAGAGAATTCCCCAGATGAGCCCACAGGCATAGCCAACTAGAACATCCTTGGAATAATGAACGCCACCCAAGACTCGCACCAGACCTAGAAGAGCTGATAAGACCAATAAAATCAACCCTGCAGGCAGATTTGCGTGCAGACAAGCCATGGAAATGATGGTTGCTGAAAAGACATGGCGGCTGGGCATTGAATTGCCTGCACTATCCTTGTCTAGTAGCGGGATAATTTCCCAAGCCTCATAAGGACGCGGTTGATTGATCCACTTACGAACTAGCGTTAATAGGACAAAGCCAGAAGCTGGCACTAAGATATAGGTGGCAAATTCTTTCCCCAATCCCTTACTCATAAAGCTTGTTCCCAACAAAGTCAAGTATGCCAAGGGCATCAGAACTGTCATCATGCGATTAAAGACTCGCATTAGTTGTAATCCTTGTGGATAGCGAAGGAGGCTTGATTTCCTCTTGTCGTACCACTCTTGATAGTTTTTCATATCTATTCTCGTTATTTTTAGATTTTACACAAGAAGCCTACTAGCTTCTCCTACTCTAGTATAGTGTAGAAAAAGAAGGCCGTCAAGCCTTCTTTTAGTTTATTCTTCTACTTCATCTTCTGTAAATTGACTATTGTAGAGGTCAGCATAGAAACCACCCTGAGCCATAAGCTCCTCATGATTGCCTTGCTCGATGATATTTCCATCTTTCATGACAAGAATCAAATCAGCATTACGGATAGTTGACAAGCGATGGGCAATGACAAAGGACGTACGTCCCTCCATCAAACGGTCCATGGCTTTCTGAATCAACTCCTCTGTACGTGTGTCGACTGAAGATGTCGCTTCATCAAGAATCAAGAGCGGAGCATCTTTGAGAAGGGCACGAGCAATGGTTAAGAGCTGTTTCTGTCCGACTGACAAGGTCACTGTATCATCTAAAACAGTATCGTAGCCATCTGGTAGAGTCATGATAAAGTGGTGGATTCCGACTGCTTTTGCTGCTTCAATCATTCGTTCATCACTAATCCCTGTTTGGTTGTAGATGAGATTATCACGAATGGTTCCTTCAAAGAGCCAGGTATCCTGCAAGACCATTGAAAAGGCATCGTGTACTTCTGAGCGCTTCATAGCCTTGGTATCCACACCATCAATGCGAATACTTCCCTTATCAATCTCATAGAATTTCATCAAGAGGTTAACAATAGTCGTCTTCCCAGCTCCAGTCGGCCCGACAATAGCAACTTTTTGCCCTGCATGAGCTGTCGCAGAAAAGTCATGGATGATGGTTTTCTCAGGTGTATAGCCAAAGGCAACTTGATCAAAAACTACTTCACCCTTCATGTTGGTCAATTGTCTCTCCTTATGAGACTCGTCTTCCATCTCAGCTTCTCCTAGAAACTCAAAGACACGTGTCATAGCTGCACTAGCCTGTTGCAAGCTGGTAATCCCTTGGGCAATCTGTGATAAGGGTTGAGAGAAGGTACGAACATAAACCATAAAGGCTACGATAATCCCAATACTGATATGGCCTTCAAGAGCCAAGGCAGCACCGACGATAACAACCAAAACATAACTAAAGTTTCCGACAAAGAACATAGCAGGCATCATGATGCCAGAAATAAACTGAGACTTCCAGATACTATCATGTAGATTTTGATTCAATCCTGCGAATGTTTCTTTAGTTGGTTCCACAGCATTATAGCTGGTCACCACATTGTGGCCAGAGTACATTTCTTCCACATAGCCGTTTACAGCTGCTAGGTTGTTTTGTTGGGCTTTAAAGTAGCCTTGTGACTTAGCCATAATCACTGAGACAGCCGCAAAACCTACAAGGGTTGAAACAACTGTTACCAATGCCAAAATCCAGTTCATGCCAAACATGGTAATCAAAACAGCAATTAGTAGAAAGCTAGCTGAGAGAACTGTTCCCAGACTTTGGTTGAGAGACTGAGCCGCCGTATCGACGTCATTGGTTACACGAGAGAGAGTGTCTCCTTGAGAATGACGGTCAAAATAAGCAAGAGGCAAACGATTAATCTTTTCAGCGATAGCCGTCCGCAAGCGTTTTGAAAAATGTTGGATACTCGTTGAAAAAATATAGGCTTGTGTATAGTTGAGAATGGCACCAAGCACATACAAAATAGCTAAAAAGCTGGCGATACTTGACACAGCTACCAAATCGATTTCTGTAGCCAAGCCATCTGAAATCAAGTTGGTGATTTCCTTAATCTTAGTTGGTCCATAAACCGTGATGATGCTTGAACATACAGCCGCCACAACCGCAACTAGTAGAGGAAGTTGGAGACCTGCTAGAAAAGGTTTATATTGTTTCCAAAAGGACATCTTCTTATTTTCCATGTTCCAATTCCTCCTTCGATAGTTGTGAATAGGCAATTTCTTGGTAAACTTCGTTGGTCGCAAGAAGTTC
>CAJPKC010000205.1 GCA_905370255.1 Streptococcus oralis
GAATTGGGGCGTTACCAAGCAGTACAGACTAGCAAAGAGTCTAATCGTGTGTCTTATATAGAAGGAAATCAGGCTAGTGCTAAGACTGAACATCTGACACCAGATGAGGTTAGTCAGCGAGAGGGGATTAATGCTGAGCAGATCGTCGTTAAGATTACCGATCAAGGCTACGTAACTTCACATGGAGACCATTATCATTACTATAATGGCAAGGTTCCTTATGACGCTATTATTAGTGAAGAACTCTTGATGAAAGATTCGAATTATCAACTTCGAAATGAGGATATTGTCAATGAAGTCAAGGGTGGCTATGTCATTAAGGTTGATGGTCGCTATTATGTATACCTCAAAGATGCTTCTCATTCCGAAAATATTCGTAGTAAGGATGAGATCAATCGTCAGAAGCAGGAACATGGACATGGTGGCGGAGTAAAGGTTAGTAATGAAGTCGCTGTAGCAAGAACTCAGGGACGTTATACGACGGATGATGGTTATATTTTTAATGCTAGTGATATTATTGAGGACACGGGTGATGCTTACATCGTTCCACATGGCAATCACTTTCATTATATTCCCAAAAGTGATTTATCAGCTAGCGAACTAGCTGCTGCTCAGGCCTTCTTATCCGCTAAAGGTGGTCAAACAAGCTCAGTTGGGTATCGACCGTCAACAAATTCTTCTAGCGGCTCATCAGATGCTTCGAATAGTAGTACATATAGACAAACGAATCAAAGCAATGTTGAGGCAAATACTAGAAGATGGGCTCCAAGTGTTAGCCCACAGGTGGATAATAGTTATCAAGCAAGTCCAAGTGAAGATGTATCTAGTCTCTTGAAACAGCTTTATGCCTTGCCGCTTAGTCAACGACATGTGGAATCAGATGGGCTTGTCTTTGATCCGGCGCAGATTACAAGAAAAACTGCGAATGGTGTTGCAGTGCCACATGGAGATCATTATCACTTTATCCCTTATTCTCAAATGTCTGATTTAGAGCAGAAGATTGCGAGAATGATTTCTGAAAATTATCAAGGAAATCATACTACTGCAGGTGGTAAAGAATTAAAACCAATTCCGACTCCAATCCCTGCTCCAGAGCCTACCCCAATACCAAGTCCACAACCTGTACCAAATCCTCAACTAGCTCCAAGCAATCCAATTGATGGAAAATTGGTAAAACAGGCGATTCGAAAGGTGGTTGATGGTTATGTCTTCGAAGAGAATGGAACCTCGCGTTATATCTCTGCCAAGGAACTTTCAGCAGAAACTGTTGCAGCCATTGATGATAAACTTGCCAAACAAGAAAGTTTGTCTCATGAGTTAGGAGCTAAGAAAACCAATCTTGCATCTGGTGATCAAAAATTTTACAACAAAGTTTATGATTTACTAGCAACAGTTCATCAAGATTTGATTTCCAATAAAGGGCGCCAAGCTGATTTTGACGCTTTGGATAGACTATTGGAACGTCTCAACGATGAGTCAAGTGATAAAGTCAAGTTAGTTGATGATATCCTTGCTTTTCTAGCGCCGATTCGTCATCCAGAACGTTTAGGAAAACCAAATGCACAAATAGCTTACACAGATGATGAGATTCAGGTAGCCAAGTTGGCAGGCAAGTATACAACAGAAGATGGCTATATCTTTGATCCCCGTGATATTACCAGTGATGAGGGGGATGCCTATGTAACTCCGCATATGAGCCACAGTCATTGGATTAAGAAAGAAAGTTTGTCTGAAGCTGAAAGAGCAGCAGGTCAAGCTTATGCTAAAGAGAAAGGTTTGACTCCTCCTTCAACAAATCATCAAAGTTCAGGAAATACTGAGGCTAAGGGAGCAGAAGAGATTTACAATCGAGTAAAAGCAGCTAAGAAGGTCCCACTTGACCGTATGCCTTACAATCTCCAACATACTGTGGAAGTTAAAAATGGAAGTTTGATTATACCTCATTATGACCATTACCATAACATCAAATTTGAGTGGTTTGACGAAGGACTTTATGAGGCACCTAAGGGGTATACTTTAGAAGAGCTATTTGAAACTGTGAAGTATTATGTCGAACATCCAAACGAACGTCCGCATTCAGATAGTGGTTGGGGCAATGCGAGCGACCATGTTCAAAGAAACCACAATAGTCAAGCTGCTAACAATCAAACAGAGAAACCAACAGAGGAGAAACCTCAGACAGAAAAAATTGAGGAGGAAAAACCTCGCGAAGAAAAACCGAAAAATGAGAAAGCAGAATCTCCAAAACCAAAAGAACCAGAGGAATCAGAAGAAGAATCACCATCGGAACCAGAGGAACATCAGGTTGAAACTGAAAAGGTTGAAGAAAAACTGAGAGAGGCGGAAGAGTTACTTAAAAAGATTAAGGATCCAATTCTTAAGTCCAATGCCAACGAAACTCTCACAGGATTAAAAAATAACCTGTTATTTGGTTCTCAGGACAACAATACTATTATGGCAGAAGCTGAAAAGCTATTAGTTTTGCTAAAGGAGAGTAAGTAATTATACAACTATTATAGAAGATAAAAAGGGAGCAGAATATGGATTCAATGTCATTAAGTTAAGAAATTCAAATACAATTCTGTATTTGGGTTTCTTTTTTTATGTGCTAAACTGATAGTTAAGGAGGTACTTCCCATGATAAAACAGATAAAAGCCCACTTGAATAAGAGTATTCAGAGTATCCTTAGTCAAAAAGTTGAGCTCGTCAAACAAGATGAACAGGCCTTTACTCGTAAAAGAAGGTTATCACTAGAAACCATGATTCGTACCATTCTGGGAATGGGAGGAAAATCACTGTCAAAAGAATTACTAGATGCTAGACTGACAGTTTCAAATTCAGCCTTTGTTCAAAGACGCTATCAGATAAAACCTGAGGCTTTCTATACCTTATTTAAAGAATTTACAGCACCTATTCCACTTAACACCAATCTTCCGATATTAGCTGCAGATGGGAGTGATATCTGTATTCCTCGAAATCCCATGGATACAGAAACCTCTATCCAAACCCAAACGGATGTTAAATCCTATAATCTCATACACATAAATGCCCTATACGACTTGAAGACTGGAGTGTATAGAGATGTTTCTATTCAAGACAAACATACGCAACATGAGCGCTTAGCTCTGATTCAGATGATGGAGGCTTCTCCCTTTCGAGAAAGCTCTTGTTATCATGGATAGAGGCTATGAAAGTTACAATCTCATGGCTCATTTTCAAGAAAAAGGATGGCTTTATATCATCCGAATTCGAGATGGAAAACAATCCATGCGTTCCTCCTTCAACTTGCCAAATACAGAGTGTTTTGATCAAAACTTTTCTCTAAAATTATCACGAAAGCAAACCAATCAGCTCAAAAAACTTTATCGTGATTTCCCCAATGACTATCATTTTATTCCACACAATTCTACTTTTGATTTTCTTCCAGAAATAAGTCGAAAACATGACCCTGTTGAACTATACCAACTTCCTTTTCGTATGGTGCGTTTAGAAGTGGAAGAAGGAAAATACGAAACTTTAGTGACAAATACAGACTATTCAGTCCAACAATTAAAAAATCTCTACGCCAGCAGATGGGGCATAGAGACTAGTTTTCGTGATCTGAAATACAGTATTGGCTTGGTCAATTTTCATGCCAAAAAGAAGGAAGGGATTCTCCAAGAAATCTTTGCCCGATTTACAAATTTTAACTTTTGTCGTTGGTTAACCTCGCAAGTTGCCATCGACAGTAGTCACAAAAAACAAAGATATAAAGTGTGTTTCTCAGATGCGGCTTATGCCTGCCGTTTGTTTTTTAACGGTTCCCTTTCTTATCTCCAGTTGAAAAA
>CAJPKC010000206.1 GCA_905370255.1 Streptococcus oralis
CAAAGGCTTTATCCAATTGATCGCCCCATTTGCGCCTCACTTGGCAGAAGAACTCTGGCAAACAGTCGCAGCAACAGGTGAGTCTATCTCTTATGTGGCTTGGCCAACATGGGACGAAAGCAAATTGATTGAAGATGAAATTGAAATTGTCGTTCAAATCAAAGGAAAAGTCCGTGCTAAACTCATGGTCGCAAAAGACCTGTCACGCGAAGAATTGCAAGAAGTCGCTCTGGCTGGCGAAAAAGTCAAAGCAGAGATTGATGGCAAAGAAATCGTGAAGGTGATTAGTGTCCCTAATAAGCTTGTTAATATTGTTGTGAAATAAAAAATGAATCCTCCAGAGCTAAATTCTGGGGGATTTTTGAATTCATTTAGAGAATGAACAAAATAATTTACATAATTTCATAGAGATAAATCACTATTTAAAGAAATTTTTAGTTTTATCCCTCAAAATGCTTTTTTTTTTGAGCAAATACATTATAATTATATCAAAGAAAAAGTTTAAAGGAGATTTCTTATGTCTAAGAAAATCAAGGATGAAAACGGGAACGTTTATGTGAAAAAAACACCTTTCTACAAGAAATGGTGGTTTATTTTGCTTGTAGTGTTAATTGCTTATGGTGCTGTAACGAAGGGTGGAGGTTCAATAACTTCAAAAAATTCAACAGGTAACTCAACGACAACACAAACGACCAGTTCCACTGAGCAAGCAACTAATGATAAAAATGGGAAAACAGCAGTATCTGAAGAGAGTAAGTCTGCCGAGAAGAAATCTGTAGCACAAGCGATTCCCAAAATTGGTGAAGTTACTAAAGTGGGGGATGTTGAATATATTGTAAATTCTAAGTCTATTTCTCAAAATGTTGGAGGAGAGTACGGAAAGACAGCAAATGGTAGCTACTTGATTTTGAATGTAACAGTAAAAAATTCAGGAAAGAAATCAATTACTGTTACGAACGATTTCTTTAAACTGCTAAAAGGTGATACGGAGTATGAAACCGATAGTGTAGCTGGTATGTATGCTAATGAGGAAGGAAAATTCTTTCTTTCAGAGTTAAATCCGGAAAACATCATCACTGGTAAGGTGGTGTTCGACCTTAATGCGGAAACTGCTAATGCATCCGGACTTGTATTACAAGTACAAACTGGTGTTTGGGGAACACAAAAAGGAAAAATAAACTTGGATTGATAAGTTGTTTATGTATAGATATTACGCTTGTCTCTCTCATCAAAAAAACTTCGGTAAAAAAATTTACCGAGGCTTTTTAACATGTAGTGAAGGATTGTTGAATGGCCGGGTCATTTTCCCAATCGGCTCGATCGTAGCTGCCTGTGATGGTGTGTTCTTCAGAAAAGAGGAGGACCCGTTCGACAATCGGTGCGATTTGTTCGAAATGGTGGGAGGAAATCACAATTGTTTTTCCAGCTGTTTTTAGTTCTTGCAGCAAGGTGACAATCAGCTTCTGGTATTTTGGCGAGAGGCCGTTAAAAGGCTCGTCAAATAGCAAGAGACTAGGATTCATGGTGAGGACACTGGCGATAGCGACTAGCTTCTTTTCGCCACCAGAAAGATGGTAGGGAATGCGATCTCTCAGGTGTTCAATCTCTAAAAGACCGAGCGTATCCTTGACTCGTTGTTGGACTTCGGTTTCGGCTAAACCTAATTGGCGTGGCCCAAAAGCCAGTTCATCATAGACACTTGTATTGAACAATTGGGTATCGCTGTTCTGAAAAATGAGTCCAACCTGCTGGAAGAGTTGCCCAGCACGATGGGGATCTTTCAAGAAGTCTTGGTCAATGGTCCAGTCCTTGAAGTGGTACTGACCAGAAGAGAGGGGCAAGAGTCCAACCAGAATTTTAAAAAGGGTAGATTTTCCCGCTCCGTTTGGACCCATCAGGCCAACGGTTTCCCCCTTTTGGATCTGGAGTTGAATATCATGGATTCCAGTCTCCTCGGTGTAGTGGTAATTTCCATCTTGAATGCGAATCATATACTTTCCTTTCTAGCCAAGTAAGATCGTGAAGGTCGTGAGAACTGCCAATTCCAATAGGAAAAAGACGTCTTCCTTCTTCCAGTGGAAGGCTTCTTTGCGCTTTGTATCCATACCATATCCTCTCAGTAACATGGCCTCGTAGACCTCTTTGGTATGGTTCTTCGTTGATAGATACAAGAGACCCAGAAGAGAGCCAAAGAGATGGAGGTTCACTTTTTGACCAACGGTCCGGAGTTGGACGCACTCAATTTGTTGGTGAAGGTGTTTTCCCAAAATATAACTATATTTCAGCGTAATATCAATGGTCTGGACAAAGGTCTTGGGGACATGTAGCTGCCTTAGGGCCTCAACCAGTTGGATGCTTGTGGTAGTGGCTAAAAAGAGAGAAATATTGAGGACAATCATCCCTGCACGTAGCAAAAAAAGCCCTCCATTTTGAAATCCTTGAAATAAGATGCTAGGCAAAATCACAATTGTGGAAATCAACAGCACCTTGAACAGGACCTTAAAGAGGTGGAGTAGGACCTCTCCAGGAAGCATGGCAATGTGCATTAACAAAAGGATACCGATCAACCACAGTTGGATGGGATGGTGGGCAGTCGTAATGAGAATGGCTAGAATTAAAAAGGAAACGAGCCGCATCCAAGACGAAGTTTTGGCCTTGAATGCGGGCGTCGTTTGTTTCATTTTGCCAAGAAAGTGGCGCAATGTTTGAAGATTCATTTGTAAATAGTGATGGCTTTTTGAAGCTTCTAGAGTCGCTTGCTCTTGATGAAGCCAGTCAGGGAGTTTACGCATGAGAAGTCTTTTCTCCGTTCATTGATCGAATGATTTTACTGATGATATAGAAAATGAGAACAGCTGTAATGGCTGATAGAATATAGCCAATCGCAATTTTTGTTCCAGGAATGGTGTAATCACTGAACAAGGCTTCAAAAGAGAATCCATTTTTGATCCCTGTTGGGACTTTGCCATGAAGCAGGCTACCCAATTCTTCAGTAGACCATTCACCAAAGGCTGTCCCATCTGCGAGAAGTCCAAGTGGGCTGAGGATGATCAAAGCAAGGAGTACCCAGCGAATTTTTTTAACAAATGAAGTTGTATTGACTGTACTTGGTGTGTACAACTCTGTAGGAGCGACTTGTTTGACAAAACGGTAAATCACAACGGTGAAGAAGACTTCGACCCAACCTGCGACAAGGAGGTGAGCACCCAACATAGCAGGCACCGTGATACTCAATCCATAAGGATTATAGAGTGGCTGACCAGCTTCTGACGCGATGAGGGGTTGCAAGCCCAATTCAACACCAGCTAAGAAGGCAGCA
This sequence comes from Streptococcus oralis, assembly GCA_905370255.1. Next base: position 3,320 of record CAJPKC010000206.1, read on the forward strand.
GCATTGATCGAAAGAAAAGAACCGATAATAACGCCAAGCGTTTCCTGATGGTGCTTGCGGAACAAGTTATAAATAGCATAGCCAACAAAAGGCATCACAATGGCCATGTTGAAAATATTGGCCCCAAGAGCGAGAATGCCTCCATCTCCAAATAAGAAGGCCTGTAGGAGTAAGGCGACTGTCAGCGCTAGAGAGGCCGCATAGGGACCTATGAGAATGGCAAGAAGGGTCCCTCCGACAGCGTGAGCGGTCGTTCCACCAGGAACAGGAACATTAAACATCATCAATAAGAAGGACAAAGAAGCAGCAATCCCAAGCATCGGAGCTAGCTCTTTATTTTCGTTTAATTGGACCTTGACTTTTTTGATGGACAAGACAATAACAGGCGCAGCAGCAACCGCTAAAACTGCACAACTTGCAGGACTAAGGTAATTATCTGGTATATGCATAACAAATTCTCCATTAGTATGATTTAATTTCGTTAACAGATTACCACATTATAAAATC
>CAJPKC010000207.1 GCA_905370255.1 Streptococcus oralis
GTATCAATCAGATCCGTAGTTGTTGTCGAAGAAAAAGACTTCAACAAGGTTATTGAAAAAGATGAAACCCAACCAGAAGGCTACAGCAAGATTACTCAAGTCGGATCTCCTGGTACCATCACAACAACTTATGAAGTTACCTATGAGGATGATGTCGAAGTTTCTCGTAAGGAAATCTCAAAAGTCGAAAATCCAAAAGCTGTTGATGAAATCACAGTAATCGGTACTTCTAAGATGACAGAACGTACAGTGGATGAGCAGGCTGATGTTCCATTCAAGACGGTTTATGTCTCAGACAATACACTTCCAGCAGGAGAAAGTGTCGTCGATGAAGAAGGAACTCCAGGACAAATTATCCGTACTTTCTTGGTAAGCTATCGAAATGGTAAAGAAATCAGCCGTACCATCGTTTCTGAACATAAGATTACAGATGCAGTCAACCGTGTCGTTCGTGTCGGAAATGCGACACCTATCGTGGAAACAACTGAGCTTGTAGATGAGACAGAGTCAATCGATTACAATACTCTCAAAGAGTTTTCAGATCAGCTTCCTGCAGGGACAACCAAGGTTATCCAGGCAGGTAAGAAAGGCCAGAAAACAAATCGTTACTCTGTAACGAAAGTGAATGGAGAAGAGACATCTCGTACATTTGTAGAATCTAACATCACTACAGATCCAGTAGATGAGATCATCCAAGTTGGAACTCGTATCAAAGAAATTAGAGAAGCAACCGAGACAAGTCCAATTCCATTTACTATTAAGGTTCGTAAAGACACCACGAAGCCAATCGGCTACCGAGTGACTGAGGTAGAAGGTCAAGACGGTGAGAAGTCAGACCTCTATAAAGTAACCTACATCAATGGCACTGAAACAAAACGTGAACACCTCAAGACAACAGTCGTTAAAGAAGCTGTTGACAAGGTGATTGTCGAAGGTGCCGGAGTAGAACGTGCCCTCTTTGAAATTCAAGAAGATAAGATTACAAGCACAACTGAGTATCGAAATGATGACACTCTTCCAGAGGGTGAAACTAAGATTTCTCAAGTTGGTGAAGATGGGCTCCTTCGTAAGACGATCGAAAAACGATACTTCAATGATGAATTGCGTTCTACGAAATTAGTAGACAGCAAATTGATTAAAGAAGCAACTCCAACGATCATCTTAGTAGGAACAAAACATGTACCAACTATCAAGGTAGAGCAGGATACTCAAACTGAGAAGATTGCTTATAAGACTCAAAAAATCGAAGATCCAGACCTACCAAAAGGTGAAACTAAGGTAGTTCAAGTAGGAAAAACTGGTCTCATTGAAAAAGTTTACCAACTAACCTACAAAGACGGAGTCTTGATTAAGACAGACTTGATCAGTAGCAAGGAAGTTCAAAAAGTTCAGGATGAGATTATCCATATCGGTACTCAAGTCACTGAAACTAAGGAAATCAACACAACAAGTCCAATTCCATACAATGTTATTATTCGTAAGGATAAGACCAAGCCTGTTGGTTACAGCCTTGTTGAAGTAGAGGGTCAAGAAGGAACTCAAACAGACTACTACCAAGTAACTTACGTCAATGGCAAGGAAACTAAGCGTGAACACCTCAGAACTGTCATTACAGCTCAACCTGTCAATAAAGTCCTAGTTGAAGGTTCTGGAATTGAGCGTACAATCTTCGAAATTCAAGAAGAAAGAATCACAAGTTTAACTGAATACCGTAACGACGATACTCTGCCAGAAGGTGAAACAAAGGTTATTCAAGAAGGTCAAGATGGTCTAATCCATAAGACAATCGAGAAACAGTACTTCAATGATGAAGAACGTTCTTCAAAACTAATCGAAAGTAAAGTTGTCAGAGAAGCAATTCCGACCATCATTTTAGTTGGGACAAAACATGTTCCAAATGTTAAAGTGAAGCAGGAAACGCGAACTGAAGAGACTAACTTTAGAACAGTTACCGTTATTGATGAAAACATACCAAAAGGTGAACGTAAGCTTGTTCAAGAAGGTCGTGCTGGCTTAGTAGAAAAAATTTATCAGCTTACTTATAAAGATGGCATCTTAGTCAAGACGGACTTGATTAGCGTCAAAGAGTTGCGTCCAGCACTCGAACAGATTATCCATATCGGTTCTCAAGTTACTGAAACCAAGGAGATCAGCTTCACAAGTGGAATCCCATACAACACCATCGTTCGGGAAGATAAGTTTAAGCCTGTGACCTATCGTTTGGTCGAAGTAGAAGGTCAAGAAGGAACTCAAACAGACTACTATCAAGTAACCTATGTCAATGGTAAAGAAACTCAACGTGAGTATCTAAGAACTGTTATCACGACTCAACCTGTCAACCAAGTTCTTGTGGTGGGTGCTGGAGTTGAGCGTACAGTCTTGGTGACTGAGGATGAAGTCATTAGTCATCAAACAGAATATCGCAATGATGATAGCTTGCCAGAAGGTGAAACTAGAGTCTTCCAAGAAGGTCAAGATGGACTAATTCACAGAACGTTTGAGAAATACTACTTCAATGATGAAGAGCGTTCTTCTACATTGGTAGATACCACGGTTATCAGAAAAGCAGTGACTCGTGTAATCTTAGTTGGAACAAAACGAGTTCCTACGATTACAACAGAAGAACTCATCCAAGTAGAAGAAGTAGCCTTTGAGAAACAAACAGTTGAAAATGCAGAGCTAGCAAAAGGAACTGTGAATATTTTACAAGAAGGCAAGGCAGGTAGACGACAAGATGTGTATCGCTTGAATCTTGAGGACGGAGTTGTGATCAAGAAAGAATTGATTCGCTCAGAAATCCTAGAAGAACCACAAGCAGAGATCGTTGAAATCGGAACACTGGTTGAACAATCAAAACAAGAACCATCAGCACCAGCTGAAATCATCCCAACAGTTCCATCTCCTAAACAGGAGGAGGAGATGAAGCCATTAGCAGTTTCAGCTCAAGAACCTCAAATGGCTGAAGCGCCAGTTGTCCAAGACCAGCTCTTACCAGAGACTGGAGAGCATTCAAACTGGTGGATTAGCCTACTTGGTATCTTGATGATGATCCTAACTTTGGTCGGAATTCGAGAGAAAAAAGACGACCGTTAAAAACATAATTCGTATAAAAACGACGATAAAAAACAAAAATAAGAACAATTCTAGCATATAAACAAAAATTTTTAAAAAAACCTTAAAAAAACCTTTAAAGGGCTTGTAAAAGGATTTAAAAAATGCTATGATATGTCTGATTAAATTAAAGGAGTTTATGTGATGAAGATTTCACAAAAGAGCGTAACGCGCATCTTGGCGTTTGTAAGTATCTTTGTTCTTTCATTGACAACATTGACGACAGTCTTTGGTGCTGAAGTTACAAACTATACTAACAACACGACTATTACCCTCGATGGTAAAGCCATTACTGCTGATACAAAAGTAGGTAGAGGTCAAGCCATGGAAGCTACAAACAGCATTACTTTCCCAGATTCTCAAGCAATCAATGCAGGTGATACACTTGTTCTTGACTTGCCAAAAGAATTGAGTTGGCCTGTTAAGTCAGAATTCCCAATCAAAAACGGATCTGAAATCGTTGGTAATGCAGTTGCTGACCCAGCTACTGGTAAAACAACAGTAACATTCACTGACTATTTCTCTAAAAACCCAAAAACAAAGAAAAGGTAATGAAAATCGAAAATGGTTTAAATGCCGGGAATGGTTACTAATTCTGGTAAAAAGACTTTCAAGATTGGTGGGAAACCATCAAACTTAATTAACGAGCAGGTTCCAACTGCATTTGTCAATTCGAATAAAAGTATGGGCTTCCCCTAATAC
>CAJPKC010000208.1 GCA_905370255.1 Streptococcus oralis
AGATATGATGCAGCCAAAATGAACATAAACGGAGCGATTGTTCCTCTTATATTTTCCAAATAAACATCCTTGGTGATAAAGGTCATGATTTTCTCAAAATCGTCATCTTTCAGCACAATCTTTCTCAGATAGAGTGCTGCACAAGCACCTGCAGCTTGCAATAAATTATTCGATTCCAAGGACTCATAAACAAAAGACAAGTTCTCTGTTTCTAAATTTTCTAGATAAGCAATCGCTACTGCTAGAGAGCGATAGGTTACAAGGGTTGGGATGTCTCTCAGCAGTAATGACTTGAGATAGGGAATTTCTTCTGTGCAATCCGTTGCAGCCATGGCGTAGAGCAAGTACATTTGTGATTCCCATGATTTAGGCTTTTCCATCTCGCCCTCCAAGGCCTGATGCAAGAATGGTCCATATCCTTTTAGTCTGCCCTTTAAAATTTTTTTCGCAGCCTTTTTTACCAAGGGCGTACGTCCTGAAGTTAACTCATCTACATAGTCCATCTCAAACTCCTTTATTTTCTCTGCTTGCCAGTTCTTCTTCCAATATTCTATTATAAACTATACTTCCGACACAGGCTTCCCAGTCTAGGTCCTCAACTTCTTCCCTAGAAAAAATCTTAGGTTCCCGCCTACCATCTAGCCAGACCTTCCCAAAGTGAAGACCATTTGGGTCTCCCCACTTAAAGGCTAAATCCTTAAAATGGCTTGGATCAAAATCCACTTGGTGACCAATTATCTGCCAAAACCATACTGGACTTCGATCAAACAAGGTGTAGGAATCTATAATGATGGGCTTACCTATAAATTGAGCACGACTTAGCTCCTCAACTGTTATAGTAGGACTTGCTTGAAAGATATCGAAAAATTGAATGACATGACCAACATTCACTTTTCCAAGGATTTGACCAAATACAAACATTTCCTCCGAAAATTGATAGCAAAAAATATCACCAATTTTAATAAATCGAAGTTTTGTTCTTGGCTTTTCATTCCACTCACGAATCTTTATCTGGGGCAATTTTTTCTCCATAATTAATTTAATTCTATTCCTACTGCTCTTTATTTAAGATATGAAAGAGATCATCTCTTAGAACGATTCCATCGTCTTCTATCAAATAGGCCATGTGCTCCCAGAAAGGCAATTCTTGTTCAAGGGGCTTTTCCAAAGCAAGTACTTGGTTCTTCAAATTTGCTGCAATCTCTTCAACTTCATCTTGCTCAATCTCATAAAACTTTGCTTTCAAAAGAAAGATGCCTGATAGAAAAAGTGAATAAGAGGAAACAAAATCTTGCAAGGAAGAGTTGACATAAATCCTCGCTTCTTGAAAAACTTCCCTTCCTTCTTGATTACAAAATAAAAAGATTTGCTCCTCTTCTCCAATCACAAAAAATCCTAAAAAACACTGGCCAAAAAGCCTATAACTCTCTTGCTCTTTCCTTAGTTTTACTAGATCAGTAGCTACTTTGACAAAAGAAAATCCCATTTTGGAATAATCCTCTAAATAAGCCAAAAGGTTGAAACGGATTTCATCCAGACGAAGTGGTTTCTCCTCTGTAGATACCACACAAAAACCAAGCTCCTTCACTAATTCATCAATAGTAACTGTCATTTTTCTATCCGATCTCCTAGATTCTTTTCACCCAATTTTTTTAACCTCCAAAGCTTGATAGCCGCATCTTTTCTGAGTCCCATAAAGAGGCTTCCTAAGGTTACTGCTTCCTCTTTTTTATAGACTTGAGAACTAATACTGGCCCATCCATCTTGCAGGCATTCAATTTTTAAATAGAAATCTCGCTCTTGTCCAAGTTTCCCTGTTACATCGTCTATCTCATAAGAAGCAGACAGCAAAGACACTGAGATAAAGTCCCCCGGTCTTCGATACATTCGCATGACGGATTCTTTCTGATTAACAGAGTGGATATCCTCTTTTGTTTCAGCTCTGTCACGTTCTGATAAAATCACCCACTCCCTATCATCCTCTGATGAATAAAAACGCCATTCTTTCTCAACCATATCCTGCTCCATCTTCTAGTGCTTCTCTTGTTATCGACTACACCTAGTAATAAGCGACTTCGCCTATACCATATTCTAAAATTTCAAAACTATCGAGGGAGAATTTAAGTCCTCTACCATGCTCCGAGTTCTCTCTTAGTCCAAATTCCAAACCAAAAATCAGGTCTATGTCCGTCTGTTCAGACAAGATAAAAATGGATAGGAGTCTGGTGTGCGCTAGTTCTGGAAATTCCTCCTGAATTTTTTCCAAAGCTTTTGGATACCATACTGATGATTGATCCAGTAGATGATCGAGTTTTGCTTTATAAGACGGAGTCAACTCCTCATTGATAACCTCTAAAGAATCACTTAAAGCAAGGCAGACCTTTTCTCTTTCCTCTGGAATCGATACAAACATCTCGTTATGGACATCAAATTTATATTCTCTCATCATTTTTTCTCCTAATGCTATCAGTCATCAGATACCATTTCTCTAATTAACCTAGCTAATCATTAAAGGTCATAAAGTTATCGTGCTGATTATAATAATTCAAAGCATCAACCAAGTCTTGGAGACTTGCATCTGGCTTTTCTTCAAGCGCTACGGTGAGAACATCAATCAACTGCTCTCCATAGTAGACTAGCTGGAGATCTTGCTCCGCCACATCAGCTGGGTATACATCACGGTCTTCCACTAAATCCGGATAATCAGATACCCAGTAGAGTCTAGCTAGTTCCAGTTCTCCATCCTCCTTGCCATAGAGGCAAAAATCATCTGATACTAATTGATCTACGCGCACCTGCTCGATTATCTGCTCTAGTGAAAGTTCTTGGTGTTTTCGCATCCCGTCTCCTTTTCTCTGTCTCACTCTTCAACAAAAGAGTTCAAAAATTCCTCAAAAGAAGCCCATTGACCGTAGATCTCAGCTGTTTCTTCTAGAACATAGAAATACACCTTGCCATAATCCTCTGCCCTTAGAGAAAGAGCATAGTTGCCCGATCCAGGATCATAGGCGAAATGGAGAAGATCTGTGGCCTTAAATTCCGCAGGAACAGCCTCATCGTCAAACCAGGTAAGAGACTTCTTCATCTCCTCAAGTGAATTAAAGGAATTGAAAGGAAAGAGATGATGTTCATCGTGGACACCCCTTACTTGGTGCTGACCACCGTTGTACTTGAGATAAAAATCCTTCATGGCTTCCGGCAATTTCTTTCCAAGAATCTCCTCAAATTGTAAAAAATCTTCGCTTGAAATAGCTGGATCTGTGTCTGTTAATACTAGCATCTCGTCTCCTTTTGAGTCTCTCTTCCCAAAGGCTTTTTTTATTTGACCTCCATATTACAGGTCCCTTTTAGGCTATCATACCATAAGATTCCCTTTCCATAAAGCTAAAATAGAAAATGAGCCTATAGGTTTTACTAGACTCATTTCATCCTTATTATTTTACTTTATTATTTTACTTTTTCAACCCATACTGATCGCTCAATCAACCGTCTTAGACAGAAGTCTTGTCCTTGATCTGTGGGAAAGCCACACGAAAGAGACTTCCTCTCCCTTCTTCGGAAATGATTTTCACCTTTGCTCGATGATTGTCCAGCATCCGGGTAAGCAAGACAGCATTCCCCTGAATCCAAAATGAATGAGAAAAGATTTTTAAAAAAAGACTGAGTCAATCGACTAGCTCTTTGCAGCTCGATTCCCCAGTCTCCTTCAACTCTACTTCAAACTCCAACCACCATCAATAGTTAGGTAATTTTACTTATTCAGTCTATTTTTCAATAATTTTCACGTTATTTACAATACTACTT
>CAJPKC010000209.1 GCA_905370255.1 Streptococcus oralis
ATATTATACCAGAAAAAGAAGCAATTCCCCAGCGTATAGTTTGAAAAATCCAGGTCATTCCTTTATAATAAAGAATGATTTATGTAAAGGATTGAAAATAAATGAAATGTTACTCCTTTGAGTATCTTTATCGCTGAATATGACAAAGTTTAAGTTAGTGTCATCACCTATGAATAGGAAAAACCTGAGGCAGTCGCCTCAGGTTTCCATTTGTCATTAGAAAGGAATTTTATGTCCATCATCCAAAAACTCTGGTGGTTTTTTAAATTAGAAAAACGCCGTTACCTAGTTGGAATTGTAGCTTTGGTTTTGGTTTCTGTACTAAACCTCATCCCACCTATGGTCATGGGGCGCGTGATTGATGCCATTACTTCGGGACGATTAACACAAGATGAGCTCCTGCTTCATCTCTTTTATCTCCTGCTGGCAGCTTTCGGGATGTATTATCTGCGTTATGTTTGGCGTATGTATATCCTAGGGACTTCCTACCGACTTGGACAAATCATGCGTTCAAGACTATTTGAGCACTTTACAAGGATGTCTCCTGCTTTTTATCAGAATTATCGAACTGGGGATTTGATGGCTCACGCAACCAATGATATCAATGCTCTGACTCGTCTAGCAGGTGGTGGTGTCATGTCGGCGGTGGATGCCTCTATCACGGCCTTGGTGACTCTGCTGACTATGCTCTTTAGCATTTCTTGGCAGATGACCTTGGTTGCCATTCTTCCCTTGCCATTTATGGCCTATGCGACTAGTCGTCTGGGGAGAAAGACCCATAAGGCTTTCGGAGAATCACAAGCAGCCTTTTCTGAACTCAACAATAAGGTTCAGGAGTCTGTAGCAGGTATTAAGGTAACCAAGTCCTTTGGCTATCAGTCTGATGAATTGGCATCTTTTCAGGAAGTTAATGATTTGACCTTCCAAAAGAATCTGCAAACCATGAAATATGATAGCCTCTTTGACCCGATGGTTCTGCTTTTTGTTGGTTCTTCCTATGCTTTAACTCTCTTGGTCGGTGCCTTTATGGTACAAGCGGGGCAGGTGACTGTTGGGAATCTGGTCACTTTTATCTCTTACTTGGATATGCTGGTCTGGCCTTTGATGGCGATTGGTTTCCTCTTTAATATCACTCAGAGAGGTAAAGTCTCTTATCAACGTATTGAGAGCCTCTTGTCTCAAGAATCACCTGTCAAAGATCCAGAATCTCCACTTGACGGGATTGAAAATGGGCGTTTGGACTATGCCATTGATAGTTTTGCCTTTGAAGATGTGGAGACGCTGAAAGATATTCATTTTAGTCTCGAAAAAGGGCAAACCTTGGGCTTGGTTGGGCAAACTGGTTCAGGGAAAACTGCTTTGATTAAGTTGCTCCTACGTGAGTATGATGTTGACCAAGGAGCTATTTATCTAAATGGTCATGACATTCGTGACTATCGACTAGCTGACTTACGTAGTTTGATGGGATACGTCCCACAGGATCAATTTCTCTTTGCAAGCTCTATCCTAGACAATATTCGATTTGGGAATCCTGACCTGCCTTTCTCAAAAGTAGAAGAAGCAACTAAGTTGGCTCAAGTCTATCAAGACATTCACACCATGCCTCAGGGATTTGATACAGTTATCGGCGAAAAGGGTGTCAGTCTATCTGGTGGACAAAAGCAACGTCTGGCTATGAGTCGGGCTATGATTTTAAATCCTGATATCTTGATTTTAGATGATTCCTTGTCAGCTGTGGATGCTAAGACAGAGTTCGCAATCATCGATAATCTCAAGGAAACTCGCAAAGATAAAACGACCATCATCACTGCCCATCGTCTCAGTGCAGTTGTTCATGCGGATTTGATTTTGGTCATGCAGAATGGTCGAATCATTGAACGAGGCACACATGAAGACTTACTCGCCTTGGATGGTTGGTATGCCCAAACCTACCAGTCTCAACAGTTAGAAATGAAAGGAGAAGAAGATGCGCAATAAACAAGAACAATGGGCTGTATTGAAGCGCTTGATGTCCTATCTCAAGCCCTATGGTCTCCTAACCTTTTTAGCCTTAGCCTTTCTCCTTACGACGACTGTTATCAAGAGTATCATCCCCTTGGTAGCTTCTCACTTTATCGACCAGTATCTAAACAATCTCAACCAGCTTGCCGTTACAGTTCTGCTAGTTTACTATGGTCTTTTTATTCTTCAAACCATTGTCCAATATGTAGGGAACATCCTCTTTGCGCGAGTGTCCTACAGTATCGTTAGAGATATCCGACGTGATGCCTTTGCCAATATGGAGAAGCTAGGCATGTCTTATTTTGATAAAACACCTGCAGGTTCCATCGTTTCTCGTTTGACCAATGACACTGAGACTATTAGCGATATGTTTTCAGGAATCTTATCCAGTTTTATCTCAGCAGTCTTTATCTTTGTGACAACCCTTTATACCATGCTTGTTCTGGACTATCGTCTGACAGCTTTAGTATTGCTCTTTCTACCCTTGATTTTCCTTTTGGTCAATCTCTACCGTAAAAAATCTGTCAAGGTCATTGAAAAAACCAGAAGTCTCTTGTCAGATATTAACAGTAAGCTGGCAGAAAATATCGAAGGAATTCGTATTATTCAAGCCTTTAACCAAGAAAAACGCCTGCAAGAAGAGTTTGATGAGATAAACCAGGAACACCTAGTCTACGCTAACCGTTCAGTAGCCTTGGATTCTCTCTTTTTACGTCCAGCTATGAGTTTGTTGAAGCTGTTGGGATATGCGGTTTTGATGGCTTACTTTGGCTATCGCGGTCTCTATCTAGGCATAACAGCAGGGACCATGTATGCCTTTATCCAGTACATCAATCGCCTCTTTGATCCACTCATCGAGGTAACACAAAACTTTTCTACCCTTCAGACATCCATGGTTTCAGCAGGTCGTGTCTTTGCACTTATCGATGAGACCAACTATGAACCGGCCCAAGAAAATGGACAAGCGGAGATTCAAGAAGGAAATATCCGTTTTGAACATGTGTCCTTCTCTTATGACGGGGAACACCAAATTCTCGATGATATTTCCTTTACCGTCAATAAAGGTGAAACCATCGCCTTTGTCGGACATACTGGCTCTGGGAAATCTTCTATCATCAATGTTCTCATGCGCTTTTATGAATTCCAGTCTGGTCGAGTTCTCCTAGATGGTGTGGATATTCGTAAGTATAGCCAAGAGGAGTTGAGAAAAAATATCGGTCTGGTCCTACAGGACCCCTTCCTCTATCATGGGACCATTAAGTCCAATATCGCCATGTACCAAGATATCAGCGATGACCAGGTTAAGGCAGCAGCAGAGTTTGTGGATGCAGATTCCTTCATTCAAGATCTTCCTTTAGGTTATGATGCTCCTGTGTCTGAGCGTGGTTCGAGTTTTTCAACTGGTCAACGTCAGCTTCTTGCTTTTGCTAGAACCGTTGCCAGTCAACCGAAAATTCTGATTTTGGATGAAGCGACAGCCAATATTGACTCTGAAACAGAAGCCTTGGTCCAAAATTCCCTAGCCAAGATGAGACAGGGTCGGACGACCATTGCCATTGCCCATCGTCTTTCTACCATTCAGGATGCTAACTGTATCTATGTTCTAGACAAGGGACGAATTATCGAGAATGGCACACACGAGGAACTTTTAGCCTTGGGAGGTACTTATCACAAGATGTATAGTTTACAAGCAGGAGCTCTGTCCTAAGGAAGAATTCCTTTAAAATACAGATTTCTTGCACCGCCTCTTTCATTTTGTGGTATAATGTAGAATGTTTAAAGATTACATATAAAAAAAC
>CAJPKC010000210.1 GCA_905370255.1 Streptococcus oralis
TTTTGTTCATCCACAATCACACTAGAACCTTGCACGAAATACCCTTTTTCCATATTCTCAATATGATCTTGAATAAAATGCTTTTCAAGTATCAAATCTCCATCAATTATTACTAAATATTTTCCACTCGCACAATTTATCGCCTTATTTCTTGACATCGAAAGCCTAAATCCATCATCTTCTTGCCAAGAATGAATAATATTCAACCACGGATAACTTTGCTGAAAATCCTTCACTAAATTAATCGTTTCTTTCCTAGAACCATCATCCGCAATTATTACCTCTCGTGGCTTTACCGTCTGCTCTAAAACACTGTTCAAACAAGCCTTCAACGCCTCAGGCCAATTATAAGTAGTTATTACAAGTGAAGTATCTTTCCCCAAAGTATTGTAATACGCTTCTCTTAATTTTGTATATTTTGTCATCGTATAAATTGAACTATACTTAGCCAACAAATATCCCTCGTATCCATCCAGAACACCAAATTGAAAAATGTACATTTTTACAAATCGAAACAACATTTTTGAATAAATTTTCAAAAAACTTGCACTTTTTTTATGCTTAATATATTCAGTCGCACTCTGCGAAGTATATCTATTCAATTTCTCTAAAAATTCCTCAATACTGTCATAAGTATAATGAATTATTTTCTCATTAATTTTTTCAATTTTACTCTCAGTTTGATATTGTTCATGAACCTCACGATTACTTATTTTAACCTTCCCATTTTTCCAAAGCCTAATTACATAATCATCCCATCCACCAAACTTAATCTCTTTCCCAAACGCAATATTTCTAAGTTTTATTTTATAAACATCACTTGAAGGTTTTTCATCATTTATAATGCTTTTTATTTTTTCTTTCAATTCAGGCGACACAACTTCATCTGCATCTAACAACAATACCCATTCTCCCTGACATTTCTCCAAAACAGAATTTTTCTGAGGACCATACCCTTTCCATTTCTCAACAAAAACCTTCGCTCCTTTAAACTCAGCTATTTCTACCGTCCTATCTTTTCTATTCCTTTTTAGCTCTTCTTGCTTTTTTTGTTTGGAATTTCGTTACATTTTTTATTTTCCCGCCTACCCAAAATGCAATTTCTTATCAACTGGATCTTCCTACTTTTACAGGAGCTACGGCATTTTTGATGTATTTTTTCTATCCTGTGATTGCAGGTCCCATTTTTGAAGAGATGATTTATCGTGGATTAGTGATGACTGCTCTGGAAAAAGGGAAGAAATGGGGACTGGATGTACTCGGATCAGCTATATTATTTGGAATCTTGCACATTAGTAGTCATGGTTGGGTCTTGACAGACTTTTTCGTATATATGGGTGGTGGTCTAATAATGGCAGTCTTTTTTAGAGTGACAAAGTCTATTTATTGGCCTATTGGGCTGCATATAGTCTACAATGGCATTGGTCAGATTTTGATGTTACTGTAATTTTGGTTGTTAGTAGTATCGCAGTCTATCCTTGGGGAAAGCTTCCCATTTGAATTTAAAAAGGAGTTGTGATGAAAGTATTTCTTCAAAATAGAAATTTTAGGCAATTAACCATCAACCAGTGGATTTCAACGGTTGGGGATACGATTTTTTATCTGGCCTTTTTGAATTATGTGGCAGATGCATCTTTTGCCCCTTTGGCGATTTTACTGATCACGATTTCAGAAACCCTTCCTCAAGTTCTGCAAATCTTTCTGGGAGTTTTGGCGGATTTTCAACATCATCGTGTCCTAAAATATACAATGATTAGTTTTGCAAAATTTTTGCTTTACTCTATCGTTTCTTTATCACTTTCAGGGCAGTCCTTTTCCTTGTTATTAGTAGCATTTATTTGTCTGATTAACCTCTTATCTGACACATTGAGTTATTTTTCAGGCGCCATGCTCACTCCGATTTTCATTAGAATTATTGGGCAAGACCATCTGGCAGAAGCTATTGGATTTAAACAGTCAACTGTTAGTTTAGTGAAAACAATCAGTAATATTCTAGGAGGAGTCTTACTAGGTATTCTATCTATCCAGTCTATTTCCTTACTGAATGCTCTGACCTTTTTAATCGCATTTTTAGGTATTCTTTTCATAAAAACAGACCTCTTGAAAGTAGAAAAAACGATTAGCTATCAAGAAGGACTCTCTGTAAAATCCTTTTGCCAGCATCTGCTCCAATCATCAAAATTGATATGGAATATGAATAAGGTGCTCTTGGTTTTGTTTATTATCTCTATTAGTCAAGCAGTGATAAATGTTACAGTTCCTGTTTCTACTCTGTTTTTGAGGAATCAGCCCTTTTTGAATTTACAAACAGGTCAATCTCTTGCCTTGTTATCCACCCTTGAATTGTCAGCCCTTATTGTCGGAAGCCTTGTGAGTGGCTATCTGAAGAATACAATCTCCATAAAACTAGCCCTATATGCCTCGCTTATTATCCAATTACTCCTTTTAGTTGGCTTTGTGGCAGTTCGTTTTGACTGGATTCTTATCTTTAGTGCCTTGGATGCCTTTTTCGCAGGTATCCTCTCTCCTCGATTACAGGAACTCATTTTTAAACAAATACCTGAGGAGTCAATGGGAGCAGTTCAATCCTCTATCGGTGCCATTACAGTTGTTTTACCTAGCTTATTTACAATAGCTTTGGTAACCATTGCTACTAGCTTTGGAACTCTGGCAGTTAGCTTTGTTTTATTGCTATTTCTTCTAGCTGCCTTTATCATACTCTTGAATATCCGTGAAAACATTTAGCGAAGAATGTGTATATTATATGTTTGAGACTGGATTCCAGTCTGTTTATGATGGCTACAATCAGCAGACTGTTAAATTTTTGAGAAAGTTGCTTGACATTTTAGACCAATCGGTTTATAATTAAAAAATGTAGAGGTAAATACATGAGAAAAGAAGAAAAAACAAGACTACGAAGAGAGAAAATCATTACCGCTGCTTTGTTTGAATTTGCTACAAAAGGCTATCAAGGTTTTGTCATCAATGAACTTTGTAAAGTGGATGGTATTTCCAAAGGAGTTTTGTATCATAATTTTTCAGGGAAATCAGACCTCTATCTAACTTGGTTTCAGGATATGAACATCAATTATCACAGGTTTTGGATATGATGATTTATGGAATACTAGAGGAAGATTCCTCTAAAAAAGGAGAAAAATAATGTCGAAAATTTGGAAATGGTTGTTACTAATTGCGGGTATTTTTGCAGTTTTTGTAGGTTTTAATATGTTTGCACATCCTCTTATTAGCTTGGCTTCCATGACTTTCTGGTTTGCACTTGTATTTGCAGTTCAAGGGATTTCTGAGATTGTACAATACTTCAAATCAGAAGAAAAGCATGGCTGGAATTTATTTGGAGGAATTGTTACCCTCATCCTCGCTCTTACCTTGTTCTCAGGTAGCTTTATTGAAATGGTAACATTTGTACCATTTATCATTTCTTTATGGGCCTTGACAAATGGTATTACAAAAACTATCGTTGGTTTCAAGGTTCGTAAGACGGATAAATCGGTAGGTACCCCTCTAGTTTGGATGGGGATTTTAGGAATCGTAGCAGGTTTAATCATGATGGGATACCCATTGATGACCGGTCTCTATATTAGTTACACCATTGCCTTTGTCTTTATTTATCAAGGTATTGTGGCAATTGTTCAATTCTTCAAGATTAAATAAGAATAAAATGGAGTCTGTCTGATTACAATCAGCAGACTTTTTTCTCTTTCCTGAATGTGTTATAATAGTCCATGCTGTGGCTGGAACTGATTCAGCCCATTTATTAAGACAATATGAGGAGAAAGAT
>CAJPKC010000211.1 GCA_905370255.1 Streptococcus oralis
TTGGATTGCTAGCCATTGCCTTTGTTCATTTTGTGACTATAGGACCTTCTCGTGATGGAGTCTTAAATGAAGAGGTAGCAGAAGCCTATTACCTTTGGACAAGTTTTGAAAATATGCTTCGGGATATTGCTCATCTTGATAAGGCTGAACTAGAGAGCATTGTTGTTTGGAATCGCCTTTTGGTCTATGCAACTCTCTATGGATACGCTAAGAAGGTGAATAAAATCATGAAACTTCACAATATTCAACTTGAAAATGCTGCTATGAATCTTTATGTATCTTGTGGGTGGGATAAACAATTTCACACATCTACTACTCAAATCAATTTGTACACCTCAGTCGCAAATACAGCAAGTACCTTTTCTGTATCATCCGGAAGCGGTAGCTCTGGTGGTGGTTTCTCAGGCGGTGGCGGTGGTGGAAGTGTTGGTGCTTTCTAAAGAAAACTCAACACAGCCTTTAAAAGTATGATATAATGGAGGATAGAAAAAGGAGTAATCTATGTATTTTTTTGAAATTTTAAAATCAATCTTTTTTGGTATTGTTGAAGGAATTACGGAATGGTTGCCGATTTCAAGTACTGGTCACTTGATTTTAGCGGAAGAATTCGTCAAATATAAAGACCAAACTGAAGCTTTTAAGTCTTTGTTTAACGTAGTCATTCAACTTGGTGCCATCTTTGCAGTTGTGGTTATCTACTTTAACAAACTTAATCCCTTCAAACCAGGTAAGGATAAAGTTCAAGTTCGTAGAACCTGGCAATTATGGTCCAAAGTTTT
The DNA here is from genome assembly GCA_905370255.1 of Streptococcus oralis. Next base: position 780 of record CAJPKC010000211.1, read on the forward strand.
TGTTGCGACCCTACCTCTTCTCCTAGTCTTTAAGTTTGATGATTGGTTTGATACTCACTTCCATAATATGGTTTCAGTAGCCATTATGTTGATTGTTTATGGGGTTGCCTTTATCTATCTTGAAAAACGTAACAAAGCGCAAGCGATTGAGCCAACAGTTACTGAGTTAGACAAATTACCTTACAAAACAGCATTGTATATCGGTCTTTTCCAAGTCTTGGCCCTTCTACCAGGGACTAGCCGTTCCGGAGCAACTATCGTAGGTGGTTTGTTGAATGGGACTAGTCGTTCAGTGGTAACAGAATTTACCTTCTATCTTGGAATTCCAGTTATGTTTGGAGCCAGCGCTTTGAAGATTTTTAAATTCATCAAGGCTGGAGAAGTCTTGAGTTTTGGTCAATTCTTCTTGCTCTTGGTAGCAATGGTAGTGGCTTTTGCAGTCAGCATGGTTGCCATTCGTTTCTTGACCAGCTATGTCAAAAAACACGACTTTACAGTGTTTGGTAAATACCGTATTGTCCTTGGTAGTGTATTGCTACTTTATAGCTTCATTCGATTATTTGTATAAGAAAAGAAACCTTGAAGGAAGCAACCTTCAAGGTTTTTAAAATCCAGTCACAGTGACTCCTAATAAACGGACTCCCTTGTCTTTATCACTCAGTGTTTCGTAGAGTTGGATAATACTTTGAGCAATTTTTTCAGAGTCTTGTGTTTGTTGATCCAGTGTTTTTCGTTTTGTCAAAGTAGAAAAGTCAGCATAGCGGATTTTCAAAATGACGATCTTACCACTTTTTTCATATTTTTGAAGGCTAAGAGCAACTTTTTCCGAAAGGAGAGTTAGCTCTTTTTTAATATCTTCATCTAGACTTAGAATCTTACTGTAAGTTTTTTCTTTACCAATAGACTTACGGATACGATTTGATTTGACGGGAGAGTTATCTATACCTCGAGCTTTACGATAAAGGTCAAAACCGAGTCTTCCGAAACGATCAATGAGAGTGATTTCAGAAATCTCTAAAAGGTCAGTACCCGTATATACACCCATTTGATGGAGTTTTTCAACTGTTTTCTTGCCCACACCGTGGAATTTAGCGACATCCATTTGCTTGAGGAAATTTTCAGCTTCATCAGGAAGAATGACTGTCAAACCACGAGGCTTTTGGTAGTCACTTGCCATTTTAGCCAAAAATTTATTGTATGATACACCGGCAGAAGCTGTTAATCGCAATTCGTTCCAGATATCCTGCTGAATTAAACGAGCAATTTTAACAGCAGATTTGATACCAAGCTTGTTTTCAGTTACATCTAGATAAGCTTCGTCGATACTCATGGGTTCAATTTTATCCGTATATCGTTTAAAAATAGCTCGAATCTGTTGGCCAACAGTAGTATATTTTTCATAGTTCCCAGAAATAAAAATAGCTTGAGGACAGCGTTCATAAGCCTCTTTGGAACTCATGGCTGAGTGAATGCCGAATGCTCTGGCTTCATAACTACAGGTTGAAACAACACCCCGACCACCTGTTTTCCTAGGGTCGCTACCAATAATAACGGGTTTCCCTTTAAGTTTAGGATTGTCACGAATTTCTACAGCAGCAAAAAAGGCATCCATGTCAATATGGATAATTTTACGGGATAAATCATTCATCAGTGGAAATATCAGCATGAAATGGCCTTTCTTTAGTAGTTTTTCTAGCCTTATTATACCTTTTTTCTGAAAAAATAGGAAATAGCTAATTATTTTTCAAAAATATACTACAGTTACCACTAAAACAACAACTGTATTATAAAAGAAAGTGTTGAAAAAGTGTAATTTCACTTGTTGAAATCGTTTACTGTGTGTTATACTGAATATATGAATGTAACAGATTGCTGTTACTAGAAAGATAAAAGAGGACATTAACATGGTTGTTAAGACAGTTGTTGAAGCACAGGACATTTTTGACAAAGCCTGGGAAGGCTTTAAAGGTGTTGACTGGAAAGAAAAAGCAAGTGTATCACGCTTTGTACAAGCTAACTACACACCTTATGATGGAGATGAAAGCTTCCTTGCAGGACCAACAGAGCGTTCACTTCACATTAAAAAAATCGTAGAAGAAACTAAAGCACACTACGAAGAAACTCGTTTCCCAATGGACACTCGTCCAACTTCTATTGCTGATATTCCTGCTGGATTTATCGACAAAGAAAACGAATTGATTTATGGTATCCAAAACGATGAACTCTTCAAATTGAACTTCATGCCAAAAGGTGGTATCCGTATGGCTGAAACTACTTTGAAAGAAAATGGATACGAACCAGATCCAGCTGTTCACGAAATCTTCACTAAATACGTAACAACAGTTAACGACGGTATCTTCCGTGCTTACACTTCAAACATCCGTCGCGCTCGTCACGCTCACACTGTAACTGGTCTTCCAGATGCATACTCACGCGGACGTATCATCGGTGTTTACGCACGTCTTGCTCTTTACGGTGCAGACTACTTGATGCAAGAAAAAGTAAACGACTGGAACGCAATCGAAGAAATCGATGAAGAAACAATCCGTCTTCGTGAAGAAATCAACCTTCAATATCAAGCATTGCAACAAGTTGTACGCTTGGGTGATCTTTACGGAGTAGATGTTCGCAAACCAGCGATGAACACTAAAGAAGCTATCCAATGGGTAAACATTGCCTTCATGGCTGTCTGCCGTGTTATCAACGGTGCGGCTACATCTCTCGGACGTGTGCCAATCGTATTGGATATCTTTGCAGAACGTGACCTTGCTCGTGGTACATTTACTGAATCAGAAATCCAAGAATTTGTTGATGATTTCGTTATGAAACTTCGTACAGTTAAATTTGCTCGTACAAAAGCTTATGACCAATTGTACTCAGGTGACCCAACCTTCATCACAACTTCTATGGCTGGTATGGGTAACGACGGTCGTCACCGTGTTACTAAGATGGACTACCGTTTCTTGAACACTCTTGACAACATCGGTAACTCTCCAGAACCAAACTTGACAGTTCTTT
>CAJPKC010000212.1 GCA_905370255.1 Streptococcus oralis
GTATTGTAGAGTTCGGACTGTAACTCCCATTTTCTTGGCAACTTCCCCAACTGTCATAAACCCTTCTGGGATTGCTCTGAGTTTTGCCATCATTCTCACCTCCTAATATATATTATACATCATGACGTAAGGTCATGAGCAAGCGCTTTATAAAAATTATTGATAAAAGATTTATTCTAGTGTTCTCGTTTACTTAATATAAATAAAAATGCTTCTGAAAAGAGCTATTTAAAAGTGACAAAAAGGAGTTGAAAGAGAAGAACCAAAACAATTACTTGCATTTAGTATATCTTTTTGCTTTGTTCAATGATTGGTGCTATAATGTAGTTAAAAAGTAAAGAAAATATAGGAGATATATGATGAACTCAACTTATATTATTGTATTTTTTCTTGTCCTTTGGCTCTTGCTTTTTGTTGGATTTATGATTGTATATAACAATAGAAAGAAAAAAGCTGTTAGCTTTGTTAGTGATAATAGTGATAAAGCTATTGTTCATTTATACTGTTCAAAAACTAAAATTAATGGACAGAATCTTGCTGACTTTAATCCAATAACTGGAGAAAACCTAGAAAAGGTAGTTGCTTTAGTTCCAGGGAGATATACAATTGAGGGCGTTTATAAAACGACTGAGACTCGACTGAATCAAACAATCAATATCAAATCAGAAAATATCAGTATGGATCTTGACTTGGAGGCTGGGAACACCTATTCAATAGCTATGTACCTATACTCTCCTGAAGAAAGACAAGAGTATGAGAATGGCAAAACTGATGAAGTTGTTTTGAGTGTTCCGTTAACCATTGTCGTGGGTAGTGATTTCATCAAAGCATACATTATTTGCTACAAAGAAAAATGATTATCTAAGAGGCTGGGCTTAAGTTTGTTACTGGCCTCTTTTCATAAATTAAGTCAAGCTATGTTCAGCATCATTTTGTTAAGTAGACTTGCCAATAAATCTGAATTTGTGGGGGAGATAAATGTTATGAAAAAGAGTACCCATAATCTATTAACTATGATTCCTATATATGGAATTTTATTAAAACAATCGAGTAAAGGTGAGATGAGGCTATGCAGTCCATTCCTTCAAGATTTGGCGGAAGAAGGGATTAGACCAATTGAAATTTATGAACTTTTAGAAGAGAAATATACTGGTGAAGTGGTAACAAGAGAACGTTTTTATGAAGGTTATAATAAAATACTTGAATTAAAGTTTAAGCAGGAGATTAACAAAATTTAATATCTTACTTTTAATTTTCAACAGAAGTAGCACAGGCTGAGATAGTAATAACGTAAAAATGATCAGAATTAATAGAAACAGTTAAGATTAGAGGATGATAGATGGTTATATTGGAATTGTACCAAAACAATTATTCAAAAGATTTAGTTTTATTTGAGACTTTAGAAGAAGGACGAGAATTTGTAGCTCAAATCCCTGGATATACTTTAGAAACAGAAGATGGGTTTGAAGTGGAGTATGTGAATCCTAAACACTTGCCGGATTATATGGAAATTGTCTTCAATGGAAATATTGTCCCTTTATCTAGATTTTCGTTTAATCCTGAGGAAAATGTGGACATTATTTGGAAAGAAATTTCGAATCTATCCGTTAAAAACGATAAAATGATCGAAGGAGCTACAAAAGTAGATGCATATGTCGTGAATAACGATGAAGTGAAAGCTTATGTCGAAGCACGAGAAGCAAACTTCCGCAAGGCAAAAGTATTTCTAGAAAACAAAGGGTATGAAGTTGACAGAAGCTTTTTCGGAAGTGAAGACGGCGAAGCGATTCTCTACAGAAAACGCGGCACCGAAGATTGGCACTTCTTATGTCACTTAGACCCGCTGTTTGTAGAGATTGAAGATGTCGAAGAATATGTGAAAGAAGCGATGGAAGATATTCAATAGTCAACCAAAGTTCTTTGTGAGTGTATGCCACTGCTTGAGTAGACGGATTGAGTAGTAAAGAGAAACATCTAGCACTATCTAGATTCTTAAGGAGAAATATCTATCATGAAAATGGAAATCGGGAAAACCTATCTTGTAAAAAAAGATATTTTTGGTTTAAAAAAAGATGAACTTTGGAACTTAGTTGATAAGGGGTATCAAACTTATTTTGGTGAACATAATTTCGTATTTGTCAATGATGAGAAAGTGAAGGTATTTGCAGTTTTGCAAGACGGTTCAGAAGAAGATATGCGAATCTACCATTATCTTGATGACTATCTTGAAGAAGTCGCTCATGAGAATTTCTGAAGAAGGTGAGCTGCAAATTGAAAATGCTCGCTTTTAAAAAGTTTACTGAAATATTTTTGTGGGAAATCATAATTTTTAATATATTTAGTGAGAAAGATAATGGATAAAGAATTTTATATGACACCAAATTCTGAAGAAAGCAATCTTGTCCTGAAACAGGCTTTGAAAGAACTAATCGAAGATATGTACGAAAAGAATATAATATCAGGTTTGTTAGAGGATGATATAGATAGTCAATCCTTTGAGGATCTTGTTCTTTCTTTAAAGGATAAACTTAAAGAATGCTATCCTAAAACTAAGCTCAAACAAATGATGAAGAGTATCCATTATGCGAATGGTTTTGAAGATAAATCTTTAAAAGAAAGTGCTTTTCTCTTGGATGAGATTGAACAGTATCTTAGTAGCAATCGCTTTCTTGATCATGATCAAGCGGTCAAGTATTTTAATGACAGAATTACTGCTGATGGCTTTGAAATCAATCCCCAATCTCTAGTTTTAATCATGATTGAAAGTTTGCATAGCTGAGAGAAGCTGTATAGGATATTGAGAAAATATGCGTAATGATAATAAAAGAGAAAGGTATAGCTATGTCTTATGATTTAGTAGTATTTGAGAAATCAATCGCACCAGCTAGTAAAGCTGAATTTTTAGAATGGTATGAGGAGCAAGTGGAGTGGAAGGAAGACCACGATTATGATTCAATTGAAGTTAGTTCAAGCAAACTAAAAAGTTGGTTTCTGGACATGATAAAACTATTTCCTCCTATGAATGGTGACTTTGATATGGATGATGCTTTAGAGAATGACCAAGAGCTGGAAAGTCGTTTTACTGACTATAGTATTGGTAAGAATCTTATCTATGCAGGATTTGCATGGTCACAAGCAGAAACAGCCTATAATACAATGCTCATGTTAGCCTTAAAACATGATGTGGGATTTTTCGATGTCAGTGGTACTGGGGCAATTATCCTATCTGAAACTATCAAGTTAGATTAAAAGATGAGCCAGGTTAGTTCTTAGGAGATTTTATGATTTCCATAGCTTCCTAGCATATGTATTTATTAACCCTTTTACATGGAATTAATTTTGGGATAGACGTCCTTACAGAGGCTATTCCGATTATCAAAATGATCTAGACTGAAACCAAGCTGAAAGCCATCTGCTTCAGTCTTTTTTTCTGTTTATGTAGTATAATAAAGGGTGTAGGAATTCTATTTTTTAATAGGATTATTCTAAGAACGAAAACCATCTAGAAAGAGAAAAAATATGAAGCAATCACTTGAATTTTTAAGAGAAAGAATCACCGATAAGATGCCCTTAGAGGAAATGGTAGCAATCTTTGAAGACTTGTGTCGTGAGCCTATTGATGATGAAATGATTTTGTTTGAAGTAGGGACATTTACCAGTATATCTGATAAGCCCTTGTTTCAACTATCGTTAGTAAGGCAAGCTCCAAATGAAGATGAAGAGTTTTATCAAGTTCACCTTGATATTTTCTATGAAGCATGTCAAGAGAATGAAATATTTCATGAATCGATCTGGGA
>CAJPKC010000213.1 GCA_905370255.1 Streptococcus oralis
GTTAACGTGTGGTTTACTACGATCGTATTTTTCTTTTGCCATTTGAGTAAAAGCCTCCAATAAAATATATTTTATAGATAGACAGTAGGCAATACAGTCTAACTTTCCTTACTATTTTATCAAATTTTAGCTAAATTGCAAGTGTTTTACAAAGTTTTTATTAATTATTCTTATTCTTACTATAAGTTGTCGATTTATTGATAAAAAAAGAAACAGATGAATCCGTTTCTTTTTAAAATCTTTATTTTTCTCCCACTTCTTGTACTTCTTTATGTTTTTCATAAAGTCGGACTAGGAATTTGGATATTTCTTTGAGAATTGAGTAGGTAGGAACGGCAACGATCATACCTACGACACCATAGATATTACTTGACAACAATAATAGCACGAGAATTGTAATCGGATGAACTTTCATGACTCCACCAACAATACGAGGGTATAGGATATTCCCGTCTACTTGTTGGATAATCAGCATATAGATAACTGCTATAATCATCTTTTGAGGATCCGTAAACAGATTTGAAATAATCATCGGAATTAGTCCAATACTCGGTCCAACATAAGGAATCAAATTTGCTAAACCTGAGAAAATAGCAAAAACTAATGCATATTTTAAGCCAATCACACTATAACCGATAAAAGCCAAACACCCGATAATGAATGCATCGATTGATACTCCACTTATGTAACGGGAAATAGTCTCATTCAAGTTTGTTATTAAACCAGATATATTGAGTTTGTCTCGCTTTAAAATAGTTCTTTCTAGCATCGGTAAGAATTTATGACCATCTAAAAGGAAATAAATCAAGAAAACCGGTGTCATAATGATAATTAAAACAGTGCTTACCAAAGCTGAAAGGACACTTCCCACACTATTTGTCACACTATTTAAGATATTTTGTAAAATATCGACATAAGAAAGATTTAATTGTTGGATTGTTTGTTGAATATCTAGCTCTTGGAAAGTAGGATATTTCGATAATTCTATCACTAAATCTTGGATTCGAGAATAGATATCTTGGCTAGAATTAATCAAGCTACTCAACTGATTGATTAAAATCGGTAAAAGATATACTACACCTATTACCAGAGAACCAAAGAGAACACAAAGGGTTAACAAGATCCCAAAGATTCGATTAATGCGACATTCCTTCTCTAAAAAAATGACAATTGGGTTTGTTAAGTAGTAGAGAAATCCTCCTAATAAGAAGGGAATCATGATTGTATTTACAACACTTACAAACGGTGTAATAATAGCACCCATTTCTCGCCATAAGTAGAAAATAAGGGTTATTAATAATATCTCAGTGGTCCAGAAGAATAATTTATTTCTCCGAAACATAAGCCACCTCCTCTTTTTCCTATTTTACCATATTTCGAAAAAGATTGATAACCTACATTATAAAAACAAGAATATTTTTTGTCTTTATGATAGAATAAAGTTACTATGAAGAAATTATTTTTAACATTAATCACGCTTATTTCATTTGGTTCTGCTACTACTGTTTTTGCTCAGGATTTTGATGTCGCAGCAAAACACGCCATCGCTGTTGAGGCTAACAGTGGTAAGATTTTGTATGAAAAAGATGCGACCCAACCGGTTGAAATTGCCTCTATCAGTAAACTACTTACTGTTTACCTAGTATATGAAGCTCTAGAGCAAGGCAAAATCACTCTTTCTACTCCAGTGGAAATTTCCGATTACCCCTACCAGCTCACAACCAACTCCGAAGCAAGTAACGTTCCTATGGAAGCTCGTAACTACACTGTTGAAGAGTTGCTAGAAGCAACATTGGTATCTAGTGCCAATAGTGCAGCTATCGCATTAGCAGAAAAGGTTGCTGGATCTGAAAAAGACTTTGTTGATATGATGAAGACTAAACTTCTTGAATGGGGAATTCAAGATGCTACCCTCGTCAATACAACTGGTCTAAATAATGAAACTCTTGGGAATAATATCTATCCTGGGTCTAAGAAAGATGACGAAAATAAGATGAGCGCCTATGATGTTGCAGTTGTCGCTCGTAATCTTATCCTCAAGTATCCTCAGGTTTTAGAAATCACAAAGAAACCTTCTTCCACTTTTGCAGGAATGACTATTCATTCTACAAACTCAATGTTAGATGGTATGCCTGCCTACCGTGGGGGAATTGACGGCCTAAAAACTGGAACTACTGATAAGGCAGGAGCATCCTTTGTTGGAACAACTGTAGAAAAAGGAATGCGTATTATTACAGTTGTCCTCAACGCTGACAACCAAGATACCAATCCTTACGCTCGTTTCACAGCAACTTCAGCTCTTCTAGATTATATCTCATCCAATTTCGCTCTTCAAACAATCGTCAATCAAGGGGAAAGCTATCAAGATAGTAAATCTCCAATTTATGACGGAAAGCAAGATACTGTTACAGCAGTCGCTAAAGAAGATATAAAAATTGTCCAACGTCTCGGTAGTCGCGCACAGTCATCTATTACTTACACACCTGATAGAACTGAGCATGCTGCACCACTTGAGGCAGGTACAGTGGTTGGTCATCTGACTTATGAAGACAAAGACTTAGTTGGTCAAGGTTATATTACTACTGATAATCCAACCTTTGATATGGTTGCTGAAAAAAATGTTGAAAAAGCCTTTTTCTTAAAAGTATGGTGGAATCGTTTCGTTCGATTTGTAAATGAAAAATTATAAAAAAAATCGCGAGTAATCGCGATTTTTTTTTATTTTCTTTCTGATAAAGTTGAATGTTTATAGCCATAAGTAAAGTAAATAATAACTCCTATTAATAAAGCTAGTCCAAATGCCATCCATGTTTCAAGGGTATACTGAAGCATGAATGAAAGGCAAATCAGAATAGACAAGATTGGTAAAAAAGGAACCAGGGGTGTTTTAAATTCTCCCTCTTTAGGTTCTCCCTTGTCTTTTCTTAATTTAATAATTCCATAAGCTAGGAGAATGAGATAAGCTAAAGTACAGATGTTTAGAAAGGCTGCGATACTTGATAGAGGGAAGATCCCAGCTGCAATTGCTGAAACAAGACCTGTTAAAATGGTCGCATTCTTAGGTACTCGACTGGTCTTGGTTACTTGTTTGAAACTCTGAGGCATGAGCCCATCACGTGCCAAACTATAAATCATTCGTGACAAGGCGTAAGTCATGGAAATACATACCGTAATCAAAGTAAAAATTGCAACGAGTGAAACATAATTAGCTGCCCAACCAATACCGATACTTCTCAAAGCATAGGCTACTGCATCGTCAACATTGAGTTTGCTATAATGAACAATACCAGTCAACACTAATGTTACTAAGGCATAAAGAATGGTTACAATAGTAAGAGATAAAACAATACCACGAGGAACGTTCTTTTGTGGATTTTGAATTTCGTCAACAGCCATTGAAATTGACTCAAAACCTAAGAAACCAAAGAACATAAGCGAAGCACCTGCCATAATACCAGAGTTACCTCCAAATATCTTACCAAAACCAAATGGTGCAAAGTCGAACCAATTTTCTGGTTTGATGTACCAGATTCCAACCAAGATAAACAAAGCCAAGGCTGAAAATTTTAATACAACTAATATTGAATTAAAACGTAAGGCAGCTTTCGAATTTAAAAGTACAAGTCCTGTCACTAATACCAATACTAGTATGGGCAAGAGATCGATATAAGTTCCCTGTTCTGGATTAAAGGTTCCATTTAAGGCTTGAGGCATTGATATTCCAAAGTTACTTAGCAAGCCTTTAAAGTATGCTGCCCAACCCGAAGCAACACCAGAAACAGATGTCATGAATTCCA
>CAJPKC010000214.1 GCA_905370255.1 Streptococcus oralis
GTTATTGATGATTTCGACTGGACTCCAGATGCCGTATACAGTTGCGGAGCTCCAGGCATGCTTAAATATGTCGACAGCAAGTTTGAAAATCATCCTCACGCCTATGTTTCTATGGAAGCCCGCATGGCTTGTGGTATGGGTGCTTGCTATGCCTGTGTGGTTCACGTTAAAGGAGAGTCGGACGCCAAAAATCTTCGTGTTTGCGAGGAAGGGCCAGTCTTCCCTACCGGAAAAGTCATCGTCTAGGAGGTTACCATGTCAGAGATTAAATCAGAAAATCGTTTAGCTATTAGCCTTCCAGGGCTTGATTTGAAAAATCCTATTATCCCCGCCTCAGGTTGCTTTGGTTTTGGTCAAGAGTATGCCAAGTATTATGATTTGGACAAACTAGGTTCTATCATGATTAAGGCTACGACCGCCAACCCTCGTTTTGGTAATCCGACACCACGTGTGGCTGAGACACCATCAGGCATGCTTAATGCTATTGGCCTGCAAAACCCTGGTGTTGATGCTGTCTTGTCTGAAAAACTCCCTTGGTTGCAAGAGCATTATCCTGAGCTTCCCATCATTGCTAATGTAGCTGGATTTTCAAATGAAGAATATGCGGAAGTATCTCACAAAATTTCCAAAGCCATTAATGTCAAGGCAATCGAGCTCAACATCTCGTGTCCAAACGTGGACCATGGTAATAACGGCCTCCTCATCGGACAAGTCCCAGAGCTTGCCTATGCGGCAGTAAAAGCTAGTGTCTCTCACTCTGATGTGCCCGTCTATGTCAAACTGACACCAAGCGTGGCTGACATCACAAGTGTCGCCAAAGCAGTCGAAGATGCCGGTGCGACAGGTTTCACCATGATTAACACCTTGGTTGGTACACGCTATGACTTGGCGACTCGCAAACCTATCATTGCCAATGGCCAAGGTGGTATGTCAGGACCAGCTGTCTTCCCAGTAGCCCTTAAACTAATCCGCCAAGTTGCTCTAGCGTCAGACCTTCCAATCATCGGTATGGGGGGGGTCGACAGTGCAGAAGCCGCTATCGAAATGTTTATCGCTGGTGCCTCAGCCATCGGTGTCGGAACAGCCAACTTTGCAGATCCCTATGCCTGCCCTAAAATCATTGACAGACTCCCTGAAGTCATGGACAAGTACGGTATCACAACACTTGAAGACTTGCGTAAGGAAGTTCGAACAGACTTGTTGGGGAAATAAGGAAAGCAATCTCTTTACAATAAATAAAAATCTAAGTCCTATGATTAGGGCTTCATTTTTTAGATTAAATATTAGAATATATTGACGATTAGAATTGTGGTGATATAATATATGCCATAAAATACCCAGAGGTAGCTTATGAGCGATTTATATATTCAAAGGTCCAATTATTACCTGTCCTTATCTGAACAAAGAATTATCATTAAAAATGATAATAAAGAAATTGTCAAAGAAGTGTCCATCTCACTCCTTGATAATGTGTTACTTTTTGGTAATGCACAACTAACCACCCAACTCATCAAAGCTTTATCAAAGAACAAGGTGAATGTTTATTATTTCTCAAATGTTGGTCAATTTATTTCTAGTATTGAATCCCACAGGCAGGACGAATTTCAAAAGCAAGAGTTGCAAGCTAAGGCTTATTTTGAAGAGGATTTCCGTTTAGAGGTTGCAAGGAGTATTGCTAGGACCAAGGTAAGGCATCAAATTGCCTTGCTTAGAGAGTTTGATACGGATGGTCTACTAGATACTTCAGATTATTCTAGGTTTGAAGATAGTGTCAATGATATTCAGAAAGCTTATTCCACTACAGAAATTATGGGTTACGAAGGTCGCCTTGCGAAATCCTATTTTTACTATCTGAATTTACTGGTTCCTGATGACTTCCATTTTAATGGTAGGAGTAGACGGCCTGCCGAGGATTGTTTTAACAGTGCCCTCAATTTTGGCTATAGTATCTTATATTCGTGCTTTATGGGGCTGATTAAGAAAAACGGGCTAAGCTTGGGGTTTGGGGTAATTCACAAGCATCATCAGCATCATGCGACCTTGGCCAGTGATTTAATGGAAGAATGGAGACCTATCATCGTCGATAATACGCTTATGGAGTTGATACGAAATGGTAAACTTCTTTTAAGTCATTTTGAAAATAAGGATCAAGACTTCATACTTACTGATGAAGGCAGAGAAGTCTTTGCAAGAGCACTACGTTCAAGAATCCTAGAAGTCCATCAGTATATCGAATTAGATAAAAAACGCTATTCTTTTCTCTATACAGCTGACAGGCAAATCAAGAGTTTGATTAGAGCTTTTAGAGAACTCGACCCCAGTCTTTATGAGACAAGTTACACAGGAGGGCATTAATGGGACTTTATTTTAATCTCAGTGAAGAAGAACGTGAGTTTGCCAAACAAAAAACCATGTTTTGTCTGATTATTTATGATATCCGGAGTAACAAACGTAGACTTAAACTCTCCAAATTACTTGAGGGTTATGGCGTGAGGGTGCAAAAATCCTGTTTCGAGGTCGATCTGTCAAGAAATGACTATCAGTCTCTCCTTAAGGATATCGAGAGCTTCTACAAGGCTGATGAAGAAGACAGCATAATTGTATATGTGACAACCAAAGAAGAGGTGACTAGTTTTAGCTCCTACAATAGTGCCGAAAAATTAGATGACATTCTCTTCTTCTAAGCCTTTATAGGCCTGCAATCATATGGTACAATATAGATAGTGTTTCCAGTAGGTCCTACATCTTGTGTCTCTAGCAGCTGTCTAGAGCACAAGATATGGGGATATAAACCTATATACCTCGAGAGGGGACGGAAACATAAATCCTCTATTTCTATTAGTATGATATTCAGATATAAACCTATATACCTCGAGAGGGGACGGAAACCGGTATCGTAATTAACCAAAGGAGCTTTTTACGTTTGATATAAACCTATATACCTCGAGAGGGGACGGAAACACATCTCTGTCTTGTTTGTAACGTTTGATGTTCTTAGGATATAAACCTATATACCTCGAGAGGGGACGGAAACAACCTAGAATTTCTTTCATGACATACATATACACGTGATATAAACCTATATACCTCGAGAGGGGACGGAAACTCCCACATAGCCTTATGTCTATTGTCAAGTGTTTGCCCGATATAAACCTATATACCTCGAGAGGGGACGGAAACTTTAGTTTAGCCATTTGTTATGACTCCTTTCTTTATGATATAAACCTATATACCTCGAGAGGGGACGGAAACACCCCCAACACTAACAACACCAATGACCCCAACACTAGATATAAACCTATATACCTCGAGAGGGGACGGAAACATCCTCCTTAGTTACATGTTTAATTTGTTCATCACATAAGATATAAACCTATATACCTCGAGAGGGGACGGAAACGAAATGCGTACTGAGTTGCCAGAGTTTCCAAAAGACCGGATATAAACCTATATACCTCGAGAGGGGACGGAAACATAATAAAGTTTTCCATAATCAATACCTACCATCAATAGGATATAAACCTATATACCTCGAGAGGGGACGGAAACAGCTTTTCACCTTGAATAAAATTCAAGTTTTGTTGTAAAGATATAAACCTATATACCTCGAGAGGGGACGGAAACACAGTTTATCATTTCAAAAATATAATTTTATATAATAGAAATAAACATATATAACTAGAGAGGAGACGGAAAGCACTCTTAGACTATACTATCATCATATGATAATAGAGATATAAAAATAAAACAACCACAAAGGAACAGCAATGCAACACAACACA
>CAJPKC010000215.1 GCA_905370255.1 Streptococcus oralis
ACTTTCGCCCCTTTATTCAGCATACGATCGATATAATTTTTGAACTGCTGATTGACGTAAGTAGCTATATACTTTTCCGTATTTCCACCACCGATGATGATGACATCAGCATCTAGATAGCTATCAAAATCAATCTGCTCAGTGTCCAAGAGTAAGTAATCAGTGTTTAGATTAGGAAATTGACTTTGGAAAACTTCCGTGTACTTTTTCATATACGGTTCCCAATTTTCTCGATAAACTGTAAAAATGACAATTCTTTCGATCTTCCTTGATGACACAATTTTTTTAACAACCGTATGGTTCTTTATCGGCGGATTTCCACCCATTAAAAAAATTTGTGCTTCCATTTTTTCTTTGTCCTTTCTCAAAAACGAGGCAAAGATGGTACTCCAACTTTTAATCTGTCCATACAAGTTTTGCCGATAGCTCTCAGAAACTCTTCGCATCTACCAAATTTCAGAACAAAGGCAGCTCATTCTGATTTAATATCAGCCTCTCGTAATAGCCTGTCTTCTATTTGCTTTTACCTATCTTTTTCCTCTGCTAGACACTCTAGTTCCTCGATAGAATGACGATGCCTGTGCTTCTCTTCTGTTAGATAATGCTTGTGGACATGCGAATGCCTTACCGTATGCGTGTGGGTACTTCCGCCATGGCTATGCGTGAATGTATGCTGGTGTTCATGGTCATGTTGGCGAATAAGCGTATCGACTACCACTAAAGCAGAACCAATGACCATCACGATCAAGGCGATCACATACATCCAGGATAAGGATTCACTTAAAAATACAAAAGCAAGGAGAGCTCCGATCAACGGATTGACAGCATAATAGGCACTAGTTTTAGCTGCTCCGAGAACATTCTGGGCTCTCACATACATGAAAATGCTGAGTCCGTAAGCCACAAAACCTAAAGCCAAGGCAATGGCGATATAGCCGATTCCTGGAAAGGACTCTCTTTTTATCAGAGCAATGACCAGAGCGCCAAGACCAGAGCATAGGCCTTTTAGCATCACAATTTGATAGGTGCTCTTTGATGATAGTTCTCTAGTGCAGTTATTTTCAAGTCCCCAGCAAACGGTAGCCATGATCACCAGCAAAGAACCATAAGAGAAATGAAAGCTGTCTGTTCCTTCAAACGACAGTAAGATGCTTGACAGGGTGATTAGCCCAATAGCTACCCATAATCTTTTGGTTACAGCTTCTTTGAAGAGAATCAGTGCAATGACCGTCGTCGCCACAATTTCAAAATTCCCAAGAAGCGAGGCATTAGCTGAGGAACCATAGCTGATTCCAAGCATCAGAAAAATCGGTGCAGCAATATCGAGAACAATCATTCCGACAATATAGGGAAGTTCCGCTTTTGTCAGGCTCTCAGCTTTCTCCCTGTCCTTCTTATTAAAGAGTGACATCATCCCAATACCAATCCCAGCACCAAGATACAACAATGCTGCCATTGTAGTCGGGCCCACATGCTGCAAAAGAACCTTTGATATCGGTACATTTATGGCATAAAAAACAGCTGCCAGAAAGGCAAACATAATTGCTTTGAGCTTATTTTGCTCCATCAATTTTACTCCTCTATTTCATTAATTCTGGTCATGGCATCTATATCACAGCCCAGATCCAAACCAAAGTATCACTCCATCCAAACAGGAATTCGCTTAGAACTCAAAAGGTTTGGGGAGTTCAAAGCTCCAGTGGAGCTTTGAAACCTCTCGCCTTGAAATGTCAAAGCGAGTGGTTTAACTGCGTTTTATTAACAAACTTACACACTCAACATGCGCAGTCATCGAGAACATATTCACATACTTTTTAACGATCGCATAAGGTTATCGTTAAATGGTATTTACGTAGATAAACTGAGATTTTATTATTTCTTTTTATTTGGTTTTGGTGCAGGTAACTCATCATACATTGAATTAAATAAGCCGGTTAAATATTCTTTGTTGTCAACATCATCTACCAATAGCATTTCCTTTGCACCTTCATACGGCAATTCGTATTCTACATTCGGCATATACGCTATTGCAGATTTGACAGGCTTCACTAAAAATCTATCATCATAAATTCTACCTATGATTTTCCCTCGATAATAAATTATATACTCACCCATCATTGCTCTATATGATATTTCTTCCAACTCGGACAATTGTTCTAAAATGAAATCTAAATATTCTTTACTTGAAGCCATTTTTGCTATCTCCCTTAATTACTAAAATTTCAATAGTCCATTTTCATCAAATTGAAAATTGGGTCCCCAAGAAACTTCCCAATAATATCCATCTAAATCCGAAAAATATGCGTGATATCCACCCCAGAAAAGTACCTGTGGCTCTTTTACAGTTTTTCCACCTGCTTTTCATTACTAATTCTATTACTAGCCAATATAGTATAAATTAAATGACCAATAAAAATGAAGATAAAATAACATAGCAGCCAGTCTTACAACTTACTACTTTTCATATGATAATTTACAAATGTCTTTCCAGCCACTCGATCTTTTTAAAATCCTTATTGTTATTGTGATCATTTCGATAGGAGTCTTGAGAAGAAGCTTTGTAAATACTTAGATACTGCTCCAGACTTGGAAGACGAAAAGTGATGCCTTCAATGTGAATAAGCTCTATATCCGATTCCGAAACTCCTGCAAAATCAGGTAAGGAATCGATACTTCCAAATTCAACACTCACTCGATCCTTTTGGAATTCATGCTCATGAATATCTATTAAGACGTAGCCTAAGTCTTTCATCACTTTCATTATCTTGTCCCAGTCATAAATTCTGAGATGATCAGGTGCTTCCCAACCTCTAGGGTCACCAGGCACATGAATGTCAATGTCAGACGGCCCCCAATTTTCTTTCGTTCTAAACTCCAATCCCAAAGACCCCATCAGTGTCGGTGTAATTCCGACTCGATTTAAATGGAAACAAATGGTTTTAAATTCTTCAAATAAGAGACTCATGTTTACTCTATGCCTTTCATATAAATGTTCGTTTACACTTTAGTTACCTAAAACAAGATTTAGATAATGAAAACTAGTCAATTTTCTCAATAATGTTTCCAAGTTTATCCAATACAAGACAGGAATGATCATTTAGTGGAATTATGGGAACATTAACGAGTTCTTCAGCTCTATCCTTATTAGCTTTATCATTCCAGGAATCATAATGGACACTAATTAAAAACTGACTAAAAAGTCCCAATCCATTTTTAATCTTTATCTGATGATCTGAATGATCATTAGGTGAGATATAGACCTTTTCTCCTAATAATAGGGCTCCTGCTGAAAATCCTATAACTTTCGCCCCTTTATTCAGCATATGATCGATATAATTCTTGAACTGCTGATTGACGTAAGTAGCTATATACTTTTCCGTATTTCCACCACCGATAATAATTAGATCAGCATCTAGATAGCTATCAAAATCAATCTGCTCAGTGTCCAAGAGTAAGTAATCAGTGTTTAGATTAGGAAATTGACTTTGGAAAACTTCCGTGTACTTTTTCATATAGGGTTGCCAATTATCTCGAAAAACTGTAAAAATGATAATTCTTTCGATCTTCCTTGATGACACAATTATATTAATAATCGTATGGTTCTTTATCGGCGGATTTCCACCCATCAAAAAAATTTGTTCGTCCAATCTTTCACACTTCCTAAAGATACATAAATTTTGACCACGTTCTGAAATTATAATTTCTTCTTAAAATGAATAATTCTATTTGCCTCCTGAAATCCAATATTGAGATGAAATCTTATAGAATCCGTAT
>CAJPKC010000216.1 GCA_905370255.1 Streptococcus oralis
CCCATAACGTAGCGGAACCAGTTGGTATACATAACCTGCCCCAATAAGCCAGCTCCGAAACCTATGATAAGGAAAATAACAGAAATACCTGCGATAAAACACAAGGTCTTAACGATGCCATGCCAGCGTATCTTTTTCCCAAAAATCTGAACGGATTTTTCCTGATCACTTCCTAGCAAAACGCCAATGTAGACCGGGAGCAAAGGAAAGACACAGGGAGAGAAAAAGGAGAGAATCCCTGCCAGAAAGACAGTGAAGGAGAAAACGATTTGATTCATAAAATGCTCCGTATATTGATATGTTAGAAATAGTATAACATGCCATTCCTTAAATTAAAAATTTTTGCTACGGTTTGTATTTAAAGAAACTATTTAGGTACTAGTTTCAAAATAAAAAAACTCTAAAGCGGGGAACTTTAGAGTTTCTAGTAAATCTTATTCTTCTTCTGCACTTTGTTTATTGGGCAAGAACAGAGCAAGGACAATACCAACGACTGCTGGTAGTAACCATGGGAGGGATTGGGCAGCAAACGGCAAGTGCTTAATGATGTTTGCTAGACCTGCAAGTTTAAAGGTACTTGCCAGAACGTCTCCAAACGCAACCAAGCTAACTAAGAAAATAGTCAATTGCATCCCTGGTTTTGATAGTTGAGTAAATTTATTTACAATCACAATCAACACAATAGTAATCGTGATTGGATAGAGGATCATCAAGACAGGCAATGAATAGGCAATAATGGCACTCAAACCAAGATTGGCAATGGAGAATCCAATCAAGGTAAAAAGAGTTGCATAGACCTTGTAAGAGATTTTAGGGAAGGTGTTATGGAAGAATTCCCCAGTTGACACGATCAAACCGGCTGTTGTTGTGAAACAAGTCACCGTCACCATACCTGCGAGGAAGATTTGAGCAGCTGGACCGAAGATAGCCTTGGTCGCTTCTGAAAGGACATAGACACCTTTATTGGCATCAGATGCCATCACTTTTGCTGGAATTGGGAAATGATTTCCAAGGTAACCCAAGCCAATGTATAAAATACTAAAGCCAATGGCTACGACGATCCCAACGATCCAGATGGTTTTAATGTACTCTTTCTTGCTGGTAAAACCAAGTTGATTGAGGGTGGTTACCGCAATCACACTAAAGGCCACTGAAGCAAGGGCATCCAAGGTATTATAGCCTTCAAGGAAACCTTGACCAAAGGCAGATGCTTGGTAGGCTGCTGTTGCCACTTGTGGCGCGTGTCCACTGTACTTGAGAGCACCTAGGACAACCAGTACAACGATCAAGATAGCAAAGACAGGTGTTAAAATCCGACCAATACTATCTAAGATTTTAGAAGGATACAAGGCAATCAAATAGGCCAAACAGAAATAAATCAAGGTAAAAATGAAGAGACCAAGTCCTCCATTGGCATTTCCTAACAAGGGGGCGATTCCAACCTCGTAGGAAACAGTAGCCGTTCTTGGAATGGCAAAGAAGGGGCCAATAGAGAGGTACAAGGCTACCAGATAAACGATAGCAAACCAAGGGGCGATTTTACGTGAAATCTCGTGAATATAGCCTTTAGGATTGAGCGTCCCAATGATCAAGGTAATAATCGCAATTCCTACTCCTGATAAGACAAATCCAGCAATAGCTGGCCAAAAATGGCTACCCGACTGGGCACCTAGCGCAGGTGGAAAGATCAAATTCCCTGCACCGAAGAAAATACCAAATAACAGCAAACCTGTTAAGGAACCTTTTCGTAACATATGTTCTCCTTTTTATGTTGAATCTTTTCTAGTATAACAGCTTTCTGTCACCACGGCAATTCATTTTTTCTGAATCTATTGATTTTCTCAATTGGCAGCTAAGGCTTTTAACAACATTGAACGATTGTGGAATTCATAAGCACATTTTAGTCAATTGTGCTACAATATAACTACTACTACATCTAGGAGTCATCATGTTTCTAAATATATTCTGGTTGATTCCAGCTACCATTTTTTTATTTTTCTTTTTGAACGACCGCAGAAGACTGATCAATGCTTACCTCTTTTCAATAAGTTTCGGCCTTTTCCTCCTAATTTCCGCCCTTCTACTAGTTGTTCGTACGGAGCTTTGGTTTAACCAAAAGGTTGCCATCATTATCTTTTCAGTACTTGCTATCCTTGTTTTACTCAGTATTATTTTCTCAACTGTTTTTCTTCTTTTTAACGGCCATCAAATGATATCTTTTGAAGGCAAAAGGTTGGCTAATCTCCTCTCGCTCCTATATGGGATCTTTATTATCGGCGCCTTGGCGCTTCATTTCCTTCCTCATTTCCCAGGGAAAGATCTCTTGATTTATCCAATAGACTTTGCCCTCTTTTACTCGACTTTTCTTTATCTTTCTCATGTTTTATATGGGACTTTTTGCAATTACTTGCCCATTCGTAAAGAGCCCGATGCTATCATCGTCCTTGGCTCTGGTCTAATTGGGGATAAAGTACCACCACTTTTGGCCCAGCGTCTAACTAAAGCAAAGACTATCTATGAGCAGTTTGAGGGACGACCAAAACTAATTGTTTCTGGTGGACAAGGTGCTGATGAATTAATCTCAGAGGCGGAAGCTATGGCAAACTACCTGATGGAACAGGGTGTACCACAGGAAGACATTTTGATTGAGAATCGTTCTCGAACGACTTTTGAGAATCTGACCTTTAGCAAGGCTATTCTTGAAGATCAGGGACTAGGAAAGAGTGTCCTGGTGGTGACCAATTCCTTTCACGCTCTTCGGGCTGGTGTCTTTATGAGACGATTAAAAATCCCTGGACGCAGTGTCGGTTCAAAAACAGCTTTTTATTATCTCCCATCGGCTTGGATCCGAGAAACGGTTGGGCTAGTTTCTCTCTATTGGAAATGGCATGCTGCTTTCTTAGCTTTTCTATTTCTGCCTTGGTTCTTTTCACAAATCATGAGTATCGTGTACTATTTCTTTATTTACTAACCAAAAAAAGTTCTCAGTAAATTAGCTGAGAACTTTTTTATATCATGTCTAATGATCACTAAAGCGTCGGTATTCAATACGGAAATCAAAGTAATTCTCTGCTTGCAGTTTATGGAAGATGTCCCGATAAGCCTCTTCATCAAATTGATCGCCTCGATAGAGAATTTCAAAGCTAAGTCCGTCGTATTCTAAAAAGGCATTAGCAGTTTTAAATCCATTTCGCTTATAGAAGTCCATCCGAGACTGACGTTGCTCTATATTGTCGCATTCTTCATCTAAACGTTCCACTTCAAGAATCATGGTCCTTTGGTAAAATTCCACCAATTTTTCAATGATTTCTTGACCATATCCGTGGCTTCTTAAATGTGGCATAATGGCAAAGAAACTGACATAAAAAGCTTTCTGATTATAGATTGAAAAAGCGAATCCGACAAATTCTTCCTCATTATAAAAAGCAAAGAAATTGGCATCGTCATTGTCCGTATAGCGTAAAAATTCTGACAAAGGAACACGCTCTTCTTCTGGAAATGCTTCGATATTCAGCCTTTCGACCTTATCCAGATCTGGGAACGTTTCCGTGATTAATTGGCTGGTTAAGCTCATAAAAGCCTCCTTTTCTGCCCTGATTATACCAAAAAATGTAAGGGGATTCAACTACCGATGCTTGTCGCTGGTTACTGAAGTTGGTATAATGACACTATGAAAAGAATTCAACGTGTAGATCTCATAAATGGTCCCATTTTACCCGATCTTTTGAGTTTTGCCATTACTTTTATTTATTCACATATCCTACATAAA
>CAJPKC010000217.1 GCA_905370255.1 Streptococcus oralis
TTGATAACTCTAATATTATGGGGACTAGTCCAGTCTCTGCTATGGTTGTTTTTGTCAACGGAAAACCGAGCAAAAAAGATTACCGCAAGTATAAAATCAAGACTGTGGTCGGACCAGATGACTATGCAAGTATGCGAGAGGTTATTCGTAGACGTTATGGACGGGTCCAGCGTGACGGTCTGACACCGCCTGACTTAATCGTCATTGATGGTGGTCAAGGACAGGTTAACATTGCTAAGCAAGTTATTCAAGAAGAGTTAGGCTTAGACATTCCGATCGCAGGGCTACAAAAAAATGACAAGCACCAAACCCATGAATTGCTCTTTGGAGATCCGCTTGAGGTGGTAGAGTTGTCTCGCAATTCTCAGGAATTTTTCCTCTTGCAACGCATTCAGGATGAGGTACACCGCTTTGCCATTACATTCCACCGTCAACTTCGTTCTAAAAATTCCTTCTCCTCTCAATTGGATGGAATTGAAGGCTTGGGTCCAAAACGCAAGCAGAATTTGATGAAATATTTCAAATCTCTGACAAAAATCAAGGAAGCTAGCGTGGACGAGATTGTTGCAGTTGGTATACCAAGAGCAGTGGCAGAGGCAGTTCATCAACACTTAAATCTAGAAGTAGACTCAGCGCTAGCTCAAGTAGCTGAGAAACCTCTTGAATACAAGGAATAAAGTAGCAATGGAATGTTTTGGCTTTAGTGGGTGCAAGCTAGTCGGATTTGTGGTAAAATAGATAAGATATGACAAAAGAATTTCATCATGTAACGGTCATGCTCCATGAGACCATTGATATGCTAGATGTAAAACCTGATGGTATTTACGTTGATGCGACCTTGGGAGGAGCAGGACACAGCGAGTATTTATTAAGTAAGTTAAGCGAGAAAGGGCATCTCTATGCCTTTGACCAGGACCAGAATGCCATTGATAATGCGCAAAAACGTCTGGCTCCCTATATCGAAAAGGGCATGGTCACCTTCATCAAGGATAATTTCCGTCATTTGAAGGACTGCTTAAATGACTTAGGTGTGACTGAAATTGATGGAATTTGTTATGACTTAGGTGTGTCAAGCCCGCAGTTAGATCAACGTGAACGTGGTTTTTCTTATAAAAAAGATGCTCCGCTTGATATGCGAATGAATCAAGAAGCTAGTTTGACCGCTTATGAAGTCGTTAATCACTACGACTACCATGATTTGGTAAGAATCTTTTTCAAATATGGAGAGGACAAGTTTTCCAAACAGATTGCTCGAAAAATTGAACAGGCGCGTGAACAGAAACCGATTGAGACCACGACGGAATTGGCAGAGATTATTAAATCTGCCAAACCGGCAAAGGAGCTCAAGAAAAAAGGCCACCCAGCCAAACAAATTTTCCAAGCTATCCGTATAGAGGTCAATGATGAACTGGGTGCTGCAGATGAATCAATCCAGCAGGCTATGGATATGCTGGCTCTAGATGGCAGAATATCAGTGATTACCTTCCATTCGCTGGAGGACCGCTTGACCAAACAGTTATTTAAGGAAGCTTCCACAGTTGAAGTTCCTAAAGGTTTGCCTTTCATCCCAGACGATCTCAAGCCCAAAATGGAATTGGTATCTCGGAAACCGATTTTACCAAGCAAGGAAGAATTGGAAGCCAATAATCGTTCCCACTCAGCCAAGCTTCGAGTGGCAAGAAAAATTCACAAGTAAGAGGAAATAATGGCAGAAAACAGAGGAACAACGAGCCAATTGCTACAAGCTCGTATAAAAAAATTTTCACGTGTTGAAAAGGCCTTTTACCTTTCAATTGCCATCACAGCCCTTGTCTTAGCAATTAGTGTAGTCTATATGCAGACAAAACTTTTTCAGGTCCAGAGTGATTTGACAAGAGTCAATGCACAAATTGAAGAAAAAAAGACAGAGCTAGATGATGCCAAACAAGAAGTTAACGAATTAATCCGATCAGAACGTTTGACCGGAATTGCAAATTCACAAGACTTGCAATTGAATAATGAAAATATTCGATCGGCGGAGTAGTATATGAAATCCTGGAAAGAAAGAATCATACGCTTTGCCATTAAGAATCGTAAATCTCCAATGGAAAACCGCAGATTAGTAGGGAAGAATTTGAGCTTATTGGCTGTCTTTCTATTTGCTGTTTTTTTGGTTAATTTTGCGGTGATTATTGGTACAGGCACAAAATTTGGGGTCAATCTGGTTAAAGAAGCAAAAAAAGTTCATCAAACGACTCTTACTGTTCCTGCAAAGAGAGGAACTATTTATGATCGTAATGGAACTCCCATAGCAGAAGATGCGACCTCCTATAATGTCTATGCTGTAATAGATAAAGAATATAAGTCAGCTAACGGAGATGTTCTTTATGTAGAAGAATCTCAGTACAACACAGTCGCAGAAATTTTTCATAAATACTTAGATATGGAGGAGACTTACGTCAAAGACCAACTCTCTCAACCGAATCTCAAACAAGTTTCTTTTGGTGCTAAAGGGAATGGGATTACCTATGCTAATATGATGTCCATTAAACAGGACTTAGAATCTGCTAAGGTTGAGGGTATTAATTTTACGACTAGTCCAAATAGAAGTTATCCAAATGGGAAATTTGCATCATCCTTTATTGGTTTAGCACAGTTACATGAAAATGAAGATGGCACGAAAAGTCTAATTGGAACATCTGGTGTCGAGAGCTCCTTAAATAGCTTACTAGCAGGGACAGATGGCATTATTACCTATGAAAAAGATCGTTTAGGTAATATTGTTCCAGGTACGGAACAAGTTACCCAACAAACGGTAAATGGGAAAGATGTTTATACAACCCTATCCAGTCCTTTGCAGTCCATTATGGAAAGTCAAATGGATGCCTTCCAAGAAAAACTAAAAGGCAAGTACATGAATGCGACCTTGGTTAGTGCCAAGACAGGGGAAATTCTTGCCACAACCCAAAGACCAACTTTTGATGCAAATACAAAAGAAGGTCTAACGGATGACTTTGTTTGGCGAAATATTTTATATCAAAGTAATTATGAGCCAGGTTCAACTATGAAAGTAATGACCTTGGCAGCAGCTATTGATAATAACACCTTCAATGGAGGAGAATACTTTAATAGTAGTGAATTAAAAATAGCAGATGCAACTATTAAGGACTGGGATGTGAATGATGGCTTGTCATCAGGAAGCATGATGACTTATTCACAAGGTTTTGCTCATTCTAGTAATGTCGGTATGACCTTGCTCCAACAAAAAATGGGGGATACCACTTGGTTGGATTACCTCAGTCGTTTCAAATTTGGAGTGCCGACTCGTTTTGGTATGAGTGATGAGTATGCTGGGCAATTACCTGAGGACAATATCGTTAATATTGCCATGAGTTCCTTCGGTCAAGGTATTTCCGTTACACAAACTCAGATGCTTCGTGCCTTTACTGCGATAGCTAATGATGGGATTATGTTGGAGCCTAAGTTTATCAGTGCCCTCTATGATCCAAATGATCAAACGGTTCGTAAATCACAAAAAGAAGTCGTGGGAAATCCGGTCTCTAAAGAAGCAGCTAGCTTGACTCGGGATCACATGGTTATGGTTGGTACGGATCCTACCTATGGTACGATGTACAACCACAGTACAGGTAAGGGAACAGTCAATGTTCCTGGCTATAATGTAGCCTTGAAATCAGGGACTGCTCAGATTGCAGATGAGAAAAATGGAGGATACCTCCGAGGGGAAACAAACTATATTTTCTCTGTAGTCTCTATGCA
>CAJPKC010000218.1 GCA_905370255.1 Streptococcus oralis
TGCGTGCTCCACCAGAAGCTGTAAACAATACGACAGGTAATTTTTCAGCGGTCGCATATTCGAACAAGCGTGTGATTTTCTCACCAACAACTGTCCCCATTGACGCCATAATAAAGTTAGAATCCATGATGCCAAGGGCAACCTTCTCTCCCTTAATCAAAGCTGTTCCTGTTACAACAGCCTCATCAAGACCTGTCTTTTCACGCATCAAAGTCAATTTTTTACGATAGCCTGGAAAATTCAAAGGATCCTGAGTCTCAATCCCTTTAAACATTTCCAAAAACGTACCCATATCAATGGTTAAAGCTAAACGCTCTTGAGCTGAAATACGGAAGGTATAGCCACAGTGAGGGCATATACGCTCACTCCCCAAGTCCTTTTGGTAAATCGTATATTTGCAACCTGGACATTGGGAGAAGAGCTCATCTGGAACCTCTGGCTTGATCTGAGGTTGATTTACAGTCGAACGATTGGGATTGATTCGAATATATTTATCTTTTTTACTAAATAGAGCCATACATCCCCCTTTTCAGTCTTATACTATTTTTACATTATTCTTTTTCTTGATAGTGTGGTAAGAAAGTTTCCATCAAGAATGAAGTATCGTAGTCTCCTGCTATCACGCGACGATCTGAAATCAAATCGAGTTGAAAATCAGCATTGGTGACAACCCCTTCAATTTCGAGCTCATAAAGAGCTCGTTGCATTTTCATGAGTGCATCAAAACGATTTTCACCATGAACAATAATTTTAGCAATCATACTATCATAGTATGGTGGAATGGTATACCCTGGATAAACTGCAGAGTCAACACGCAAGCCAACACCACCGCTTGGTAGATAAAGATTAGTAATCTTACCTGGGCTCGGTGCAAAATTAAAGGCTGGGTTTTCTGCGTTGATACGGCACTCAATAGCATGTCCTTTTAGAACAATGTCTTCTTGTTTCAGAGTCAAAGGTTGACCTGACGCAATACGGATTTGTTCCTTGACAATATCCACACCAGAAACAAATTCGGTTACTGGATGTTCTACTTGGACACGAGTATTCATCTCCATAAAGTAGAATTTGCCAGTTGCTTCATCTAGTAGGAATTCAATGGTACCAGCATTTTCATAACCAACAGACTCCGCTGCACGGACTGCTGCAGCACCAATTTCATTACGCAGTGTTTTCCCAATGGCAATCGAAGGACTTTCTTCTAAAACCTTTTGGTTATTCCGCTGAAGCGAACAGTCACGCTCACCTAGGTGAATCACATGTCCCATCTGGTCAGCAAGAATCTGTACTTCAATATGGCGAGCAGGATAAATCACACGCTCTAGGTACATAGCTCCATTACCAAAGTTCGCTTTAGCTTCACTAGAGGCTGTTTCAAAGGCTGAAACAAGATCTTCTGGTTTTTCAACCTTACGAATCCCTTTACCACCACCTCCAGCTGAAGCTTTCAGCATAACTGGATAACCAATTTTTTCGGCAACAGCCAGAGCCTCTTCTGCAGTATGGACTTCTCCATCTGATCCTGGAATGACAGGCACATTAGCCTTAATCATTTGAGCACGGGCGTTAATTTTATCTCCCATGACATCCATTACTCGAGCTGATGGCCCGATAAATTTGATACCGACTTCTTCACACATAGTTGCAAATTTGGAATTTTCACTTAAAAAACCAAATCCAGGGTGAATAGCTTCAGCTTCAGTCAAGACCGCAGCTGATAGGATGGCATTGATGTTCAGATAAGATTCTGTAGCCTTCCCAGGGCCGATACAGATAGCCTCATCAGCCAAAAGCGTGTGGAGAGCTTCCTTGTCAGCAGTCGAATAGACAGCGACTGTTGCAATTCCTAACTCTCGTGCCGCACGAATAATACGAACAGCAATTTCACCACGATTGGCAATTAAAATCTTACGAAACATGGAAAACCTCCCTAGTTTCCAATAGCAAAGGTCAGAGTACCGCTTGCTGCAAGCTTACCATCTACTTCTGCCTTCGCTTCTACTACGGCGATTGTGCCACGACGTTTGACAAAAGTTGCTGTCATGACAAGCTGATCACCAGGAACAACTTGTTTCTTAAATTTCACTTTGTCCATACCAGCATAGAAGACAAGCTTCCCTTTGTTTTCAGGTTTTGATAATTCCAAAACACCTGCTGTTTGTGCCAAAGCTTCCATGATCAAGACACCTGGCATTACAGGATAGGCTGGAAAGTGTCCGTTGAAGAAAGGTTCGTTAATCGTTACATTTTTAATAGCAACGATTGTATCTTCACCGACTTCCAAGACACGATCCACTAAGAGCATGGGATAGCGGTGTGGCAAAGCTTCTTTAATTCCTTGAATATCAATCATTTGATACGTACCAAGCCTTTCCCAAACTCAACCATTTCTTCATTTTCAACAAGAATTTCTGTTACGACACCGTCTTTAGGTGCTGGAATTTCATTCATAACTTTCATAGCTTCAATGATGACCAAGGTTTGGCCTTTTTTAACAGTATCACCAACTGAAACAAAATTAGGTTTGTCTGGTCCGGCAGCCAAGTAAGCAACTCCGACAAGTGGACTTTCTACAAGGTCCCCCTCAGCTACAGATTCACTAGCACTTGATTCTGAAACTGCTTCTACAGCTGGTGTTGAAGTTGGAGCTTGAGGTGCAACTGTAGGTGCAGTTGCTGGAACCACAGGTTGAGGTGCTGGACTTGTTTCTGCAACAAGTTTTGCTTCATTCTTACTGAAGACCAACTCATCCGTTCCATTTTTATAAGAAAATTCTTTCAAGCTTGACTGGTCAAATTGTGCCATCAAGTCTTTGATTTCATTTAAATTCATCTTTACTTATTCTCCCAACGTTTGAAAGCAAGAACTGCATTATGCCCACCAAATCCAAAAGTATTTGAGATAGCATAAGGAATTTCACGTTCCACACCTTGTCCATAAATAACGTTTGCTTCAATGTAGTCTGACAATTCTGTTGTTCCAGCTGTCATTGGAACATAGTTGTTACGGATTGCTTCAATTGTTGCAATGGCTTCAACTGCACCTGCTGCACCGAGCAAGTGTCCTGTAAATGACTTGGTTGAAGATACAGGTACTTCTTTACCGAGAACCGCTACAATCGCTCCGCTTTCTCCTTTTTCATTAGCAGGAGTTGATGTACCGTGTGCATTAACGTAGGCTACTTGGTCTGGTGTAATTTCAGCTTCCTCCAAGGCAAGTTTGATAGCTTTAATAGCACCTTGGCCTTCTGGATGTGGTGAAGTCATATGGTAGGCATCACAAGTATTTCCATAACCAACAACTTCAGCTAGGATAGTTGCACCACGTTTTTCAGCATGTTCTAAACTTTCAAGAACCAACATACCTGATCCTTCACCCATAACAAATCCATTACGGTCTTTGTCAAATGGAATAGAAGCACGAGTTGGGTCCTCTGTTGTTGAAAGAGCTGTTAAGGCTTGGAAACCGGCAATCGCAAATGGTGTAATAGAAGATTCTGAACCACCAACTAGCATGATATCTTGGAAACCAAATTTGATAGAACGGAAGGCATCTCCGATAGCATCATTTGATGAAGCACAAGCTGTATTGATAGATTTACAGATACCATTGGCACCAAAGCGCATAGCTACATTTCCTGCAGCCATATTTGGCAAGGCTTTTGGAAGTGTCAATGGTTTTACACGTTTTGGTCCTTTTTCGTGAAGTCGAAGGACTTGATCTTCGATTTCTCTGATTCCACCGATACCTGATGC
>CAJPKC010000219.1 GCA_905370255.1 Streptococcus oralis
TGGTGGTGCTGCCCTTTCTGTTCGTCACATCACTGGTAAACCAATTAAGTTCACTGGTACTGGTGAAAAGATTACTGACATTGAAACCTTCCACCCTGATCGTATGGCAAGCCGTATTCTCGGTATGGGAGATATGCTGACTCTGATTGAGAAAGCTTCCCAAGAGTACGATGAGCAAAAAGCCCTTGAAATGGCTGAAAAGATGCGTGAAAACACCTTCGATTTCAACGATTTCATTGATCAGTTGGATCAGGTACAAAATATGGGGCCAATGGAAGATTTGCTCAAGATGATTCCTGGTATGGCCAACAATCCTGCCCTTCAAAATATGAAGGTGGATGAAAAACAAATTGCTCGCAAACGTGCCATCGTCTCTTCTATGACTCCAGAAGAACGTGAAAATCCAGACTTACTTACTCCAAGTCGCCGTCGTCGTATCGCTGCTGGTTCTGGTAATACCTTTATCGATGTCAACAAGTTCATCAAAGACTTTAACCAGGCTAAACAACTCATGCAAGGTGTCATGTCTGGTGACATGAACAAGATGATGAAGCAAATGGGCATCAACCCTAACAACCTTCCTAAAAATATGCCTGGTGGCATGGATATGTCAGCCCTTGAAGGAATGATGGGACAAGGTGGTATGCCGGATATGTCTGCTCTTGGAGGAGCTGGAATGCCTGATATGAGCCAGATGTTTGGTGGAGGTCTCAAGGGTAAAATCGGTGAATTTGCTATGAAGCAATCCATGAAACGCATGGCCAACAAAATGAAAAAAGCTAAGAAAAAACGCAAATAAAAAAGGACTCAAGCTAGTCCTTTTTATTGTTCATTTCTAAGTTTCTCCAAGGTTTGCTTGAATATTTCTGGAATATCAGCAGTAAATTCCAGCGTTTCACCCGTTCTTGGATGGGTAAATCCAAGAGTCTTGGCATGGAGAAATTGCCCATGTCCCTTTAGAGTTTTACGAGGTCCATAAACCTCATCTCCAGCTACAGGATGGCCGATATAAGCCATGTGCACACGAATCTGATGAGTTCGGCCTGTTTCCAGTTGTAATTCCAGCAATGTATAATCACCAAAGCGTTCCAAGACTTGGAAACGTGTCACTGCTGGTTTTCCTTTAGCAGTCACAGCTTGTTTCTTGCGGTCTTTTTCGCTACGACCAATCGGCGCCTCAATAACACCTCGGTCATTTGGAAGATTTCCATGAACGATGGCCCAATACTTACGAAGAGATTTCTTGTCCTTCAATTCTTGAGCAAGTGCGATGTGCGCTTCATCATTTTTGGCAATCATCAAAAGCCCAGATGTGTCCTTATCGATACGATGGACAATCCCTGGACGTATCACACCATTGATTCCTGATAAGTCTTTGATATGATACATGAGAGCATTCACCAAGGTACCACTGGTATGACCAGCACTTGGATGAACAACCATGCCTTGAGGTTTGTTGACTACTGCTACATCCTCATCTTGATAAATGATTTCTAAAGGAATATCTTCAGCTACATACTCCAAAACCTCTGGTTCGGGAATTTGATAGGTGATGACATCCCCCTCTTGGACCGTATACTTGGCTTTCTTAACCTGGCCGTTGACCAAGACTTGACCAGACTTGATTTGTTCATTGGCGAGACTACGAGACAATTCTGTCAAATCTGACAAAGCCTTATCTAGGCGTATCCCGCCGGTTTCAATTTTAATTTCCATTCATTTCCTCTTTTAGCATTGCAATTAATAACACAACTACTCCTACTGTCAGATAACTATCAGCCACATTGAAAATCGCAAAATTGATAAAGTCTAAGTGAAACATATCCACGACAAATCCTTGACTGATGCGATCGATAAAGTTCCCTAGACCACCTGCAATAATCAAAACCAATCCAGAGACAGTCCATAAGGAATCCTCCATGTGCTTGTGCAAATACCAGATAGCTCCAACCATGACTACCAGGGTAATCACTGCAAAAAACCACTGTTGATCTTGAAGCATCGAAAAGGCAGCTCCTCTATTTTGCAGATAGGTTAAACTAACTAGATTTGGAATCCATGATTTGATTTCACCAAGAGCAATATTCTGAACGACATAAGCCTTTACCAATTGATCTAAGACAATCAAGGCTACTATAATCCCTGCTACTATTCCTCTTTTTTTCATGCTTTCCTCTTCTGATCAAAATACTCTTGCATAACTTCTACAAATAAGGTTCCAGCTTGGCTCAAGTCTACTTCCTCACGTTTCACATAAACCATGCGATTATTGAGATTATCATTTAGTGGAATAACGGTGATTCCGTTCACACTATCGCTATCTAAGAATCCAGAACCAGTCGCATAAGCATTTGTTCTTTCAAGAATTCCATTTAAAGTAGCGCGGTCTGTTACGTTAAACATCTGAGAGCTGGCACTTGTATCCACAAAGTTTTCTGAGTAATAGAGATATTCATCCTTTTCTTGCGTGAATCGAACTGTTGGTAAATCTGCCAAATCCTCCATAACCAACTCTTTTTTCTTGGCTAAAGGATGACCTTCACGTAGATAGATATGGGTTTGGAAAGGAATCAACTCAATCACTTCAAGGCCTAACTTTTCAACCCGTTGCATGATTCCCTTTTGGTTTTGATTGTTGAGGTAGATAATCCCAATCTCACTATGTCCTTGGGCTACTTCATCCAAAATCTGAACAGTTGTAGATTCAAAAATACGGAAATTCTTATATTCAGGATATTGTTGCGAAAAAGCTGTAATGGTTGGTGGCAAGAAATCATAGTGCTGGCTGGCTATTGAAAACTCATCCTTTTCCTCTTCAGGATTGGCATACTGGTTCTGGAAAACATCAAATCCTTTGACCAACTCTTGTGCCTTTTCATAAAATTCCATACCGCGACGAGTAAGGAAAGTTCCAGAACTGGTTCTGCGAAAAATCTTGAAGCCGAGCTCTTTTTCCAAGTCTCTTACAGAAATAGATAGACTCGGTTGGCTAACGTACATCTTCTCAGCCGCTTCACGAAAAGTACCACTATTTGCAATAGCAACAACGTAGCGTAATTGTTGAATATTCATGATTTCTCCTTCGTTTTCTATCTTATCATTATACCATAAATAAAGCCTATCCAACAAAGGAAAATCATGAGACAGTTACTTCTAAAAAAGGAAACAAAAAAACACCTTTAAAGCTAGACCCAAAATCCAACTAAAAAGGGGTGTTATCAAATGCGATTATTTAGCTGCTGCGTAAAGCTCGTCTACTTTGTTCCAGTTAATCACTGAGAAGAAAGCTTTGATGTAGTCAGGACGAACGTTGCGGTATTTCACGTAGTAAGCATGTTCCCAAACGTCCAAGCCCAAGATTGGTTTCTTACCTTCTGAGATTGGTGTGTCTTGGTTTGCTGTTGAAGTCACTTCAAGCTTACCTTCTTTGTTAACAACCAACCATGCCCATCCAGAACCGAAACGAGTTGTTGCTGCTGCAGTGAAAGCTGCTTGGAATTCTTCGAATGAACCAAAAGCTTCATCGATTGCTGCTGCAAGTTCTGCTGAAGGAGCTGTCTTTTCAGGAGTCATCAATTCCCAGAAAAGAGCGTGGTTCAAGTGTCCACCACCGTTGTTGATAAGCGCTTGACGGATATCAGCTGGGATAGATTCTACATCAGCAAGCAAGGCTTCAAGGTCTTCACCGATTTCAGGGTGTTTTTCAAGAGCTGCATTAGCATTGTTGACATAAGTTTGAT
>CAJPKC010000220.1 GCA_905370255.1 Streptococcus oralis
GGGTAAGGAAGTATTGCAAGTATATGCTTCAGTTCCGAGTGAAAAATTTGACCAACCTTACCAAATATTAGCTACCTTTAAGAAAACTAAAGAATTACAACCAGGGGAAAGTGAAGTCGTTTCAATGACATTTGATATGAGAAATCTGGCTTCATTTGATACTGAGACATTTTCAAAAATTCTTGAAGCTGGAGACTATATTATCCGTTTGGGAAATTCTAGTTCACAAACCGAGCCAATCGCATTAATTAATATTTCCACGACAACCTTAGTTCAAAAATTATCAAATTCTGGGGGACAAGCGGATTTTGATGATTGGATTCCTGAACAAGAAATTCACCATAAGTTAGAATCTAATTTACAAGTCATTCAAATGAATTCTGACGATATTCATCAAATTAGTATTGAACCATATGAAGTGAAACAAAGAGTGAAAGATTTTGTTAAACAATTATCTGATGAAGAATTGGCCTATACTTGTTTAGGAGGTTTTGAAGATAGTGGAAACAATAGCTTTATTGGAAATGCTGGAATGTTAGTAGCTGGTGCAGCAGGAGAAACGACTTCAAAAATTAAGAATTTGCCCCCTATTGTAATGGCTGATGGTCCTGCTGGGGTAAGGCTGTCAAGAAAGTATTATCGTGATGAAACGGGTGCCCATAGTCTGGATACTGATTCTTTTGACTCAATGATGGAAGTAGTTCCAGACTCGATGATAAAAATTTTGGGTCTAGATAAAATGGAAGAGCCAAAAATAGTTGGAGAGGTATTCGAACAATATTGCACAGCTATTCCAATTGGAACTGCAATTGGTCAAAGTTGGAACACTGAACTCGCGGAACAATTGGGTGAACTTGTTGGAGAAGAAATGAAGATTTATGGCGTGCAAATTTGGTTGGCTCCTGCCTTAAATATTCACCGAAATCCATTGTGTGGTCGAAATTTTGAATACTATTCGGAAGATCCATTAGTCAGTGGGAAATTAGCCGCTGCAATTACAATTGGAGTTCAAAAGCACAAAGGTCTTGGGGTCTCTATCAAACATTTTTGTTGTAACAACCAAGAGACAAATCGAATGTGGAATAATTCAATTGTTAGTCAACGTGCTTTGCGTGACTTGTATCTTAAAGGATTCGAAATTGCTATTCTAGAGAGCAACCCTTTGACAGTTATGAGTTCTTACAATTTGTTAAATGGGGAACATACCTCACAAAGAATTGATCTGCTAGAAACAATCCTTCGGAAAGAATGGGGATACCAAGGTTTAGTCATGTCTGATTGGGTTATAGCAGGTCTTTCGGAACGAAGTAACAACAAGTATCCGTCAGCAATTGCTTCTGGTAGTATCAAAGCTGGAAATGATTTAATGATGCCTGGTGGAGTTCTCGATTATCAGGATCTAATGGGAGCATTACACTCGACAGATTCTTCCTATCCGATTTCTAGAGTGGAACTGGAACGAAATGCTTCAAGAGTCATTGAACTGGTCGAAAAATTAACCAACGTTGAGGTTTAATAAAGTATTACAACCTTCGGTATCAGACCGAAGGTTGTAATATTCACTGTTAATTATTCAAAAATAATTGTATGTTTGTCAACTGTAGTGGGTTGATGAAAAGTTAGGCTCATTGTCAACTGTAGTGGGTTGAAGAAAAGCTAACACCTGGAGAGGGCTATCGTTGCCCTCTCCATTTTTATATTCAGAGCGATAAAAATCCGTTTTTTGAAGTTTTCAAAGTTCCGAAAACCAAAGGCATTTCGTTTGATAAGTTTGATGAGATTATTAGTGGCTTCCAATTTGGCGTTGGAATAAGGTAATTGAAGTGCATTGACAATTTTTTCTTTGTCCTTGAGAAAGGTTTTAAAGACAGTATGAAAGAGAGGATGAACCTGTTTTAGATTGTCCTCAATGAGTCCAAAAAATTTGTCAGACTCCTTATTCTGAAAGTGAAAAAGCAAGAGCTGATAGAGATTATAGTGGTGTTTCAAGTCTTCTGAATAGCTCAAAAGCTTGTCTAGAATTTCTTTATTCGTCAAGTGCATGCGAAAAGTAGGGCGATAAAATCTCTTATCACTGAGTTTACGACTATCCTGTTGAATGAGCTTCCAGTAGCGTTTGATAGCCTTGTATTCATGGGATTTTCGATCAAACTGATTCATGATTTGGACACGCACCCGACTCATAGCACGGCTAAGATGTTGGACAATATGGAAACGATCAAGTACAATTTTTGCATTAGGAAAGAGCTGTTTAGCTAAATCATAGTAAGGACTAAACATATCCATTGTAATGGTTTTAACTCGACATCGAACAGCTCGATCGTAGCGAAGAAAGTGATTTCGGATGATAGCTTGTGTTCTTCCCACAAGAACAGTGATGATATTGAGTTTGTCAAAATCTTGCGCAATGAAACTCATCTTTCCCTTAGTAAAGGCGTACTCGTCCCAGGATATGATTTCAGGAAGATTAGTAAAATCATGCTTAAAGTGAAAATCATTGAGTTTTCGTATGACAGTTGAAGTTGAAATGGAAAGTTGATGGGCAATATCGGTCATAGAAGTCTTTTCAATCAACTTTTGAGCAATCTTTTGGTGGATGATACGGGGGATTTGGTGATTTTTCTTGACTAAGGAAGTCTCTGCGACCATCATTTTCGAGCACTGATAGCACTTGAATCGACGCTTTTTCAGAAGGATTCTGGTAGGCATACCAGTCGTTTCAAGGTAAGGAATCTTAGAAGTTTTTTGAAAGTCATATTTCGCCTCAGGAGTCCACACTTTGTTATTACCTAAGTGCTTTAATGCATCTGGTCCATTTTGTTCTTCGATACGAACCCAGTATCGAACCATTAGGTGAAAGTTTGATGTTTTTATTCCTTCTGGTGTTTCAGGCCATATTCCTTTTCTATATAGCTCAATACACTCTAACTTATACTCATGACTGTAACGCATGAAAATACCCTCCTTACTGGGTGTCCAGTAAAGAGGGTACATATCAGAGGGATGTATCCCGATCCTAGTATTGTTAGAGTCGGAGATACTTACTATATGGTGAACAGCACTTTTGAATACTATCCCGGAATTGCCTTATCACGTAGCTTTGATCTTCTCAATTGGGAGAAATTACCAGGTATTGCACAAACAATTGAACAAGCTGACTTACGTTCAGCAAAATCCAACGAAGGGATTTTTGCTGTTTGTATACGCTACAATCAAGGTTTTTTCTATGTAATTACAACAAATTTTGCTGAGTTTAAAAACTTCATTATCCGCGGTTATCTAAACGAAGACCAGACGGCAATTATCTGGGAAAACCAACGAATAGAAATAGATATCTTTGGAATTGACCCTGATCTTTATTTTGAAGATAACCGAACTTACGTTCAATTTACTGGCTATGTAGAAGGAGGGAAGAAAGCCATCCAACAAGTTGAAATTGAACTGGAAACCGGAAACATTCTCCGCGGACCAGAAGTTTTATCTTTCGGTACCGGAGGGCGAGATGTCGAAGGCCCTCATATATTAAAAGAAAAGGGAGCATATTACCTCCTTGCTGCTGAAGGAGGAACAGGCCAAGGCCATATGATTACCATGTTTAAAGGAGAATCGCTCTGGGGGCCTTTCCAACCAGCTCCAACCAATCCTCTCTTTACCAATCGTGATCGTGCAGAAGAACCCCTTCAAAACATCGGTCACGCTGATCTCTTC
>CAJPKC010000221.1 GCA_905370255.1 Streptococcus oralis
CTTACTAACATTCTGACGGGGTCATCACTATTGATATCATTGGTACTGAACACGACTACTATCTAAAAGGAACAGATGCTTGCGAGGAAGCACTCAAGAAATACAATGAACTACAAAATTCAGGAGGTCAATCTTCATGGAAATCAGCCAAGAAATTTATGACAATCTATTTGATTTCATCCAAAACTTAGAAATCAGAATCCAAAAGAATGTTTTTCATTCTAATCATTCAGAACAACTATCAACTTTCAGTAATAATCTATACCAACTCTGCAAGACTAAAGAGCTGAATGTCTTGCTTAATGATGTTACTTCTCTATCTTCTTATGAAGAACTCATATTAGCTACACCTGAACAATCAAATGGTTATGTCTTGATGAGCATAGAAAACTTCTATACTGAGATTATCGAACCATCTAAGATGGAATATTATGGGTAAATCAAAAAGGTGCAGTTTTGAACTACACCTTTTTACATTATTCTTTCAAACACAGTTGGATCATTTAAATTAAATAAAAAACTGTCTTTAGCATTATGGTCATCGGTTTGTCTATAAATATAAGGATGAAGTGCAACAATGCCGTTCTCTATTAACTCTGACATTCTGGAAAAACTAGCTCTCCAGATCCCTTCAACAGATTCAACTTTTATATTTCTATATGTAAGCTGTTGCCAACTAACCCAGAAATATATATCACAATCTGGATGATGTGCTCTATAATTTTCGTAGTCTTTTCTATTAAAAGTTACAGTATAAGAAGGATCGTATGGTGTTCCATTGTAGCAATACCTACCAGATGTAAAAAAGGGAGTATCTTGAACTTTAAGATCAGCATATCTCTCATTAGTTAAATCATATAAATCAATACGAGTCGGATCTGATTCTTTTTCTGGATTTATTATAATTTCATTTTGTAAATTAGGAACTATTGTAGCAATAAATTCATCTTCTTTGCCTTCACCCCATTTATACCACTGCTTCCTATCTTCTGTATTGAAGAGACTCATATTTCTATCAGCAACCTCAATGAATTTTGCATAATAGTTATTTTTTGAGCTTAAAACCAATTGAAACTTTACAGTAGTATTTATAGGCAAATTCATTGGGACTTTATAAATACTTAAAATTCCATATTTATCACTTCTTGTATCAACTTTTCCGTAACTACCATCACTAGCAACGAATTTTAACAAACCGTACATTTCCATAAAATCATTCTCCCAAAATATCTAGTTCAGACGTTGAATTCGTCTCAATGTAGTTAAGGTATTTTTCTTCAGTTAGTTGGTCATTAAGCGAAGGATCTTGTACAATTTCATGCAGTGTATCCCAATTAGGAATTGGAGTAAATTTACCTGTTGCTACTTTAGGACGTGAAAGGCGATTCCATTTTTTTATTTCTGTTCCATTACGTATCGCAGAGCTAGAACTATTTTCTGTATTATACTTATTTTTAACTTGTAGTAAAATAGGTTCTTCGTTAGATAGATAACAAAAATCAATCGCTCTAAAAACAGACCCCGCACACCATTGCCATCCAGCTGGTTCTAATACTTCAGCTAAATATTCTTCTAAGATCGCACCGTTCATATTTTCAGCACTCATAAACAGATAATGACCTTCAATATAATTTTGAACAACTTCTTCGCTCTCTCTTGTGGACGCTCGAACTCTAGAAATCAAAGCCTCGTCTTTTTCACCATAATTCTTTAAAGGTGTAGCTAGCTTTTCATTCTCTCTATCTTTGATATATTTACTAATCCATTTATCAATGTAACAAGATATTTCTCCTTTAGCATCTCCAGATAGTTTAATAGAATTGTTCGTAAATAGCTCCTTATGTTTGAGAGCAAAAGTGAAAAGCTCTTGTAAGTTATCATCATATTTGGAACTTTCGGCATTTTCTAAACATTTTTCAAATAACCGATTTAATTCTTTATCAGTAATAAAAGAATACTCAGTAAGTAAATTTTCTAAATTAGTATTTTTTGATTTTTGTTTCATGTCAAATCACCTCTAGTATAAATAGAGTATCATATTTTTTAAGTTTTCTCTGGACCTTACTGCCTTTTTATGATATTATAGAAGGGTCTAAAAATTGTTTCGCAGAAAGGGTTGAAATGACAAATAATAGCATAAAATATCTACAAGCTGAGGAAGTTGCGAACAGACTTAATATTTCTCCTCAATATGCTAGACGACTAATGAGAGAAAATAAAATTAGTTCCATAAAAATTGAAAATTCTTATAAAACTACTGAGGAACATCTTCAAGATTTTTTAGAAAATAGTGATGTAATCATTAATCCCGAGGATAGAATCAGACTATCTAACTCTCTTCCAGAAATCACTGCGATTTCTTTTTTCAGTGGCGGGATGGGTTTGGATATTGGAATGCAAAATTCAGGTATAGAACCTCTGTTAGCCTGTGAAATAAACAAAGAAGCAAGAGCTACTATTGTGAATAACAATAAGCATATTGGTCTGATTGGTGACATTTGGGAATGCAACAAAGAAAAGATTTATAAATTCGCTAATTTACCTGAAAATCGTAAAATAGATATCATTTTTGGTGGTCCACCATGTCAAGCTTTTTCAACAGCAGGTAATCGCAAAGGATTCGAGGATGCTAGAGGAAATGTTTTCATCAAATACCTTGAAATAATCGGAGAAATAAAACCTAAATATGCCGTCATTGAAAATGTCCGTGGTCTTTTAACCACGGAAGCAAGTCTTGAAGACACTAAAGGGATACCAGTAAAAGGTGGTGTTCTCCACTATGCTCAACAAAAGTTAGAAAGCTTCGGTTATACTGTATCTTTTGAATTATATAATGCTGCTAATTTCGGAGCACCACAAAAACGTGAGCGTTTAGTAATTATTGCAAAATTAGGTAATGAGAAAGTACCATATCTAACACCAACTCACTCGGAAAATGGTGAATTTGGTTTAGAAAAATGGGTAACCCTAGGAGATGTTATTTCTGATATCCAAGGAACCGAAATGCACTATACCGAGATTCCTAAAAAACGTATTGATTGGTATAAAAAAATTCCTGAAGGTGGAAATTGGCGTTCTCTCTCTGTAGAAGACCAGATGGAAGCAATGGGAAAAAAATTCTATATGGGTGGTGGAAAAACAGGCTTCTTCAGAAGACTTTCATTTAGTGAACCTAGCCCTACTTTAGTTACCGTACCAACTATGCCTGCAACTGACTTGATTCATCCGACAGAACTTCGACCTTTATCAATTGAAGAATACGCCAGAATCCAAGGATTTCCTGATAATTGGAAATTTAGAGGGAAAATAGGAGAAATTTATAAACAAATCGGAAATGCTGTACCAATTAAATTAGGAGAAGCTATTGGAAATACAATCTTGAACGACATGAAAGGTATCAACACAAATACTTTTGAAGATTTTAAATATTCCAGATACAAAAAAACTTCTGATAAAGAATTCCCTCTTCTGTTTGCTAGCAATCTAAAAAAAGCTTTTGATAAAGAGTTTAATTCAGTAGAACAATTAACTTTACCACTTTAACGAGGATAGCATATGATTCCACTAATGAGTTTTTGGCCCGATGTCTACAATAGAATTTTAAACAAGGAAAAACTATTAGAGTATCGAAGAACGTTCCCTAAGAACTGTACACACGCTTATATGTATATAAGCTCGCCAGTAAAAGCAATCTGTGGAATTGTATAC
>CAJPKC010000222.1 GCA_905370255.1 Streptococcus oralis
AACGTTCATAGTGACCCAAGTCCAAATCTGTCTCAGCCCCATCATCTGTCACAAAAACTTCCCCGTGCTGGTAAGGACTCATGGTTCCCGGATCGATATTAATATAAGGGTCAAACTTCTGAATAGTCACTTTGAGACCACGATTTTTCAAGAGACGGCCCAGACTTGCTGCGACAATCCCTTTCCCAATAGACGACACCACACCACCAGTTACAAAAATATATTTCGTAGACATAGATTCCTCTTTCTAAAATGCTCAAGATCTTGTTCACTAGAGGGGGACTAAGAAAACAAGACCTTCATCGGCAACTACAATCCAGTATGATAACTTTCCTGGAAAAACAAAAATAGCTCCCTAAAAACTAGGAAGCTCCGACCTCAAAAAGAGGTGCCCGAACAATATCTTACCTCAATTTGGCTCATTTGTCAAATGTCATTCTTTACTAGATTTATAGTTCTACTGCAGAAAAGAAAAACAACAAGGGAATTCCCTTGTTGTTTGGTATTATTCTTCTTCTTCCTCAGAATCTTCGTCATCTTCTTCAACGAGATCAACATCTTCCCCAAGATCGTCTGGTGCGATTTCGTTGATTTCAGCGTCGTAGGCTTCTACTTCGTTCTTCTCATCGTCTGGATTTTCATCATCATAAGAAAGAGCTGGATCTTCTTCGTAGGCGTCTTCATCCTCTGGATCATCTGCACTGTAATCAATAGCATCTGCATCACCATCCATAAAGGCGTTGACACGTTTTTTCTTAGCCTTAGGTGCTACTTCTTCATCATCACTTTCTTCAAGAGCAATGATTTCCTCATCGATTTCATCCACTCCATACCATGAACGAAGGCCCCATTTGTTATCTCCAAGTGAGATAAAGCTACCGTCAAAGTTCAATTCTGTATAGAACAAAGGCAAAGCTTCACGAATATCGCTATTAGAGGTACCGAGATAGTTTTGGATTTCATTAACCAAATCACTAAAATGCATTTCGTGATCACGACCACGGAGTTCCAAGATGGCACGAGCCACCTCAATCATAGATAGTTCACTTTTTTCTTGCCCAGCAAATACTTCTAATTCCAAAGCGTTTCTCCTCATTTTTTACTACTAACGCCAGAGTATATAAACTCTGGTCTCATTTTATCACGTACTCTTTATTGTACGATAATTTTCTTTATTAGTCAAAGGTTTAGAAGAAATTAATGTGAAATATTTCAGCTAATTGAAAGACCTGGGAGATACACTCACAGGTCCCTTACTTTATTTATAGCTTAAAGCTCGTTTAAAGGTTTTCCAGATGCCTAAGTCATCTGTTTGAAGAACTAAGCTAGCATACATACGGCCGATAAAGACTGTTGCAGTTACTGCAAAAATGACTGTTATAGCAAGCGAATTCCATGCTTCTAAACTACTTGCATAACCATTAATAGCTCTAAAAGGCATAAAGAAAGTTGAGATAAATGGGATATATGAGCCAATCCTCAAAACCAAATTATCTCCAGATGTTCCTAAGGCAGTTACTCCAATAAATCCTACCATAATTAAAAGCATCAAAGGCGACAAGGCTTTACCAGAGTCTTCAGGCCGAGAAACCATCGAACCTAGAAAGGCAGCCAAAACCACATACATAAAGAGACTGACTAAGACAAACAATAAGGTATTGACTGAAAAGGATTCTCCTAAGTGGTTTAAAATACCTGAATTTGCTAATAAGGGCATATCTTTAAAGAATAAGATTGCTCCAAGTCCGCCTACAATATAGATACCAATATGAGTCAAAATGACAAGAAGTAAGG
This sequence comes from Streptococcus oralis, assembly GCA_905370255.1. The sequence goes on from CAJPKC010000222.1 coordinate 1,795, forward strand.
CAATCATCCGTGCGTAGAAATAATGGCTAGCACGAATACTTGAAAATACCACTTCCATAATTTTTGTTCCTTTTTCACTAGCTACCTCTTGAGCAGTGACACTAGCATAAGTAATCAAAATCATATAGAGGAAGAAGCCTAGTCCTGCAGCCGCAAAGGTTTGGACCATCTTTTTATTTTCCTTGGCTTCATCAATCTGCTCTGAGAATTGAATCGTTTGTGCCAAGTGCTGTTCCTGTTCCTGAGATAAATGTGCCTCCGAACGATTGAGTTGGTATTGGAGCTCATTCAACTTAGTTGTCACAGCTAACTTAATGCCACTCTCTAGTGAAGTTTCACCGTGATAAACTGCCTTGAGGACACTATCTTCTTGATCAATGGTCAAATAACCTTTTATTTTTTCATCCTTTATGGCTTCTTGGGCACTTGCTTCATCCTTATAGTCAAAATTAATGCCATTGGTCGATTTAAGACTCTCTGTTACAGCAGGCACCGAACTAACTACTGCCACCTTATTATTCTGAGCCAGAGAGGAACCTTGGAGATAGCCAATTCCTCCAGACAAGCCGATAAAGAGAAAAGGCGAGATTACCATAAAGAAGAAACTCCAGGATTTGACATGACGTAGATAAGTTTCTTTGATTACAACCAACATATTTCTCATACTTCCACCCCTGATTCTAGTTTAAAGATTTCATCAATTGTCGGAGCTTGCTGGTCAAAGGTCGCGATATAGTGTCCTTGAGTCAAGATAGCAAAAAGCTCCTGTCCAGCATTTTCATCATCTAGGATGAGCTTCCAAATCCCCTGCTTGGTTAAGCTAGCATGAATGACATGTGGGAGTTTTTCCAAGTCTTCCTGACTCTTTTCACTTGCAACAAAGAGTCGCGTTTTGCCGTATTGATTACGAACATCTTGGACTGGTCCATGCAAGACGACACGCCCATCACGAATCATAAGGATATCATCACATAGCTCTTCGACATTGGTCATGACGTGGTCAGAAAAGATAATGGTCGCACCACGTTCTTTTTCTTTGAGGATAACCTGCTTGAGCAACTCGGTATTAACTGGATCCAGACCACTAAAGGGTTCATCAAGGATAATCAAATCTGGTTCATGCATTAAAGTAATGATTAGCTGAATCTTTTGTTGATTCCCTTTTGAGAGGCTCTTAATCTTGTCTGTCAGTTTCCCCTTGACTTCCAGTTTTTCCATCCATTGAGGGAGTTTTTCTTTGACTTCTTTTGCATCCATGCCTTTTAAGGTTGCAAGATAGCGCACTTGTTCGAGAACTGTCAATTTAGGCATGAGACTACGTTCTTCGGGTAGATAGCCAATCCGAGCATAGGTTTCCTGACGAATTTCCTGACCATCAAACTGAATCTCGCCCTGATATTCTAAAAATTTCAAAATACTATGAAAAATGGTTGTTTTCCCAGCTCCATTTTTCCCAACTAGGCCTAAAATACGCCCTGGGCTTGCTTGAAAATCAACACCAAACAAGACTTGCTTAGGACCAAAGCTTTTTTCAAGATTGCGGATTTCTAACATGTTCCACCTCCTACTAATCTTACCCTCATTATACTCCTTTTTTTGGCCATTACAAGGATTTATGTACATTTTTATTAGTAGAATTTACTAGGCATTTTTTATATCAAAACGAATAAGATTCAACTTCATTTTTCTTTCCAATATTCGGCATTTACAAAGACAAAAAAATCCATCCCTAGGGATGGATTTTAGACTGTTAACGCACTTCTGCATGCACTTTTTCTTCGAGTGATGCTTGGATTTTTTCCATATAGCGTGCGACTTCTTCGTCTGTCAAACTATCTTCTGGATTTTGGAAGGTCAAGCTGTAGGCCATAGACTTCATGCCAAGTCCTAGTTTTTCACCTGAGAAG
>CAJPKC010000223.1 GCA_905370255.1 Streptococcus oralis
GTTTTAAAGTTATGGCTAATAGCAGGTGTTTGACCAGCACCATAGATAACACGTGTCAAGAATACTGCCAAAGATGGTGCGATAAGGTTCAAAACTGTACCAGAGACAACATGGTCCGCACGGAAATTAATGGTCGCAAGCGCGTGGAGCAATGAGTAAACAAGACCAATAAGACCTGCTACAATTGCGGCAATCCAAGGAGTTGCATCACCAAAACTATCTGCAAAATTCAAGTTAAAGAGAACACCTGCGAAGGCTCCAATAACCATGATTCCCTCAAGACCGACATTTACGATACCGCCTCGTTCAGAGAAAGTACCACCGATACTTGTGAAAATCAATGGTGCTGAGTATTTCAGCATAGAGGCAACAATCAAGGCTAAAATTGTAATGAAGTCCATATTAGTTTTGTCCTCCTTTAGCTTTCACTGACTTTTGACGAGGGCGAACCCAATATCTAATAATATAGTTAGCACCGACAAAGAAGATAATCAAAGCAGATACAACGTCGATAACTTCAGGAGGCACACCAATCATACCACTCTTACCTACAGACAAGACACCATAAAGAAGGGCAGCAAACGGAATACCAATAGGTGAATTAGTAGCCAAAAGAGCAACCGCCATACCGTTCCAACCAATTGCCAATGAAGAGTTTTGAACAAAGGCATTTTGGAAGGTACCAAGTCCTTCTACTGTTCCTCCAAGTCCACAAAGGGCACCTGAAATAATCATAGACATGATAATAACACGTTTAGATGACATCCCTGCATATTCAGATGCATGAGGGTTAAGACCTACAGATGTAATTTCAAAACCAGTTGTTGTTTTCTTGAGCATGAACCAAACAAGGAAAACTGCTGCAAGAGCAAGGAAGAAACCAATATTAAAACGTGAGCCACCGGTTAGAGAGGATAAGAATTCTGTTTGATAGCTTGCAGAGGCTGCGACCTTATTAGATGCTTCTGATGAACGTAACATGTCGGCTGTAAAACCAAATCGAACAATATTGTTTGCTACATACAAAATGATGTAGTTCATCATGATGGTAACAATGACCTCACTAGTTCCCAAGTAAGCACGAAGAATACCCGGAATTGCACCAGCGATACCACCAGCTACTAGACCGATGATTACTGTACAGAAAACTGAAACTACTTTTGGTAATTCTGGAAATGATAATGCAAACCATACAGCCGAAGTCCAACCTGCTAAAGCCTGACCAGGCAAACCAACGTTAAAGAAACCAGCTTTAGATGCTACAGAAAATCCGAGTGCGATAAGAATCAAGGGACTCATGGCACGAAGAATTTCACCAATATTTTTCAAAGAACCGAAGGCTGTACTGAAGAGATCATAGTAAGCCCAGAATGGATCGTAACCAAAGATTAACATCAATACAGCCCCGATCAACATTCCCAAGAGGACAGCAATCAAAGGAACTGCCCAATTTTGTGTTTTCTTAGACATTTGCTTCCTCCTTATTCAATTGTCCACCAGCCATTAGGATACCAAGATCTTGCTTATTCGTTTCAGCAGGATCTAAGATACCTTGAATTGCACCATCATAGATAACTGCAATTCTGTCTGACATATCAAGAATTTCATCCAATTCAAAGCTGACAACAATAACAGCCTTACCTTTATCACGTTCAGCGATAATACGTTTACGGATGTATTCAATGGCACCTACGTCAAGACCACGAGTTGGTTGACTGACAATAAGAAGCTCTGGGTCACGGTCAATTTCACGGGCGATAACAGCTTTTTGTTGGTTACCACCAGACAGGTCACCACCAGCAATCAACTCTCCAGCACCACGAACGTCAAATTCTTCCATCAATTCTCGAGCTTTAGCATTGATAACATTATAGTTCAAGATACCATTTTTCGAATTTGGCTCCTTGTAGTAGGTTTGAAGGGCAATATTTTCAGCTACTGTCATTTCAAGAACCATACCGTCACGGTGACGGTCTTCAGGAATATGACCAACACTCATCTCTGTAATCTGACGAGTTGTCTTATGAATAATAGATTCACCCTTGATAGTAATGTCACCAGACTTAACTTTGCGTAGTCCAGTAATCGCTTGAACAAGTTCTGTTTGACCGTTTCCATCAATACCAGCAATACCGATGATTTCACCCGCACGAACATCTAAAGATAAGTTCTTAACGGCAGGAACACCACGGTTCTCATTAACCACCAAATCTTTAATAGAAAGAACAACTTCTTTTGGATTTGAAGGAATTTTTTCTGTTTTAAAGGAGACATGACGACCAACCATCATTTCAGCCAAGTCAGCATTTGTTGATCCTTCAATTGTCACTGTATCAATTGATTTACCACGACGGATAACTGTGACACGGTCAGAAACCGCACGAATCTCATCCAATTTATGGGTGATAAGGATAATTGACTTGCCTTCTTTGACCAAGGTTTTCATGATGTTTAGAAGTTCAGTAATTTCAGACGGAGTCAATACCGCAGTCGGTTCATCGAAAATCAAAATATCAGCACCACGATACAGAGTCTTAAGGATTTCAACACGCTGTTGAGCACCAACAGAGATATCTGCTACCTTAGCTGTTGGATCTACCGCAAGACCATATCTTTCAGAGAGCTCAGTAATTTCCTTAATAGCCTTCTTCATATCAAGGACACCACCGGCTTTGGTTACCTCACTACCCAGGATGATATTCTCAGCAACTGTAAAAGCTTCAACCAACATAAAGTGTTGGTGAACCATCCCAATCCCCAATTTCGTTGCTTTCGAAGGTGAATCAATCGTCACCTCTTGTCCATTAACCTTAATAATCCCGCTTGTTGGCTGTAAAAGACCTGCAAGCATGTTCATTAAGGTTGACTTACCAGCACCATTTTCACCGAGGAGGGCATGGATTTCTCCTGGTCTCACATCAAGATTGATATGATCATTTGCCACAAATTCACCAAATTTTTTGGTAATATCGTGCATCTCAATGACATTTGGCTTCGTCATACAATCTCCTTTCAAGAATTATTTTTATATCAGCAAAGGGAAATATAAACTGCTTCCCTTTGCTGAGACAAAAATTGTCCCAGTTTAGATATTATGGATTATTTGCTAAGACCATCAGTTGGTTTCAATTCACCATTCTTGATTTGTTCTTTAGCTTTTTCTACTGCATCCTTGATATCAGAAGGAAGCTTAGATGTTACGATGTCAACACCACCATCTTTGATACCATAAGTCTTAGTAGAACCACCTTCAAATTTATCGCCTTTAAGTTGTCCGTTAGCGATATCTTTAACAACTGTACCAACTTTTTTGATTGTTGAAGTCAAAACAAAGTTAGATTTTTTCTTGTCTGAAGATGTGTAATTACCTTCTGCTGTTTGGTCACGGTCAACACCGATTACCCATACTTTCTTATCGCTGTCAGCATCAAGTTTTTCGTTAACTTCTTTAGCAGCTGTGAAGACACCAGTACCAGTACCACCAGCAGCTTGGTAGATTACGTCAACGCCTGAAGCGTACATTGTTGAAGCGATTGTTGTACCTTTCGCTGCATCAGAGAATGATTCAGCATATTGAACTTGTACATCGATGTCAGGTTTTACTGACTTGGCACCGGCTGTGAAACCAGCTTCAAAACGTGTAATTGTATCTGATGTTTGACCACCGATGAAACCAA
>CAJPKC010000224.1 GCA_905370255.1 Streptococcus oralis
GTTTGAAAGAGTTTGGAAAAACTGAGATTGAAATTATCGACTCCCCTATGGATAGCGATGACTTATATTATTTCCTCTTGTCCATTCTTCAGTATGTTTTAGGCAGTGATGTCACCTTAAAGGACGGTGAAACCATTGGCTTTTCAGAAGATCAAAAAATCAAAATCACTGAGTCAAAAGCCGTCTATTTGGAAGGAAATTCCTTGAAATTAGATGTTTAGACCATGATTTATAATTGAGTGTCCTTCCTAGATTGGGGGTTTTATGAAGCGTGATATAAAAAAGTATTATCTCTACCGATTTCTGGTCTATAGATTTGAAAAACTCTCTTGTAAGAATCCAAGTCTCAAGGAAATAAAACCAGAGAAGAGAGAAAAAATCGTTCTAGAGGCTACTCGAACTAGTCAAAAGATTATTCTAGTCTTAGGAATTCTTTATGTTTTGCTTAATTCTGCTATGTTCATTTACCTTAGGCTCAATGATTTTCAAAATCCCTTAGTGACTTGGTTTACTGACTACATCGACTATTTGGGGGTACTGATAAACGGAGAATGGGGCGGTAGTTGGCGTCAAAAGAAAGCTAGTTTTTTGATGATTGCTATTTTGGCTATGCCTATTGTGGTCATAGAAGGCGGCCCCTTCTTCTTGCTAGTTTTATTAGTTGGGAATTGGGAATTAAAGAGAAAGATAAGATTTGAGAGAGAACATAAAGGAGTAGAGAGCCATGGGTAGAACGGCGATAATAGGTACTTTAATAGTTTTTGCAATCTTTAATCTGCTACTCGGTCTGGGCTTTTATCTCTTTCTAAAAAAGAGGAAAGAGAATGGGCAGTCATTGTACGAAACCCCTGTAAATCAACAAACTCGAACAGAAAAACTGGGTCTAGGCGAGATTTTGGTCTACCTGTCCCTGATTGCAATCGCAGGGATCTTTGCTTTTCAGACCTTAAATAGAGGTGGTGTGGGGAATTCTATTTTAGCTAAAATGATCCTCCTCCCAGCTATAATGGCTCTTTTCAATGCAAGAAAAAGGACTGTAAAGTCTTTGCTTGCCCTCCTTATAACCTTTATGGTCTTTCTAGTAGGAGTCATGTTTAATCTCACGATTGGTTTGCCACCTCAAGCACCAATTTTGCAAATTAATGAAAGTAAAATCATTTTAGTAGAAACCAAAGCAAGTGATCTGATGGAAGCTGGATTTGATATCTATGTAAGACAGGGGGATGGTGCTAGCGACTACGAAGACCTCCTGACAGATGGCAATTTCCAAAAGTATTCAGGAGATAAATCAGTCACTATCGAAAAAGGTTTCAGACTTGATAGCAATGCGATCCCTTACGCTCCCTATCTTCTTGCAAAAGATGGCATAGTACTGGGCAGTATTTCCTTTTACGGTGCTGAGGACCAGAATGTGGCTTTAGAAGATTCTAAGGTTATTCAGATTCGATTTAATAAGGACAGTATTGAAGAAGCAAAGAAACATTCTATCACTTTCAAGTTAGATGAACTCGACTTGACTAGTCGACTGGACCTTCCACTTGTTCAAGAAACATTCAAAAAGCATCTATGGTCAATTCCCCCATCAAATACAAGTGATGTCACTCAATTGTGGTATGGATTACAGTGGTCCAGTAACAGTGACTCTCTATTTTGGAATGAGTATTATAGTCTTATCCGTCTAGATGAAAATTATTTGATGACTGATTTTGAACTAGCTGCCAAAGTAGCGCGTGATGAGTAAATACGATTTTGAATAGTTGAATTCGCTTATGCCTATCTAAAGGAATTAATTTATTTAGTTCGTTTTTTTGTTTTTGATTTAAATTTAAAACGATTTCTATTTCTGGGTTGAATAAATTACACGAACTAAATATTAAATTATTTTAAAAAAGTTCTAAAAATACTTTACAAGTCTCTGAAAACATGATATAGTAATGAAGCTTAGAAAATGAGATGATGTTTTCTAGCAAATATAAACCCGAGTAAAAAATGCCTACGGACAGGCAGGGTTGAATGCCGAAGCGTGGTTGAAAAGCCACATTATTGATAGGGTTAAAAGCCTACTTTTATAAGTTGATGTTAGGACACTTGTCCTAATTCGTATAGATTTGTTAGTGTGGTGAAAGCACACGTCATCTTGTGAAACGATCAATAAAGTACGTAATATTTGCTACTAGAGAGTTAGGAAACATCAGGAACAGACATACTCAAAAGAAACAAACATAAACACGTCAGTAGATTGTAGAGCAGGTGCCAACCTGCTCTTTTTTTCATAAGTATCCTTTAGAGCCTTACACAAGGTGAAAAAAACTATGATAAAGGAGTATGTCTCTATAATGTTAAATCAAAACCAAGCTCCAATTTATGAGGGATTGGTCAAGTTACGAAAAAAAAGAATTGTACCTTTCGATGTACCAGGTCATAAGCGTGGTCGTGGGAACCCGGAATTAGTGGAACTTTTAGGGGAAAAATGCGTTGGTATCGATGTTAATTCTATGAAACCTTTGGATAATCTAGGACATCCCATTTCGATTATCAGAGATGCAGAAGAACTAGCGGCAGAAGCATTTGGTGCTGCTCATGCCTTTTTAATGATTGGCGGGACAACCTCATCCGTGCAAACCATGATTCTTTCCACCTGTAAATCCGGTGATAAAATCATCCTTCCTCGAAATGTCCATAAATCAGCTATTAATGCACTCGTTTTATGCGGAGCTATTCCCATCTATATCGAGATGAGTGTGGATCCCAAAATCGGTATTGCACTGGGGCTTGAAAATGATCGTGTGGCGCAAGCTATTAAGGAACATCCGGATGCCAAGGCTATCCTAATTAACAATCCAACCTATTATGGGATTTGTTCAGACCTTAAGGGTTTAACAGAGATGGCACACGCCGCAGGAATGAAAGTCTTAGTAGACGAGGCTCACGGTGCTCATCTACACTTTACAGATAAACTTCCTCTATCCGCTATGGATGCAGGAGCAGATATGTCAGCTGTATCCATGCATAAGTCCGGTGGCAGCTTGACTCAAAGTTCCCTTCTTTTGGTTGGCAATCAGATGAATCCTGAGTACGTACGCCAGATTATTAATCTGACACAGTCAACATCAGCATCCTACTTGCTAATGGCTAGTCTAGATGTTTCTCGTAGAAACCTAGCCCTTCGTGGTAAGGAGTCCTTTGAAAAGGTCATTGAGCTATCTGAGTACGCACGTCGTGAAATCAATGCCATCGGTGGCTACTATGCCTACTCAAAAGAACTAGTAGATGGTGTATCAGTTTGTGATTTTGATGTAACCAAGCTGTCAGTTTACACTCAGGGTATTGGCTTAACAGGTATCGAGGTTTATGACCTCTTACGGGATGAATATGACATTCAGATTGAGTTTGGTGATATCGGCAATATCTTGGCCTATATTTCGATTGGTGACCGCATCCAAGACATCGAGCGCTTGGTCGGTGCTTTGGCTGATATCAAGAGACTATACTCACGAGATGGGAAGGACTTGATTGCTGGAGAATATATCCAGCCTGAGTTGGTGCTATCTCCTCAGGAAGCCTTCTATGCAGAGAGAAGAAGCTTAACATTAGACGAGTCCGTTGGTCAGGTCTGTGGGGAATTTGTCATGTGCTATCCTCCAGGTATTCCAATCCTAGAGCAAGG
>CAJPKC010000225.1 GCA_905370255.1 Streptococcus oralis
TTTCTGTTTTTGAAGTTATTCAATAAGTTATTAGCTACATGAAAAGTGGCTCTTTGTCAACGGTAGTGGGTTGGTGAAAAGTTATAATCTGGAGAGGACTAAATCAGTCCTCTCCTTTTTGATGTTCAAAGCGATGAGGATTCTAGTTTTAAAATTGTCAAAGTTCCGAAATCCAAAAGCATTTCGCTCATTCCTACAGCGGTTTTACCCACTACAGAAATTATAGAGCTACTTTTTCTACCACTTACTTAGGAAATCTTACCACTTACCGAAAAGGGGTAGATTTGCTATTGTCCATTTGTTAGGATAAGGGTGCAAAGGGGAAAATACATCTTAAGGAGGATATCATGAAACCATCATTTTTGAAAAACGCTGTGGCGCTGGTAACATGTGGCTTGGTGGCTTTTGGAGCAGCGCAAGTTCGAGCTGACCAGCAAAAATTGCCGTCGGGCACGCCTTATGACCAAATCGGTCAGAAAATTGAAAATTTCCACAAGGAACACGAAAAAACCAGCGCGGGACTGGCGGCAGCAGTCTTTGATAAGGACGGCCAAACCATTTACCAAAAGAACTTTGGCTATATGGACAAGGAAAAGAAGCTGGCTGTGGACGACAACTCGGTTTTTGAGTGGGGCTCTGCCACCAAATTGACCGTCTGGCTCAGCGTCATGCAGCTCTGGGAAGAAGGAAAAATTGACCTAAAAACAGATATAAAAGAGTATTTGCCCAAGGATTTCCTGAAACACCTCAAATACGACAAGCCCATTACCATGCTGGATCTGATGAACCACCAAGCGGGTTTTGATGAAACGCCGCTGAACACAGGAACAGGCAAGAGCTTGGAAGAATTACTAAAAAGCCAGCCCGCTCAAACTTATGAGCCAGGGACGGTGACATCCTATTCCAATTACAGTACAGCTCTAGCAGGCTATATCGTGGAGCGCATCAGCGGACAGGACTTTGCGGATTATGTCCACGAGCATATTTTCCAGCCTTTGGGCATGAACCATACCGCTCTCTTACCTGATTTGTCGGACAATACCTATGTCCGAGACAAGCGGCAGGGTGAGAAAACCTATGATACAAACGGAAGTTTATATCTAGATAAATTGCTTCCCGCGGATATTTATCCAGCGGGGCAGGCGACAGGGACTTTTGCCGATTTCAAGCGGTTCGCGCAAGCTCTTTTGAGAAAGGAAAAGCTCTTTAAGCGCCCAGAAACCTGGAATGAACTGTATCAGACAACTTCTACATTCTCAGATAAAGCAGTCGCTAAGAATGCCCACGGCTTTTGGGTGACAGAGTATGAGATAGGCTCTATTTTAGGGCACGGCGGTCATTCTTTTGCCGGTTTTTCAACCATGATTTCGCTGGATTTCAAGTCGGGTATCGGCATGGTTACCATGGTAAATCAGAGAGCAGAAGCCACCTTTTCTTTCGGTCTGCCCGATTTAGTCTTTGGCAAGAAAAAGCAAGCCCCTAGCCAGTCTCAAAAAGACTTTCAAGAGGGCATGTATCGAACTTCTCGCTCCATTCAGCAAGGCCCGACCTCTATTTCGCGCCTTGCCCCCGCTTATACCTTTTATGTGAAAGATGTGATAAAAGACGGTCATTTATTAGTCAGCAACTATTGGCTTTTGCAACAGCGCCAAGGCCGAACAGAAGTTGAAACAACCTATAATAATTTAGAAAAGCTCTCGCTTTGGGAGGTGATAAAGGATTATGGTTCTGTCGCTCTGCTGGGTCTCGCAGTTGTTTATGCTGTGCTTGTTCTTTTGTTAGCTGCTTTGGGTAAGGTGTATCGCTTGCTTTTTTGGAAAAAAAGTAAAAGAGCGACTCCAAGAAGTTGGAAAATTTGGTATTATGGCACTTGCGGACTGATTTTGGTTAGCCTAGTCAATCTAGCAGGTCTCGTCATCGTTGCCGTTTCGGGCAAGTACATGCCCGATTATCGCTGGCAAGCCATTCTCTTTGCCTTCTTAGCACTGATTTTTCTGGTCAATGCTGCGCTGCCCATCTTCCTGCGCTCAACCTTCCAAGTGAGCAAGGGTCGAAAAATCTTGACCTACTTGACCAGCAGCGCTTCACTTATCGTCGTTCTCAATATCCTCTACTGGAGCCTCTACCAATGGTGGGCACTTTAATAGAAAGGAAAGCTATGACCCATTCTCAAAAAATCGAAACAATGATTCAAAACGGATCCGACCAACTCTACACCGTTTGCTATCCCAATCCTGACAAGGAAACGATTATCCTGCTGCACGGTGGACCGGGAACGCCTGATGACTTCAAGCTCTTTATCCCTAAGCTCGAAAAAGATTATCAACTGATTGTCTTTCACCAGCGGGGAACGAGGAAATCGCCCTGTCCGAGTGGCGACTACAGCATGGAGGCCTACATTGCAGACATCAACACAATCGCCGACCACTTCAATGTAGATAAATTTCACCTTTTGGGGCATTCCTGGGGTGGATTGTACGCGCAAATCTACGCCAATAAAAATCCCGACCGCCTCCTTAGTCTCTTGCTTTCCTCGTCAGGAACAGGGACAGGCTCCCAGTGGCAAGAAATGGAAAAGGAGATGATGCGCTACAATCGAAAACACTGCACTTTTCTTGAGTGGACGAAAATGGGGCTCAACACTCTGCTTGGCGGTCTCGGTAGTTCCAAGGCTTCGCAGGCTCTCTTTCGCCAAGTTGTCCGTAATTACAATGCCGACTATCCAGCCTTTCATGATGTGAAACTAGACATGAGCAATGTTTCAGTCCAGGCAAGCAATCAAACGAGAAAGGAAATCACTGCCTACCCTCTCTTGCCCCGCCTAGAACATCCTCCTTTTCCTATCACCGTGACCTTTGGTGACAATGATATTTTTGGTGCCAGTGGACATTTTGTCATCAGCCGCTACCCTAGCGCCCAAGTCTTTACGATTAAAAACAGCGGCCACTTCCCATTTCTTCATAATCCGCAGGATTACTTTGCTATCTTGCACCAGCATTTTCAACCTTAGCATGAACCTCTAAAGTTTTCTAACTTTAGAGGTTTTCACTTATCTGCAACTTATCCCTCTTTTTCGGGCTCTTTGTCAACTGTAGTGGGTTGATGAAAAGTTATAATCTGGAGAGGACTAAATCAGTCCTCTCCTTTTTGATGTTCAAAGCGATGAGGATTCTAGTTTTAAAATTGTCAAAGTTCCGAAAGCCGAAAGCGTTTCGCTTGATGACTTTGATGAGGTTGTTAGTAGCTTCTAGTTTTGCGTTTGAGTAGGGCAGTTCCAGTGTGTTCAGGATCTTATCCTTGTTTTTCAAGAAGGTCTTAAAAACAGTTTGAAAAATAGGATTTACATAAGAAATGGTATCTTCAATGAGTCCAAAGAAATGCTCAGTTTTTTTCTCTTGAAAATGAAAAAGCAGGAGTTGGTAGAGTTTATAGTGTTCTCGGAGTTCTTGAGAGCAAGAGAGAAGTTTTTCTAGAATCTCTCCGCTGGTCAAGTGCATGCGAAAAGTAGGGCGATAAAAACGTTTATGGCTTAGTTTTCGGCTATCCTGTTGAATGAGTTTCCAGTAGCGTTTCAGTGCCTTATATTCGTGTGATTTTCGATCAAATTGATTCATGATTTGAACACGAACACGCCTCATAGCCCGGCTGAGATGTTGT
>CAJPKC010000226.1 GCA_905370255.1 Streptococcus oralis
CTTGGTTGCCGGCGCCAATCTTGTTAAATACTTTGTTAAGTATTGAATCAGAGATGGGTCGGGTTAGAGAAGTGCATTGGGGACCTCGCTTGATTGACTTGGACTTGCTCTTTGTAGAGGATCAAGTTATCTATACAGATGACCTCATCTTACCTCATCCTTATATCGCTGAGCGCCTCTTTGTCCTAGAGTCACTTCAAGAAATAGCACCTCATTTTATCCATCCAGTGCTAGGGCAACCGATACGTCACTTATATCGTCAATTGGAGAAAGAAAATGGCCAAGGTTTCTGAAACTTATAGTAAATGGAAAAGTATAGGGGAAGGTCTTGTAGCTATTGTCTTAGGCCTTCTCTTGGTTTGTTTTGGGCAGGTAGTTCCGATACTGGGTTACCAACTCCTGATGGCCTACTTTTTCTTGTCGGCAGTTTGGCAACTATTGACGCGATGGTTTCAAGAAAAGTCCCGTAGAGAAAATATATTTGTAACTCTAGCCAAGCTCTTTCTTGCAGTCATCCTATTTGATTCAGTCATCTTGCAGGGCATCGCTCTCTATCTCTTGGTTATTATCATTGGAAGTTATCAGCTTTTTACAGGCCTAATCAGTCTGATTACCTGGTTGCTATACCGGAAAAATCATATTCATCCGAGGATTAATTATTTATTTGATGCTGTATGGATGATGGGATTTGGTTTCTATAGTATTTCCCCTTTTCATGATGCGACAAATTTTGAATTACTCTTACTTGGTTTTTACTTGATTATGTTGGGGGCAAGCAGCCTCAGAGATGGATTCTTTTTTGAAAAAGGGAGAAGCAATCCTAAGCTCAAGCGTAGGATGAGAATGACCCTGCCTATATTTATGACAGCTTTGATTCCCATCAGCACCTTACGCCGATGGAATGAAAGGTTATCTAGTCATCAGGTAGAAGAAAATGAAGTGCATTTGGAGAGAAAAAATGAAAAATCTGTTGATTTAGAAATTTTCATCCATACTTCAGAATCATCTTTCTTCTTGGCCATGGGTCATGTAGATATTTGCTACCAAGGTCAGGTTATTTCCTACGGTTCTTATGACCCTCACTCAGAGCGCTTGTTTGGGACAATCGGTGACGGAGTATTATTTAAGGCTAATCGTGAAAAATATATTGAACTTTGTAAGAGAGAAAGCCAGAAAACCCTATTCGCCTATGGTTTAAGCCTGTCTGAACAACAGAAAAAAGCCATCGAAGAACGATTGAGAGAGATAGAAAGCCTCTTGATACCTTGGGAGCCAAGTTCACAACTGCTGAAAAGAAGGGAAGGAGAGGTCAAACATACCTACTCTTATCAGCTGAAACACGAGGCTGATGCGACACTCTATAAGTTCACATCATCTAAATTTAAAACCTACTTTGTTCTCAGTACCAACTGTGTTCTATTAGCCGACTCTATTGTTGGGGAGGCTGGAACAGATATCCTGAGTCCCCAAGGTTTTATCGTTCCTGGGACTTATCAGGACTATCTTGATTTAGAATTTAAAAAACCGAGTGGCATCGTAGTCAGTCGTTCTGTTTATTAAAAAAAAATAAAACTCTAGTCAGAAGGCTAGAGTTTTTAAAATAGGTCATTTTCTTCAGGGAGGAGGATAGTTTCCTTGCCGTCCATATCCATAACAAGTACTTTCGGTGGATACAATGGGTCAAAGGGATGATTAAAATCGAAGTCAATCGTTGTAGGTAGATGCTCGCTTGAAAAACGGAAGGTGATGAAACCGTTACTGTTTAAAAGTTGAAATTCTAACTCATCTTCTAGTTCAAATACATGCTTTAAAAAATGATCGATAATATACCAGATTGAGTCGATGACATCGTCTGGGAGATTGGTTACCACACCAAAGCTGGCACAACGTCTATGTGAATCCGTAAAAGCCATTGATACCTCCTACTTAATTTTTTATTATCATACTGCAAACTGGCCTAAAAATCAAGAAAAGTAAACTGATTACAAAAATATGATTATCGGTGAAATTTTTTCAAAGAAACTTTATATATCCCTTGAAAATGCTTACAATTAGTGGTAAACTAGTAATGGTGTAAACATGAAAACAAAATTTTCAACATTAGAAAGGAAATGGTATGAACACAGATGATACAGTAACAATTTATGACGTTGCCCGAGAAGCAGGAGTTTCAATGGCAACAGTCAGTCGTGTAGTCAATGGTAATAAGAATGTCAAAGAGAACACTCGTAAGAAAGTTCTAGAGGTTATTGAACGCCTAGACTATCGTCCCAATGCAGTAGCTCGTGGCTTGGCAAGCAAACGAACAACAACTGTTGGTGTTGTCATTCCGGATATCACAAATACTTATTTCGCTGCTCTGGCAAAAGGGATTGATGATATTGCCGAAATGTACAAATACAACATCGTCCTTGCTAATAGCGATGAGGATGATGAAAAAGAAGTAGCAGTAGTCAACACACTCTTTTCAAAACAAGTCGATGGTATTATTTTTATGGGCTATCATTTGACAGAGAAGATTCGTTCAGAGTTTTCACGTTCACGCACTCCTGTGGTTCTTGCAGGAACAGTGGATGTAGAACACCAGCTTCCAAGTGTCAATATTGACTATAAGAATGCTACTGCGGATGCTGTTCGCCATTTGTTGAAACGTAACAAAAAGATTGCTTTTGTGAGCGGTCCCTTGGTAGATGATATCAATGGTAAAGTTCGCTTGGTTGGATACAAGGAAGCTTTGAAAGAAGCAGGAGTCAACTATAGCGAAGGTCTTGTATTTGAATCAAAATATCGCTATGACGATGGTTATGCCTTGGCAGAACGCTTGATTTCATCACAAGCTACAGCCGCAGTTGTAACAGGTGATGAATTGGCGGCAGGTGTGTTGAATGGTTTGGCTGACCATGGCGTATCTGTGCCAGAAGAGTTTGAAATCATCACGACAGATGACTCTCAGATTGCACGATTCACTCGTCCAAACTTGACGACTATTGCCCAACCTCTTTATGACTTAGGTGCTATCAGCATGCGTATGTTGACTAAGATTATGCATAAGGAAGAGTTAGAAGAGCGTGAAGTTCTTTTGCCACATGGTTTGGTAGAACGTCATTCAACTCGTAAAGATTAACAAGAAGAGGTCGGGATAAAAATCCCGACCTCGCTTTTTAGTAGAAAAAACTTTTTGGTCAATAGTTCAAGCATCAAGTTGATGGTAGAAGGCTTGCGGGGTGATTAGAAAACAAGACTTGATCTAGTAATTTCTATCTCACCGACTTTTTTATACTCAATGAAAATCAAAGAGCAAACTAGGAAACTAGCCGCAGGCTGTACTTGAGTACGGCAAGGCGACGTTGACGTGGTTTGAATTTGATTTTCGAAGAGTATTATCCTTCCATATAGGCTCGTAATTCATCCCCTCTAAGGCCAGCATTGATAGCGATGAGGAGTTTGAGACGAGCTTTTTGAGCATTGAGCTCTTTGACAAAGAAGACACCAGCATTTTGTAGACAAACGCCACCACCTTCATAGGCATAAACAGGTTCGGCAATCCCGTTAAAACAACGAGAGACCAAGGCGATTGGGAGTCCTTCTTGGATAAGGGCGTTCAATTTTTGTGCTGTTTCCTTGGGAACATTTCCAGCCCCCAA
>CAJPKC010000227.1 GCA_905370255.1 Streptococcus oralis
ATCGTAACCATTGTCATCCATAGGGCTATCATAAACTGGTGAAAGCCAAATTGCTGTAATTCCAAGCTTAGCTAGATAATCTAACTTGCTAGTAATTCCAGGCAAATCACCAATCCCATCTCCATTACTATCCTTGAAGCTTTTAGGGTAGACTTGATAGACAACTGCATTATGCCACCATTTTTCTTGCATATTTTCACCTCTTTTAAATTCACTTTACTCCATCATAGACTTTTTTTATGATTTATGCAAGCGTTTGCGTTATCTTTTTTCTTACTTTTATTACTCTGTAGTTTCTTATCTTCTATTTTTTTTATATAATAGAAAATAGAGGTAAAAAAATGAAAAAACAAGCTTTTAGTTCTGAAAAATATCTAAATTTACAACGCGACCATATTTTGGAGCGTATCAATCAATTTGATGGCAAGCTCTACTTGGAGTTTGGAGGCAAGATGTTGGAAGACTTCCATGCTGCCCGTGTACTTCCTGGTTATGAACCAGACAACAAAATTAAACTCTTGCAAGAATTGAAAGAGCAGGTTGAAGTTGTTATCGCTATTAACGCTAGCAATATCGAGCACTCAAAAGCTCGTGGAGACTTGGGCATTTCTTATGACCAAGAAGTGCTTCGTTTGATCGATAAATTCAATGAACTTGGTATCTTTGTCGGCTCTGTCGTTATCACACAATACGCCGGTCAACCTGCTGCAGATACCTTCCGTAATCAATTAGAAAAAAATGGGATTGACTCTTATCTCCACTACCCAATCAAGGGTTATCCGACAGATATGGACCATATCATCTCTCCTGAAGGTATGGGGAAAAACGACTATATCAAAACGAGTCGCAATTTAATTGTCGTGACTGCTCCTGGACCTGGTTCAGGTAAGTTGGCAACTTGTATGTCTAACATGTACCACGACCAACTGAATGGTATCAAATCTGGTTATGCTAAGTTTGAAACCTTCCCAGTTTGGAATCTACCTCTCCATCATCCGGTTAACTTGGCTTATGAGGCTGCTACTGCAGACCTTGACGATGTCAATATGATTGACCCATTCCATCTCCAAACTTATGGAGAAACTACAGTCAACTACAATCGTGATATCGAAATTTTCCCTGTTCTCAAGCGTATGCTCGAACGTATCTTGGGCGAATCTCCTTATGCATCTCCAACTGACATGGGTGTAAATATGGTTGGTTTTGCAATCACTGATAACGACGCTGCAATCGAAGCATCGAAACAAGAGATTATCCGTCGCTACTACCAAACAGTTCTCGACTTCAAGGCTGAAAAAGTTGCTGAGTCTGCTGTCAAGAAAATCGAACTTCTCATGAATGATCTCGGCATCACGCCAGCTGACCGTAAGGTTGCTGTTGCCGCTCGACAAAAAGCTGAAGAAACAGATGGACCTGCTCTAGCACTTGAGTTACCTTCTGGTGAAATCGTCACTGGTAAGAATTCAGAACTCTTTGGTCCGACAGCTGCTGCCGTGATCAATGCTATCAAGAAGTCAGCGAACATCGATGCCGAAACAAAATTAATTGAACCAGAAGTGGTGAAACCAATCCAAGGTTTGAAAATCAATCACTTAGGTAGTCGCAATCCACGTCTTCATTCTAATGAGATTCTTATCGCTCTTGCAATCACAGCTATGCAGAATCCTGATGCAGACCGTGCTATGAAAGAACTCGGAAATCTCAAAGGTAGCGAAGCTCATTCTACGATTATCTTAACAGATGAAGACAAGAACGTTCTCCGTAAATTGGGAATTAACGTAACCTTTGATCCCTACTACCAATACGATCGTTTATATCGTAAGTAGATTGAAGACTCGTAGGAACTTCTTATCAAGTATCACCCCTCTTCGATAGATTTCGAATCTCTCTTAAGGGGTGACTTTCTTTTATGCTAGAATTATGATAATCTTCGGTTATCTTCTTTTCTAATTATTCTAACATTACTTCGGGAGTTTATTTATAATGAGAGAATTACTCAGCCAAAAAGAGCAAAGGCAATTAAAGATTTTAGAATATTTGTTTGAAAATCCTGACTGGATTTACCTAGATGATTTATCTAAGATCATTGGCTACAATGCTCGCATCATCAAGAGTGATATCAAGGATTTACGCGAAGTCTTCCCTGACTTTGATATCAGACATTCAACTGCGGGAATTATGATGGTGAATGTACAAAATAATGGTATTGAGCGAATCTACCAATATTTTTTACATACATCTGATTATTTCCAAATTTTAAAAGCTTTCTTCCTCTTGAACAGCCCCTTTACCTATGAACATCTTGCCGAATCTTTGGATATTTCCCTTCCTTCTTTGCGTAAGAAGGTTGCAGATATCAATAAGATTCTCGATGGAACCTACCGCTTCAAGCTCAAGGTAACCCCTATCTCTATTATTGGTGATGAAAAAGATATTCGATTTTTCTTCTCCCAATATTTCCATGAAGCATATAGTTTTTTAGAATGGCCCTTCACAGAAATCAAAGAAGCAGACATTGATAGCTTTGTTTCCTTCTTTATCAATTTGGCGAAATTCCCTGCAAAATATCAAAATCTTTATCAAATCAGAACTCAGGCTACAGTCGATTTGCACCGAATGAAGAGAGGTTATTTTGTTCGTTTCCCAAAACAAACCACTTCCTGGTTGAGCCCTATCTACGACCAACTCTCTGATTTTCAGCGTCAGTTACAAGACTTGGCCCAAGGGCTCAATGTTGAAGTCACCCCTGAAAACCTTAATCAGATTTTCAGTCCCTTTGCTGAGCCTGGTCTTTTCTTTACAGTCGAAGATTTCCTAGAGGCTCGTCAGTCTTACGAACAAGTCGATCGTTCCTATCATGCTGCGCGAGACATCCTAGACAACTTAACTCGAAGATTTGGTGTTCAATTTTCAAATACGGATACCTTGATTTGGAACCTGCACAACACTGCCTTGCTCGAGCGAAGAGAAATCAACTCCGAATCGATCATTTCACAAAACAAGGATTATACGCTTGGAAAAATTAAAAAATTCTTCCCTAAATTTTATGAAGCAACCGTCTTTGAAATGATGCGATACAAAAACATTATGGGACAAAATGAGAAAGCTCCTGCCCTTTCTCACCTGATCTACACCCTGTTCACTCACGCTGAAGGGCTTACAGATCAATTATTTGAACATAAAAAGAAAGTCAAAGTCTTAGTTCTGAGTGAGTATGACTTTGCCCATCCACAATTCTTGATTTCTCTCTACGAATTCCATACTTCAAATAACATCCAGTATGAAACTTGGGATAAAGAAACCCTAAATATCGAAGAAATTAGGCAAAGTGACTATGACGCTATTATCACTAATTTTGATATTAAAGAAATTGATAATAAGCGAATCATGAACATTAGCCGACTATCTATTCTGCAAGTTGTCAACGAACTCAATAAGATTTCCATGCAAGATTTATAATAAAAAAAGTCTAGTTAAACTAGACTTTTTTGTTATTCTACCGTTACAGACTTAGCAAGGTTACGTGGTTTGTCCACATCGAGTCCACGGTGTAGGGTTGCAAAGTAAGCGACTAGTTGCGTTGGTACGACCATTGAGATTGGTGAGAGGTAAGGG
>CAJPKC010000228.1 GCA_905370255.1 Streptococcus oralis
TTAAATGCCCTGTTGTTTATCCCAAAAGCTTTTAGTGTTGTTGTAATCGTCGGGATTTTACGTAGCGGAGGCGATACCAACTATGCCTGCCTGCTAGATATTTTGCCTGTCTGGCTCTTCAGCATTCCACTTGGCTATGCTCTGGTTAGTCTGCAGGCTCCCATTTGGCTAATCTTTCTTGTGATAAATGGCGAAGACATTCTCAAGCTAATCTGGGGAATCCCTCGTGTTTTCTCAGGAAAATGGCTGCATAATCTTGTGCAAGAGCGCATGTAAAAAAGCATCTAAATCACAACATTACCACAGAAATCGGAAATGTAAATACCGACTAAAAGGGTAATGAGAGTTAGGTGCTTTTTTATTGGTTTGCGACTTCAACTTACAATTTTATAATTTGCGCAGCATCTGAATTAAAACACTGACCTCTGCGTCATCTATAAGAATCTTAAAGCTTCGCTCCACTGTTCGGATGATTTTCCTAACATGCTTATAGTCATCAGGGAATTTTTCGATAACACCAGCAATTTCTTTACTGCCCTTCTTCAGGCATTCTCCTGAAAGGGTTCGCTCCACCAGACACGCAATATGAACAAACAAGCCTATTGTTTGCTCCTCTGTCAGCTGATAATAAAAATCAAATTCATCTAAAATAGCAGGAAGAATCTTTTTAATCTTAGCTAAGGAAGTATAGACAAATTGCTCTTCTAAAAATTGGTAAACTTTCTCATAATCGTAGCTATTTACAGAGGTCGGTACAAACATCAATAATTTATCTAGGTGCTCCTTGGGCTGCTCAAAAACATCTTTAATAGAAATGAAAGGGATACCCATAATTTGGGGGTCGAAAGTTCCAACAAAAGCATGGACTTGATAGGTCTTTCTTAAAGCCATCACTTCCTCAATCAACATCTCCTTATTGGCAACTGACAAAGCAATGACACGGTAACCCAACTTTGAATACTGATCAAGATAGTGCTTTAGCTGAAGAGAACCACCCTCGCTAGTATAACAGAGTGTAATGATGATTTTTTCCTGGTCCCTATTTTTATACAGCTGATTCATTTCCATATGAAAAGCATGAAAGACACTGTCAATATCATTTTCTATCAAACAACGCCGTGCAATCCCCATGCCAATCATAGTAATGGGAATTTCAAATTCTCTGATCTTAATCAGAGTTTCTTCTCGAATTTTATCCAGCATTTCCTTAATCGAGCCCATATCATAGAGGACGATGACCCCTAAACCTTGGTCTAGCTCCTCAATTTGCTCTTTTAATTTACGATAGCTTTCCTCTAGAGATTCTTCTAATAGAATATCAAAGCCATACACTTGGCTATTTTTAGTCAGCATTTTGGTTGACTCAGCCAAGGACTTGGCAACCCCTTTACCATGCAGGACGTAGAGCAAGATAGGTCGTAGACTATCTTGTTTCTTTTCGGATTCAATAATAAACATGGTTAGGATGACGATTTCATCTATTGGAACAGCTAGTTGAAATCTTGTTTCTAGTTGTCTGGCAAATTTAGAACATTGTGCATACTCAATTGGATAATCCCGAATCACTTTCACAATAGCATCATTATCCAACTGCCGATTCAACGAGCCTTTCTGCTTAATCATCGCATTGACATGAAGGCTGATGCCATAATATGCCGTCGAATTAAGCTCTAGATTGAGTTCTTTTTGAACAGATAGAACAAAGGCTTGTACCAACTGAATCACTTCAGCAGAAACAATCGTCTCAAGCTGATTAAGATTTTCCAACTCATCTTCTTTCTCGACAAAAGGTTTGTATTCAATATAACTTTGAATATAGTTTCTCACTGCCTCAAAAACATCATCCTGCTCAATGCCTCTTTCTGATAACTGAGTATATTCTGATTTAATTTTGTTATATAAATCATCCGACTCTTGCTCTGAAAAATCCAGCAATCCCAACTCCTTATCATAAATTAGCACCTTACGTTTTCCAATCAATTCATCGATTTTTACTACATTATGACTTCCTAAATGACGAATCCCTTGATAAGGAATGGGCAAATCGTCATTACTGAGTGTTAAATCTTTTAGATCTGACCTCAAACTTCTTACAAAAGCATTGGCGCAAGCTGTTCGAACTGCATATTCTAATTCTTTTATATTGCTAATATTTTCCGATAGGATGAAGGAATGAATAACATCACGCGGCACTTGAATATCATGCGCAGAATTCTTTGATTCGATAGCTAAAAAGTAATTTAGTAACTCAAGCTTTTCACTAATCGGTCGATTCGGATAAGAAGGCAGCTGGATTACAACAGGAAGTTTATTGGATAAATGTTCAGATAGCTTAGCGCTACTTCCGATAATTACCAAACCTTTCTTCTGACGTCTCTTTTGTTCTCCTTCTCTGTGATTCAGCCAGGAAATCAATCTATTTTGATCCGCCGAAGATAGAACTTGTATGTTATCTATAAATAAAATTCCTTCTGCCACTTTCTCAAATACAGACTTCGTCGCCTCTGAGCCAAATAACAACTTCAGCAAATCATCCAGAACATCAATATAGTCTAAGCAGTTAATTTTTTCAAACAACTGAGGCTTACTAATCGCTTGATTTTGAATGGCAAACTCCATCATTTTATTCACGAAGTGAGTTCTACCAGCACCGACCTCGGATAAAATAAGTACAGGAAGGGCATAATTGGGGTATAAAATAGCTGCCTGTGCTAACTGGATGGCTGTTCGCAAGCTGCCATTTTCACCTATAATGCTTGGAAAATCCAAAGGATTTTCTACAAATACCTCTTTTAACTTGTATTGAACTGGCCGTGTATTTCCTTTAACGAGTATCCCTTCTTTTACCAATTGATTCAAAATAGTGCTCACATTTGAGCGTTGCATTCCTAAAGCGGCAGCAATTACTTTCGTTTCAAGACCTTGCTTATTATTCTTTAGTAATTCTTGCTCTAGATATTCTAAGACTAGTGTTTTGGCAACCTTCATATTCTACCTCACTGATATTTTTCTCCCATTATCGTCATTCAATTTATCTTATACCGTAGCTTTATTCACCTAATTAGAGCCTTAGAACTTACTCCCTATCATCCTGTCATTTCCTTATCTAACCTTTATAAATTTGAAGCAAGAGGATAACAGAATACATAAAGACCAACTGTTAATGAATGATATAAACAGCTGGCCTTTTTCTTTATCATTCAGGAATGAAATTCACCATTCATTCTTTTATCAGAAAACCAAGTCGTAAGGTGATTCCAGCTTGTCCGCTAGACTGGCTAGAAACTCCGCTGCGGGCTGACCATCTACGACTTGATGGTCGAAAGTCAAGCTGAGCGGCAGGAATCTCTGCTCGTAGACCTGTCCTTGGCTATCAAGAGCCAGCGACGTTTGCAAGGCACCAACTCCTAAAATGGCTACTTCTGGTGTATTTAGGATAGGAGTGAAATACTCAATTCCTGCTCCCCCGAGATTAGTAATACTGAAGGTTGAACCTGAGTAAAGAGCTGGATCCAAAGTTCCTTTACGAGCTTGATTGGCTTCCGTTTTGATAGCTAAGCCCAAGTCGGCCAGTGTTAGCTTATCCACGTGACGAATGACCGGAACC
>CAJPKC010000229.1 GCA_905370255.1 Streptococcus oralis
TAGCGAATGTGGATGAGGATGTCGTTGGAGACCCAGAGTCGATCGATTATGTGAAGCAAATTCGTGAATTCGCAGAAACAGAAAATGCAGAGGTAGTGGTGATTTCTGCGCGTGCTGAAGAAGAAATTTCTGAATTAGACGATGAAGATAAAAAAGAGTTTCTTGAAGCCATTGGTTTGACAGAATCAGGTGTGGATAAGTTGACTCGTGCAGCTTACCATCTACTTGGACTTGGAACTTACTTCACAGCTGGTGAAAAAGAGGTTCGTGCTTGGACCTTTAAACGTGGTATGAAAGCTCCACAAGCAGCTGGTATCATCCACTCTGACTTCGAAAAAGGTTTTATTCGTGCAGTGACTATGTCTTATGATGATTTGATTAAATACGGATCTGAAAAGGCTGTAAAAGAAGCTGGACGCTTGCGTGAAGAAGGAAAAGAATATGTCGTTCAAGATGGCGATATCATGGAATTCCGCTTTAACGTATAATCAACATTTTTAATAGTGTCAATTAGGTTGGAAAAAAATTCCAACCCTTTTGGCTTTTGAAAGGAAATTTTAATGACAAAATTACTTGTAGGATTGGGAAATCCAGGGGATAAATATTTTGAGACAAAGCATAATGTTGGTTTTATGTTGATTGACCAACTAGCAAAAAAACAGAATGTATCTTTTACACACGATAAAATATTCCAAGCTGAATTAGCTTCATTTTTCCTTAATGGTGAAAAAATTTATCTAGTGAAACCAACAACTTTTATGAATGAAAGTGGGAAAGCAGTTCATGCTTTATTAACCTACTATGGTTTAGATATCGAAGATTTACTGATTATTTACGATGATCTTGACATGGAAGTAGGAAAAATTCGACTTCGCGCTAAAGGATCAGCTGGCGGTCATAATGGTATCAAGTCAATTATCCAACATATTGGTACACAGGTTTTCAATCGTGTAAAGATTGGTATCGGTAGACCTAAAAAAGGAATGTCTGTTGTTCACCACGTTTTGAGTAAATTTGACAAGGATGACTATATAGGTATTTTACAGTCTATTGACAAGGTTGACGATGCTGTAAATTATTATTTACAAGAGAAAAACTTTGAAAAAACAATGCAGAAATACAATGGGTAAGGGAATGTCATTAATCGAATTCTTTTTAGAGAATAATCATATACAATCATGGAATGGGCATTTATCTCTCAAACAAAGACAATTACTACTTGGTTTATCAGGATCAGCAAAATCCTTAGCTATTGCAAGTAGTGCTAAAAATCAGGACAAGATTTTAGTGATGACATCTACTTATGGAGAAGCTGAGCGTCTAGTAAATGATTTAATTTCTATCCTGGGTACTGATATGGTTTATCCATTTTTAGTAGATGATTCACCAATGGTAGAATTTTTAGTATCGTCACAAGAAAAGATTTTTTCTCGCGTTGAAGCCTTACGTTTTCTAAGAGATAAATCTCAAAAAGGAATATTAGTTTGTAACATGGCAGCTAGCCGTTTATTCTTACCAGATCCTCAAGTTTTTGATAACAGTGTGTTAAAACTTGAAGTTGGCGAAGAGTGTGAACAAAGAGAATTAAAAAATCAATTGATTTCACTTGGTTATAAAAAAGTTACTCAAGTTCAAAGTCAAGGTGAATTTAGTCTTCGAGGGGATATTTTAGATATCTTTGAAACTTCACAACTATCTCCTTACCGAATAGAATTTTTTGGTGATGAAATAGATGGGATTAGAGAATTCGACGCAGATACACAATTATCAAAAGATAGTCAATCTCAAGTCTTAATCTATCCAGCTAGTGACATTTTATTAACTGTTGAGGATTACAATCGTGGTCAACAATTCTTAGAACATGAGATGGATAAAACTATTTCACCTACATTAAAGTCGTACCTAGAAGAAGTTTTTAGTTGTGTGAAAGAGCAAGTTCTTCATGCTGATATTCGTAAATTTTTGTCTGTTTTTTATAAAAAACAGTGGACTTTGATTGACTACTTGAATCAAGCGCCTATTATCTTTGATGATTTTCAAAAAATCATGAATCAGTATGATATTTTTGATAAGGAAACAGCTAGCTACTTTACAGAGGATTTACATAATAGTAAAGCTGTATCAAGTTTACAATATTTTGCTGATGTAGAAAGTCAGTTTAAAAAATATTTACCAGCTAGCTTCTTTTCTAATTTTCAAAAGGGACTTGGAAATCTAAAATTTGATCATCTTTATCAATTTAATCAATATCCTATGCAAGAATTCTTCAATCAGTTTTCTTTTCTGAAAGAAGAAATTGAACGCTATAAAAAATTAAAATATACGATTGTTCTTCAATCAAGCAGCCAAACAGAACTAAAAAAACTGTCAACGATTCTTGATGAATATAGCATTAAAGTTGACAATAGTAATCAAAGTGAAATCTGTAAAGGAACTGTCAATCTTGTTGAAGGAAACCTTCGTCATGGTTTTCATTTTGTGGATGAGAATCTTGTATTCATCACTGAATATGAAATTTTCAAAAAGAAGATTAAACGTAAATATAGAAGACAAAATATCAGTAATGCTGAGAGATTAAAGGATTATAGTGAACTCCAAAAAGGAGATTATGTTGTTCATCAAATTCATGGGATTGGTCAATATTTAGGAATCGAAACGATTGAACTCAAAGGGATTCACCGAGATTATGTAAGTATCCAATATCAAAATGGAGATCGAATTTCTATCCCTGTAGAACAAATCCAAACCTTATCTAAGTATGTTTCAAGTGACGGTAAGGCTCCAAAGTTAAACAAATTAAACGATGGACGTTTTAAAAAAGCTAAGCAAAAAGTTAAAAATCAAGTTGAAGACATCGCAGATGACTTAATTAAGTTATATGCAGAGAGGAGTCAACTTGAAGGTTTTGCATTTTCAAAAGATGATGAAGACCAAGTTGCTTTTGATGAGGCTTTCCCTTATGTTGAAACTGAGGACCAACTTCGAAGTATAGATGAAATTAAAAGGGATATGCAGACTTCTCAACCAATGGATCGACTCTTAGTTGGAGATGTTGGTTTTGGTAAGACAGAAGTTGCCATGCGAGCTGCATTTAAGGCTGTCAATGATCATAAACAGGTGGTCGTTTTAGTACCGACTACCGTTCTTGCGCAGCAACATTACAGTAATTTCAAGGAAAGATTTGAGCAATTTGCTGTAAACGTAGATGTTTTGAGTCGCTTTAGAAGTAAAAAAGAGCAGACTGAAACACTTGAAAAATTGAAAAAAGGACAAGTGGACATCTTGATAGGAACTCATAGAGTTTTGTCTAAAGATGTTGAATTTGCAGATTTAGGATTGATCATCATCGATGAGGAACAACGTTTTGGTGTCAAGCATAAAGAAGCACTCAAGGAATTAAAAAAGAAGGTTGATGTCTTAACCTTGACAGCTACACCAAATCCTCGAACTCTTCATATGTCTATGCTAGGTATTCGAGATTTATCTGTCATTGAAACCCCTCCAACAAATCGATATCCTGTTCAAACCTATGTTCTTGAACAGAATGATCGAGTCATTCTTGATGCTGTATTGAGAGAAATAGATCGTGGTGGTCAGGTTTACTA
>CAJPKC010000230.1 GCA_905370255.1 Streptococcus oralis
TGTTGAGGAGACAACTACAACAGAAGCAACAACTGAGGCTGTAACAGAAGCTCAATCAGCTCCAGCAACTTACCAAGCTGAACCAAGCCAAGGTGCATCAGCGACTTATACAGCGCCAGCGGCTCCTGATTATGCAACTATTGCAGCTACAAAATCTGAAAATGCAGGTCTTCAACCACAAACAGCTGCATTTAAAGAAGAAGTAGCTAACTTGTTTGGTATCACATCATTTAGTGGTTACCGTCCAGGAGATCCAGGTGACCACGGAAAAGGTCTTGCTATTGACTTCATGGTCCCAGTTAGCTCAGCTCTCGGTGATCAAATTGCAGATTATGCTATCCAAAATATGGCTAGCCGTGGCATCAGTTACATCATCTGGAAACAACGTTTCTACGCACCATTTGATAGCAAATACGGACCAGCCTACACTTGGAATCCAATGCCAGATCGTGGTAGCGTAACAGAAAACCACTATGACCACGTTCACGTTTCTATGAACTAATGATTAATAAGAAGCTATACATTTAAAAGTGTAGCTTCTTTTTTGTAAAAATAGTATTTATAAGTGAAATAAAATCTAAAACACGCTATAATGTAAGCGGATACAAAACCATCTAACGATTTTAAGCATAGAGCGAAAGGATGATAAGAATGACAAACCGATTAAAACCCCCATTTGAGAAAACAAGAGATGATTTTGAACAGGAATTTTGTGGTGAAATTGTCGAACTCTTGATTTTTACCCTCCAAAATGTAAATGGAGCTGCTTCATTAAAAGATGGTTGTCTCATGCCGTCCGTTCATTTTAAAGCTAGTGTCAATGTCGCAACCCAGGAATTCTCTGAACTTGAAGGACGTTTGGAATGGCTCCTGACTCCAGAAGAATTTGAAGAAAAGCGATGGGGATTTAGTTTTGAACCCTACAAAATTCATCGGATCAAATGTCAAAAACGCCCCTTCATGGAGCTAGAGCCATATATGTCAGAAGTAGCTAACAACTGCTATCGTTTGCTGGAATATTTAGATGACCAATCCACGGATGCTAGATTAGAGACCTTGATTGAAACCTATCAAAAACCAGTCATCATTCAAGACGATATTGGTGAATTCACCTTAAATAGAGCCTATTCTTGGTTTGAAGGCTTCATCACTTATGAGGGCGGTAAGATTCATGCTATGTTTGATGCGGGTGCAGATGAAAGTCTTCCTCCAAGTTCTTTCGATGATTTAAAGAAATTTATGGGATCTTTCCAAGTTCAAGATGCTAAGATTAAAGACTATATCGTCAAAGAACTGTGGGAAACAGCTCAAGACTGGATTGATTCAGATGAAAATGATGTGGAGTTAACAGAAGAGTATTTTACCAACTCACTTTCCTTGAGTGAACTATCGATCAACGAAGATGGGGAATTGACTCTCTACTATGATGATAGCGAGGAAATTTTTGCAGGCCATGCTATCGAAGTTGTCATCGATAAAGAGGGAGAAATCCTTCGAGCAGATTTGGTAGGTTAGTGCTGGATTTTATCTAGAATATAAAAAACATAGCCTTTTGGGATTGAAACCAAGAGGCTATTTTTTCGGAGTGAGCAAAATAGTTGCGTTTTTAATCTTTCTGTATTATACTTGACAAGTCAACTATTGATAAATCAAATATAAAAGAAAGGAGAAAATACTAAAAATGCATGAATTACTGTACCAGCTCCATTTAACAGATCAAACGATCACTCAACTTTTTGAAAAACAATTGGGAATTAGTTTGACCCGCTATCAAATCCTGCAGTTTTTACTACAAAAATCACCTTGTACACAAATTGCTGTTCAGGAGAAGTTACGGATTGACCAAGCAGCCTTGACCCGCCATTTTAAGATACTGGAGTCAGAAGGTTATGTCAGTCGTAAGCGTAATCCGGTCAATCAGCGGGAAGTTTTAGTTGAATTAACCCAAGAAGCCAAGAATCAACTCTTGGTCAATCCGCCTAAACATCACTTGCGAGTGAAGGAACAGATGGAGAGCATTTTATCGACAACTGAGCAGAGAGAGCTGATAACTTTACTAACAAAACTAGTCGCAGGTTTAGAAAAAATAGAATTTTAAGGAGAAAACGATGTCAATCATTACTACTATCTTAGCAACTATCGTTGCCCTCGAGCATTTTTATATTTTTTATTTGGAGAGTATCGCAACCCAATCAGACGCAACCAGCCGTGTCTTTAATATGAACAAGGAAGAATTAGCACGACCATCTGTCACCTCACTGTTTAAAAACCAAGGAATTTATAATGCCTTGATTGGGGTATTTCTTATTTATGGAATTTATTTCTCACATAGCTTAGAAATCGTAACAATCTTTGTTTTATTTGTCATAGGAGCAGCGACCTATGGTGCCTTAACTGCAGATAAAAAAATCATTCTCAAGCAAGGTGGTCCAGCAATCTTAACTCTTTTGAGCATCCTCTTATTAAAATAAAAACAACCAGCACTTTCTATGAAGGTGCTGGTTTTTAATAACTGCTGTTAAACTTTTCTGCGTTTGATTTCCAGTAGCCTTTGATAGAAGAAGATTTGGCTACTATAGATATAAGGGAAGATAGAGATACTTGCGATTCCAAAGCTAATCCAGATAAGGATATACCAAGGAAGTAGCTGTAAATCAAGGACGAAGCGTTGAAACTTATAGCCTTTCATGAGAAAGCGGCTGGTATGTAGCACACGACTTGGTTTAGCAATCCCGATTGCAAGGGTGTCACATAAGAGCAGTTCAACTTGGGAATAGGCATAATATTGTGGCAGATAGAGAATAGTTCCTAAAATCATTACAAGGACACTACCAAAGAAGTAGAGCGCGAAAGTAAGTAGGAAGTGTTCGATATCTGGATTTGTCACGTCGACAGATGGAAATTCGGGATGAAGTTCCACAAATTTACGAGCCATGGCACTGCTATAAAAGAGCAAGTAGACTCCAAAAAGATTAGGGATGCTCCATAAAAAGAGGTAGAAACGCTTGAGTAATAGAGTTAGAAATGTCTGGGTAAAGAAGCGGTTGTCAAGCAAGGACAGACTATCTTTAAAGGAAAGCTCTATCTCAGAAATTCTGTAAAGATTAATCGTGGTAAAGAGAGCACCAGCTAGGATGATGGAACTTGTAAATCCAACGGCTATCGGAAAGAGAGCAGACTGGATTGTGATCCCTAGAAAACTCAAGAAGGACTGTTCAAGAATGCCCTCGTCGAGAAGGGATAAAGGTCTGATGAAGCTCGATAGAATCAAGAGAATACTTGGCAATAAAAAGACAAGCAGCAGACGTGGGTGTTCAGCTTGAAATTGTCTAGCCTGCTGGCGAACTTCTTTTAAATTAATTTTTGGGTACTTCATTCTTTCATTATACCATAGTTCGTGACAGTTCCTGTTTTTTTTGATAGAATCATACAGTATGCCCTTGGGCACAAAGTATGAACTGGGACTGTCTTTCCCAGCTTCGGAGGTAAAAAATGTCAGATTCACCAATCAAATATCGTTTGATTAAGAAAGAAAAACACACAGGAGCTCGTTTGGGTGAGATTATCACACCACATGGTACCTTCCAGACACCCTTGTT
>CAJPKC010000231.1 GCA_905370255.1 Streptococcus oralis
CAGAAGATCCAATCGTATCTTCAGATATCGTAGGTATGTCTTACGGTTCATTGTTTGACGCAACTCAAACTAAAGTTCTTGACGTTGACGGTAAACAATTGGTTAAAGTTGTATCATGGTACGACAACGAAATGTCTTACACTGCACAACTTGTACGTACTCTTGAATACTTCGCAAAAATTGCTAAATAATTTCTGAGTCGAAAAAGCAAGACCAATCGGTCTTGCTTTTTGTATCTATAAAAATGGATGATTTTATCATCCATTTTGTTTTAATTCTCTTTCAAATGTATCTGAGAGTGCAGTAAAGCTTAATTGTTTTAAAGTCAGAGGGTGGATGAAGGATAGTTTAAATGCGTGAAGCATCAGTCTCTTGTTTTTTGAGTGTGGGTTGTAGAGAGGGTCTCCGAGGATTGGATGTCCGTGGTGAGATAGGTGAACTCGGATCTGATGAGTACGTCCTGTTTTTAATCTACACCGAACGAGACTGGTTTTGTTTTGAAACAGCTTTAATCGAGTTACATGAGTTTCGGCGTATTGACCATTTTTTTGATCCACAATTCTTTTTCTACGATCGTGACGATTGCGACCGATTTTATCTCGGAAGATCAAGTCCTTAGCCTCTAATCTTCCATCAACCAGAGCCCAGTATTCTCGGGAAATCTCTTTCTTTTCTAATAAGCGATTAAGGATAGGAAGAATGAATGGATTCTTAGCAAACAATACGAGACCACTTGTTTCCATATCTAGTCTATGGACAACATAGCAAGTTTGACCAACATAGGCGCTGACATGATTAAGAAGAGCAATCTCATCGGGCTGATTCCCATGTGTTTTCATGCCCTCGGGTTTATTGACGATAATTAAATGTTGGTCTTGATAGATTTCTTTTACAAGTTTGGGGTTTCCAAAAGCAATTTCTTTTGTAGGATAATCTTCCTCATCGAAAATTAGTTGACATTCATCTCCAGGTTTGATAGTTTGGTGCCAATGAACTTCTCTTTTGTTGATAAGGATATGTTTCTTAACTCTCAAGAAATGACGTATTTTTCTAGGGATTAACAGTTGCTCTTCCAGGAAAAGTTTAACTGTCATTTCAGGTAGAGACTCAGGGATAGTAAAGGTAAATTTCATACTGATATTGTAACAAAAATCAGTTTATTTGGACAGGGGAACTAGCAAAATTCTTGTCTTCCTATGGGGAAGATGATAAAATATACGCATGAAATTAGATACCTTATTTGAAAAATTTCTTTCCTTATTTAAGAAAGAAGAATCTGAAATTGAAGAAACAGAGACTAACGAAGTTGAACATGAAGGTAACGAGTCTAGTAATTTACACCGTTCAAGAGCTGGGCGAAAGAAATCTGGGGCAGTTGGTCCTATTCGAAAATTCTGGCGCCGTTATCATTTGACAAAAATCTTTCTGATTATAGGACTAAGTGCCAGCCTTTTTGTTGGGGTCTATCTATTTGCGCTAGCAAAATCGACGAATGTTACAGACTTACAAAATGCTTTAAAAACACGTACTCTGATTTTTGACAGAGAAGAAAAAGAAGCAGGCGCCCTGTCAGGTCAAAAAGGCACCTATGTCGAACTTTCGGATATTAGTGAAGATTTGCAGAATGCTGTTATTGCGACAGAAGATAGAAGTTTCTATAAAAATAGTGGAATTAACTATGCTCGTTTTTTTCTAGCGATAGTGACGGCTGGACGCTCAGGTGGTGGTTCTACAATTACTCAGCAGTTGGCGAAAAATGCCTATCTTTCTCAAGATCAGACTGTTCAAAGAAAAGCCAAAGAATTCTTCTTAGCTCTAGAATTAACCAAAAAATATAGCAAGAAGGAAATCCTAACCATGTACTTGAACAATGCCTATTTCGGAAATGGGGTTTGGGGTGTTGAAGATGCAAGTAAAAAATACTTTGGGGTTTCAGCTTCTCAACTGACGCTTGATGAAGCTGCGACTTTAGCAGGAATGCTGAAAGGACCGGAATTATACAACCCTTTGAATTCTATTGAAGATTCTACTAACCGTAGAGACACCGTCTTACAAAACATGGTCGCTGCTGGCTATATTGATAAGGACAAAGAAGCGGAAGCTTCGGGTGTTGATATGGCCTCTCAACTGCAAGATGCTTATGAAGGTAAAGTTTCAGACTACCGATATCCATCCTATTTTGATGCTGTTGTTAATGAAGCAATTGAAAAGTATAATTTAACTGAAGAAGAAATTGTGAACAACGGCTATCGTATATATACGGAATTAGATCAGAATTACCAGGCTAATATGCAGGTCATTTATGAAAACACAGCTCTCTTTCCAACCGCAGAAGATGGAACTCATGCTGAGTCTGGCAGTGTTGCTCTAGAACCAAAAACAGGAGGAGTTCGAGGAGTTGTTGGTCGTGTAGCAGGAGATGATAAAGCTGGTTTCCGAAATTTCAACTATGCAACTCAATCAAAAAGAAGCCCAGGTTCAACTATTAAGCCCTTAGTTGTCTATACCCCAGCAGTCGAAGCTGGTTGGCCTCTAAATAAAGAGTTGGACAATCATACTATGGAGTATGGTGATTACAAGGTAGATAACTACGCAGGAATCAAAACATCTCCAGAAGTTCCAATGTACCAAGCTTTAGCTGAATCCCTAAACCTTCCTGCAGTAGCCACGGTTAAGGAACTTGGTATTGACAAGGCTTTTGAATCAGGCGAAAGATTCGGGCTTAACTTAACCAATGTAGATCGTGTATTGGGTGTTGCACTGGGCGGTGGTGTGGAAACTAGTCCACTGCAAATGGCGCAAGCTTATGCAGCATTTGCAAACGAAGGTTTGATGCCTGAAGCACATTTCATTACACGTATTGAAAATGCAAGTGGTCAAGTCATTGCTACCCATAAGAATTCTCAAAAACGAGTGATAGATAAATCCGTAGCGGATAAAATGACTAGCATGATGCTAGGAACCTTCACAAATGGTACAGGAATAAGTTCTTCACCTGATGGTTATGTTATGGCTGGGAAAACTGGAACGACAGAGACTGCTTTTAACCCAGAATATACGAGTGACCAATGGGTTGTTGGGTATACACCTGATGTAGTCATTAGTCACTGGCTTGGTTTCCCGACTACCGATGAAAACCATTATCTAGCAGGTTCGACATCAAATGGCGCCGCTCATATTTTTAGAAGTATGGCAGAAACAATTCTTCCTTATACGCCAGGAAGTACCTTTACTGTTGAGAATGCTTATGAACTAAACGGTATAGCTCCTAGAAATTCTCAAAATCAAGCAACTGACAATGGTGGTGCGCAATCAAGTGATTCTATAACTGATATCCGAGATCGAGCCCAGAATCTTATTGATGAAGCAGAAAAAGCTATTTCAGATGCAAAAATTAAAGAAAAAGCAAAAACCGTCTGGGATACAATTGTAGACTTGTTCCAATAAATTTTTTAAGAGACAAGAGCATAACTCTTGT
The DNA here is from genome assembly GCA_905370255.1 of Streptococcus oralis. The sequence goes on from CAJPKC010000231.1 coordinate 3,479, forward strand.
CTCTTTTTATATCCTAAAAAGTCTAAAAAGATATCCCAACGAAATATCAAACATTCAAAAAAATAAAATAAGGCAAGATAAATAACAAAATAGAATAAATGTCATAATTCGTCCCTACCT
>CAJPKC010000232.1 GCA_905370255.1 Streptococcus oralis
GAAACATTACCAGAGAAGAAAGCCCTCAGTTTAAACAAATTATCGAGGAAACTGGTAAGAGACAAGGTTTTGAAGATAAAAGTCTGAGTTACTACTATGATTTGTATGATAGTTTTGGTCCAAATGCGGAATTCGTAGTTGCTGAGATCAATTCAACAGCTGCCCTTGCCCACTTGGATCAGAAAATTTCCTTGCTAAATCCATCCTCTAAACAATATGAACAACAATTACAAAAACTAGAGAAACAAAAGAATATTGTTCGGGAAACTTTAGCTGGTAAAGAATCTGAAACAGTTCCTTTAGCATGTGCTCTCATAATCTATACCCCCTCAGAAGTCACTTATTTATTTGGAGGATCTTATACTAAATATCAGAAATTTTCTGCTGCTTTCTTGATTCAATACCATGCAATGAAGCGAGCATTACAAAAAGGGATCACCTTATATAACTTCCTAGGCATTCAAGGAATCTTTGACGGGTCAGACGGTGTTCTTCGTTTTAAACAGAACTTCAATGGCTACATCGTTCGTAAGATGGGAACCTTCCGTTATTATCCCCATCCTCTGAAATACAAAATGATTTCTCTCATTAAGAAACTATTAGGACGTTCCTAACTCAAAGGGAGTGGGAAAGAACTCCGTAAAATAAAAAAAGTTGAAAAGGTTCCCCAAACCTTTTCAATCTTCCCACCCCCGCATAGCTTCAACAGTCTGGGAGACTGTTGAAGGTTGTGGATAAAGGAAACTTTGTTTCCCTCATTAGGTCATCTTTGGAGCTTAAAAGGCGAACAAATACTTAGGAACCTTGCTTCGCAAGTCCTATCTACCACCTCAAAGCAGTGCTTTGAGCAATCAACCACTGCGTCATACAGTTATTCCTATTAAACATCGAAGGCTGGACAGTTTTTGCCCAGCCTCGTTCTATAATGGATAAACCTTGCGAAATTCTTCTAAAACCACCTTGCTGTCAGGTGTAAACGCCAGACCTGCTTCTCCAAAGCAGTCTTTGAAAAAGTCTTCATGAACCTGACGCCAATAAGCCAGAGATTTGTCTCCTTCACCTTCCTTATAGGCATGGTTAGCTGACACTTGATGGAAGGGCTGAACGGAAACCTTTGTAATTTCGATAATGCAGACAGCCCGGTTTTGACTGTCTAAAATGACATCAAAGGTCCCTTCTCTTGGAAGGGGTTCGTTCTCTATTGCGTATAGATCATAGGCTGAAGCTGTTGCTGTTTTTTCGCCTTTAAAGACCAGTTCCGCTAAAAGGTCTGGATCCACTCCAAACGCCCAGGCATCTATCTCATCTCCGATAGAGGGGTTGATTTGCTTGTAGGCATTCCACATTTCTTGCGGTGTCATGGGTTCTCCTTTGTAATTTTTTACTTTCTTCTTTTATATGTTTAAGATGGTCTGGATGGTCAATTTCTAAATCAAAAATCTCTGGAATAGAGCTGTAATGGAGAATACATTCGATACCCATCTGATTCATTTTTTGTATGAAAGAAGTATTCAGATAGCCTGCTACAGCAAAATCAATCTTGTTCTTCTTTGCTTTATCTTGCATCTGTCTCAACATATCTAACATAATTGGACTTTCCATATCATGCCATTGACTGTTTCTCACAGTCGCAAAAATAAAAGAAGTTAAATCATTCATTCCAACTACAATCTTTGAAATGCCCATTTCTAGTATCCTGTCCAAGTCGAAATAAGCTGATGGTAATTCAATCATCGTGCCGACTTTCCCGGTAAAACCATACTGACGCAATACTGTAATAGCTTGTTTTAATTGTTCGGCATCATTGACAAAAGGAAAAATAACAGACAGATTGGGATTGGTTTGAAAAACTTCTGTAACAACATTTGTCTCAGCCTGAAATTCATCTGGACACGCCAACAAACGCCTGATACCTCTGTATCCAAATAAGGGGTGGCGTTCGTCAAAATACTCTTTAGTCCCGTCTAGAATATTTGCTTCTGCATTTGTTAACTCTGAAAAGCGATACCAGACTTCTTCATCTGAGTACAAATGACAAATAGTGTCTAGATAATCTTTCACAAATTGCTGACAATTTGGTAATAGTATGTTTTGGTTTAGTTCTCTCAACAAGTATTCCCCACGAATCAAGCCGACGTGGTGCAATAAATGGGGATAAACTTTTTCAACAATTTTTTCGCCACTAAGAGCTAGTTGATTTTGCATGTTCATTCACCTCGTCTTAAAAGATACAATATCAGATATCATTATACGACACTTTCCTCTAGTTCAAAAGCTTCATAAGGTTCAACTAACTCATATCCTAAAAATTCTGCTACTTTTTTGGAAGCCTCGTTATGAGCATCCCAAAGTGGAAACATATCTCTATTTAAACTCTCTAGAATCATTGCAGCACCAAGCTTTTTGGCAAATCCATTTCCTTGTTCGTTTGGTCTAGTTGCAACTTCCACTTCAACTGCTTCACGGTAAACTAACCCTGAGGAAATCCCAGCAATCACTTCATTATTTTTAAGAATAACAAAGCCAAATCCACCTTTTAAAGCAAAATCCTGGTAGGACTCAAAATCCCCCTGTAAATCTTGTGACCATTCTTCCTCAGAAAGGCAGTTATAAATACGATTATCAATAGATATAATATTGTAACCTTCCTCTATATGAGTAACTAGATCATTTAGAAATTCAACTTGAAAATTTGCCTTATCCTTAAAAGAATAGCGAGTAAAAGAAATTAACCCAACTTGCCGATGCAGAAAATCTTGCCACTTAGTGTCTTCTGAAATAATAATCTTATAATCTAAACCATATTGCCTAACAAAATCTTCCCAAAATCTAGAATTTAGCTCCCCTGCTAAGTATAGAAAATTCCCAATATCATAAAAACTTGTTGTCCCATCACTGTTTCGGTATACAGTTCCAATTTGAGATTTAAGACCATAGAGAACCATATATTTCTTCCATGTTTTAAATAGTTCCATTATCCCTCTATTTTACCTTCCAATTCCTATAACTTATCCGTTCTAATTCTGGAAATCCTCGTAACTCTGCCTTCACTTTTAATACTAAAGGCGAGGCATTTTCTTCGGTAATTTCTTCCAAATTCAGCCAAATAACATTTGCTGAATCATTACTTCCATCAAGAACTTCATGAGGAAGGGATTTTTGAGAGCTCTCGAAATCGAGCACTACATCATAAAAGGCCATGGTATGATGTACAGCGAAGTCTTGCCCCTCTTCTTGAACCAGCACGTCATAAATCCTAGGATTTAAGTAACGGCTAAGCGTATAACCCGTCTCTTCCAGAACTTCTCTCTTGAGGGTTTCTGTCAACCCCTCACCGAGTTCCTGACTACCACCCGGTAGATCAAAACGATGTTGATAGGGGCCTCTTGTTTTTTCAATACAGAGAAGTTTCCCATTCTCATAGCAAATGCCGTAGACACCAAAGTGTTTTTTGATTTCCATCAATTCCTCCTACTTCAAACTCCAACCACCATCAATGGTCAAGATTTGTCCCTGCATGGCAGATACCTTCCCACTGGCCAAAAAGAAACTGACTTCTGCCACTTCTTCTGGCTCAATCCAGCGTTTGATAG
>CAJPKC010000233.1 GCA_905370255.1 Streptococcus oralis
ATCGCCTAGACTATCGTCCAAATGCAGTAGCTCGTGGCTTGGCAAGCAAACGAACAACAACTGTTGGGGTTGTCATCCCAGATATCACTAACACGTATTTTGCTGCGCTAGCAAAAGGGATTGATGATATTGCCGAAATGTACAAATACAACATCGTCCTTGCTAATAGCGATGAGGATGATGAAAAAGAAGTGGCAGTAGTGAATACACTCTTTTCAAAACAAGTTGATGGTATTATCTTTATGGGCTATCACTTAACAGAGAAAATTCGCTCAGAGTTTTCACGTTCACGTACCCCTGTAGTTCTTGCAGGAACAGTGGATGTAGAACACCAGCTTCCAAGTGTTAATATTGACTATAAGAATGCTACTGCGGATGCTGTTCGCCATTTGTTGAAGCGTAACAAAAAAATTGCCTTTGTGAGTGGTCCATTGGTAGATGATATTAACGGTAAAATTCGCTTGGTTGGCTACAAAGAAGCTTTGAAAGCAGCAGGAGTCAACTATAGTGAAGGACTTGTATTTGAATCTAAATATCGCTATGATGATGGTTATGCTCTGGCAGAGCGCTTAGTTTCTTCTAAAGCAACTGCAGCGATTGTGACTGGTGATGAATTGGCAGCTGGTCTCTTGAACGGCTTGGCTGATCATGGAGTTTCAGTACCAGAAGAATTTGAAATCATTACGAGTGATGATTCTCAAATCGCTCGCTTTACTCGACCAAGCCTTACAACTATCGCACAACCCTTGTATGACTTAGGTGCGATTAGTATGCGTATGTTGACTAAAATTATGCATAAAGAGGAATTAGAAGAACGTGAAGTCCTCCTACCTCATGGTTTGACAGAACGCAAATCAACTCGCAAAAAGTAATAAAAAACCAGGAATCTAGCTGATTTCCTGGTTTTTTATTATCCTTCCATATATGTTCGGAGTTGTTCGCCCTTAAGTCCAGCATTGATTGCGATAAGAAGCTTCAGTCGTGCTTTTTGAGCGTTTAGTTCTTTTACAAAATATACACCATCATTCTGAAGACAAACACCACCGCCTTCGTAGGCGTAAACAGGTTCTGCAATCCCATTGAAACAACGTGAGACTAGTGCAATAGGAAGTCCTGCTTGACTGAGAGATTTTAATTTTTCAGCTGTTTCCTTTGGTACATTTCCAGCGCCAAAAGCCTGAATAATCAATCCATCTAGTTGGTCAACAGGAAGTAAATCGAGAAGTTCATCGGTCATGCCCGCATAAACAGGGATAATAGGGACCAACCCTTGAATGCTCTCAAGGTCAAAACGAACACGAGGTTCTGCTGTTTTGAAGTAGAGAATTTCCTGCTTCATAATGAGTCCGAGTGGTCCATGAGTTGGTGTTTGAAAGGTACTAACGTTAGTAGTATGCGTTTTTGTGACATATTTTGCGGCGTGAATTTCATCGTTCATAACGACCAGTACACCCTTATCAGCGGCCTTGTCGTCACTCGCAACGCGTAAGGCGCTAAGATAGTTGTAGACACCATCACTTCCCAGTTCATTGGAAGATCTCATGGCACCTGTCAGAACGATAGGCATATGAGGTACCTCCATGGTGTCGAGGAAATAAGCCGTTTCTTCTAGTGTATCTGTCCCATGTGTAATGACAACACCATCATAGGACGATGCCTCTTGTTTAATTTTATGGTAGAGGGCCAACATATGCTTAGGCTTGATGTGTGGACTAGGCAAATTTAAAAAATCCAAGGAATGGACTTCGACACCTTCTAGAGGATTAGAGATATGATTCATAGGGTTATCAGCACTAGTCCTTACAGCTCCAGATTCATCTGCCTGCATGGAGATAGTGCCACCAGTATGTAAAACAAGGATTTTCTTAGTCATGATTCACTCACTTTTTCTGAAATGTGGTATAATCATTGTATCATAAAAGAAAGGAATGAGATAGAATGGAAGTCAAAGCTGTTTTTTTTGATATTGATGGAACGCTTGTAAATGACAGTAAGAGTGTTTTGAAGTCCACTAAGGAAGCTATCAAGATTGTGAAAGAACAAGGGGTGCTTGTTGGGGTAGCAACAGGGCGAGGACCTTTTTTTGTTAAGGATTTGATGGATGATTTGGATCTGGATTTTGCAGTGACCTACAATGGCCAATATATCTTTAACAAAGATCGTGTTCTTTTTGCTAGCCCTATTGATAAGAGAAGCCTCAGACAAATCATCTCTTATGCCAAGGAAAATCGAAAAGAGATTGCCATGGGAACGCGACAAGACGTTGTCGGTTCTCGGATTATGTCCTTTGGACTCAGCCCTCTTTCACAGCTAGTTAGTCGATTTGTACCTAAATTTTTGACTCGTACTGTTAGTCATTCCTTTAATCGTATGGTCAGTAAGGCCCTTCCTCAGAAGGAAGATGATTTGTTGGACTTAATCAATCAACCGATCTATCAGGTGCTTATGTTGATGACGCCTGAGGAGACAAACCATGCTGCTGAAGAATTAAACAATCTGAAGTTCACCAGAAGTAATCCTTTCGCGGCCGATATTATCAATCAAGGGAATTCCAAGTTAGAGGGAATTCGCCGTGTCGGAAAAGAATACGGTTTTGATCTCAATCAAGTCATGGCCTTTGGTGACTCAGATAATGACTTGGAAATGTTGGCGGGCGTTGGGATGTCTGTTGCCATGGGAAATGGTAGTAGCAGTGTGAAAGAAGTTGCCAAGCATATCACTGCCAGCAACCAAAATGATGGGATTCACAAGGCTTTAGAATATTTTGGAGTTTTGGCTTCTGAAAAAGTCTTTGTCAGTCGTGACTATCATTTCAACAAAGTTAAGACCTTCCATCGTATGATGGATGAGCGAACTCAAGAAGAACCTATAGCTTGGGATTTAGAAGGGGCGACCCACCGTGCTGGCTTTAAGATTGAAGAGTTAGTTGAATTTGTCCGTGCTGCAAGCAATTCTGAAGAGGAATTTCAACAAGCTGTTCAAGATTTGCACCAGGCACTTGATGTATCGGCAGATAAAGTTTCTCAAAAAATACCGGCTAAAAGTACTTTGGTTGGACAAGTCGATGCCTTGATTGATACTCTCTATTTTACGTATGGTAGTTTTGTACTGATGGGAGTAGATCCAGAGCGGATATTCGAGATTGTCCATCAAGCAAACATGGGTAAAATCTTCCCAGATGGTAAGGCTCATTTTGATCCAGTAACCCACAAAATCTTGAAACCAGATAACTGGAAAGAAAAGTACGCTCCAGAGCCTGCAATCAAAAAGGAAATAGAGCGCCAAATCAAGGCTTATGAACGTCATAAGGAAAGAGAAAATAGAATGAGTTAGAAGCTCCAAGATGAAAAATTAAACTACCTATTGGATTTATTCAATAGGTAGTTTTGTTCATATTAGATTTTGGAGCTAGTTTACACGACTTTTTTCTTTAGATGTTACATCTTTTACAGCTTCGACACCTTCACTTGCTTTTTCTTTAGCAGTTGATACACCACTACTGAAACCAGTTTTAACTTTTTCAAATTGTTCGGATGCAAATTCACCTGTTGACTCTGCTGCGTCAGTTACTCTATCTTGAAG
>CAJPKC010000234.1 GCA_905370255.1 Streptococcus oralis
CCCTAGTATAGCAGAACAAAATTTTGGTCGAGTGCCAATCAGAATTGAAACAAACTAAGTCTACTTTGAGGTGGACTTTTTTCTTATTTTTTGCAAAAAAATTCTTTTAAAAAATAGTTAGGTTTAAGAAGCTTATTTTACTAAGGAAAATGAAGATATTGCTCCTAAAAATAACTAAAACAACTTCCATTTAAGGTTTGTTAAAAATATTTTTTTGTGGTAAAATGTATAAGAATGCATGTCATTCAGATAAACAAATAAATTGAGGTAAAAACATGGAAATTATGACAATTGTTATAGTTGTTTTTGCCGTCATCATTGGTTTAGTCATTGGATATGTCAGCATCTCAGTCAAGATGAAATCATCACAAGAGGCTGCAGAGTTGATGCTTTTAAATGCTGAACAAGAAGCAACTAATTTACGAGGACAAGCTGAGCGCGAAGCGGATTTATTACTCAATGAAGCTAAAAGCGAAAGCAAATCCCTTAAAAAAGAAGCACTATTGGAGGCTAAAGAGGAAGCCAGAAAATACCGCGAAGAAGTGGACGCTGAATTTAAGTCGGAGCGTCAAGAACTCAAGCAAATCGAAAGTCGTTTGACGGAGAGAGCTACGAGCCTTGACCGTAAAGACGATAATTTGACGAACAAAGAAAAAACACTTGAACAAAAAGAACAAAGTATTTCTGATAGAGCAAAAAACCTTGATGCACGTGAAGAGCAACTAGAGGAAATTGAAAAGCAAAAGCAAGCTGAACTTGAGCGTGTCGGAAGTCTGACTCAGTCAGAGGCAAAAGACATTATCTTAGCTCAAACAGAAGAAGACTTGACCAAGGAAATTGCTAGCCGCATTCGTGAGGCTGAGCAAGAAGTTAAGGAACGTTCAGATAAGCTTGCTAAGGATATTTTGTCCCAAGCCATGCAGAGAATTGCTGGTGAGTATGTAGCTGAGTCTACCAACTCAACAGTTCATCTGCCTGATGATACCATGAAAGGTCGTATCATTGGTCGTGAAGGTCGTAACATCCGTACCTTTGAAAGTTTGACAGGGGTTGATGTCATCATTGATGATACGCCAGAAGTGGTAACCTTGTCAGGTTTTGATCCTATTCGTCGTGAGATTGCCCGTATGACGATGGAAACCTTGCTTAAGGATGGACGTATTCACCCAGCTCGTATCGAAGAGTTGGTTGAGAAAAACCGTCAAGAAATTGATAACCGTATTCGTGAATATGGTGAAGCAGCAGCCTATGAAATCGGTGCACCTAACCTTCACCCAGACTTGATGAAGATCATGGGTCGCTTGCAGTTCCGTACTTCATACGGACAAAATGTCTTGCGTCACTCGATTGAAGTGGCTAAGTTGGCTGGTATCATGGCTAGCGAACTTGGTGAAAATGCCGCACTTGCTCGTCGTGCAGGATTCCTCCACGATATCGGGAAAGCTATTGACCGTGAGGTAGAAGGCAGCCACGTTGAGATTGGTACAGAATTGGCTCGCAAGTACAAAGAGCATCCAGTTGTGATCAATACAATTGCTAGTCACCACGGAGATGTAGAACCTGAAAGTGTAATCGCAGTTATCGTTGCTGCGGCGGATGCCTTAAGTGCAGCCCGTCCAGGAGCTCGTAGCGAATCACTTGAAAGCTACATCAAACGTCTCCATGATTTAGAAGAAATCGCTAATAGCTTTGAAGGTGTTCAAAATAGCTTTGCCCTTCAAGCGGGTCGTGAAATCCGTATCATGGTGAACCCAGGTCAAATCAAGGACGACAAGGTCACAATCTTGGCTCACAAAGTTCGTGAGAAAATTGAAAGTAATCTCGATTACCCAGGAAATATCAAGGTAACCGTGATTCGTGAACTTCGTGCAGTTGATTATGCAAAATAAATAAGAAAGAGCAGTTGAAAAATTACTGCTTTTTTGTTACACTAGATAGAAAGATTGTAGTAAGCAGAAATGCCTTCACAAAGAGAATTCTGATGAATTTTCAAGTCATTTCACAAACTATCCCCAAAGGAGACATCATGGCAGACCGTGGCTTACTAATCGTTTTTTCAGGTCCTTCTGGAGTTGGAAAAGGAACGGTTAGACGAGAAATTTTTGAGAGTTCTGAAAATCAATTCCAATATTCTGTATCTATGACAACACGGGCTCAACGTCCAGGTGAAGTAGACGGAGTTGACTATTTCTTCCGTACGCGTGAAGAATTTGAAGAATTGATCCGTCAAGGACAGATGTTAGAGTATGCAGAGTATGTAGGCAACTACTACGGAACTCCTCTGACCTATGTCAATGAAACCCTTGATAAGGGGATTGACGTCTTCCTTGAAATTGAAGTGCAGGGAGCTCTTCAGGTCAAGAAAAAAGTTCCAGATGCAGTCTTTATCTTTTTGACACCACCAGATTTGGAAGAATTGCAAGATCGTCTCGTAGGCCGTGGTACAGATAGCGCAGAAGTGATTGCCCAACGTATCGAAAAAGCTAAAGAAGAAATTGCTTTGATGCGTGAGTATGACTATGCTATTGTTAATGATCATGTTCCTCTTGCCGCAGAACGTGTCAAACGTGTGATTGAAGCAGAACATTTCCGTGTCGATCGTGTTATCGGTCACTATCAGGATATGCTACCAAAGTCTCCGACTATTCGATAAACTATAGAAAACAGGTACAAACAAATGATGCTTAAACCCTCTATTGATACCTTACTTGACAAGGTACCATCAAAATATTCACTCGTAATCTTGGAAGCAAAACGTGCTCACGAATTAGAAGCTGGAGCAACTCCAACACAAGAATTCAAATCTGAAAAATCTACACTTCGTGCCTTGGAAGAAATTGAATCAGGGAATGTAACCATCCACCCAGATCCAGAAGGAAAACGCGAAGCTGTTCGTCGTCGTATCGAAGAAGAAAGACGATTGAGAGAAGAAGAAGAAAAGAAAATCAAAGAGCAAATCGCTAAAGAAAAAGAAGATGGTGAAAAAATTTAAGGTTGGGGGGACTCAATCTTATTTTTTCTATTGCAAGAATACTCAATCAATTGAAACGATTTAAGAAGAGAAGGAGGTGAGGATATGGCTATTGCAAAAATCATTGTGGATGTTCCCTTGATGCAGACGGACCAACCATACAGTTATAAGGTCCCTGAGGAATTTGAAGGGATGCTGGAAGTTGGTATGCGGGTTCATGTGCCTTTTGGGAAGGCCAATCGCTTGATTCAAGGGATTGTTCTTGGAATGGAACAAGAATCTGAAATGGCAGATGAGGACTTGAAAGAAATTGCTGAGGTGCTGGACTTTTCTCCTGTCTTAACGGAGGAACAACTCTGGCTAGCTGAAGAACTACGTAAGTCAGTTTTTTCATACAAGATTTCTATTCTAAAAGCTATGCTTCCTGGATTTTTAAACTCTAGCTATGATAAAATCCTCTATCCTCTAGAAGGCTTGAGTCAGGAGGATAAGGAGCGCTTATTCGGTTCGCAAGAATCTATAGCCTTTTCATCGCTTAACTTGAAAAAGCAGGCCGAGATGATGCGATTGACTCGAAAAGGACTTTTGAAGTTAGAGTATCAG
>CAJPKC010000235.1 GCA_905370255.1 Streptococcus oralis
ATGAAGGCTCTTATGTCATATACGAGTTCTGTTTTAGAATGGTTAGGGCGCTATGTGGGGCTCTTAGTCTTTGGGCTATTATTTGTGACTGCTTTGTTCATTCGCACGACCATGATGACGGGATACTTTGAGTGGGCAGAGATTAGTAGCGTTCCTTGGTATGTTTATGTTTCAGGTGGGGTCATTTTGCTTTTGACCCTTCTATGGCCTAAGCTCTTAAAGGAACTTACAACTAAGCAGGTTTTCCTCTTTTTTACAGCTTGCTTTGTGAGTTTTGGGCTACTTCTGATTTTCCTGACCAGTTTTGCCGGTCGAGATGATGCGGGGACTGTTTTTAAAGGAGCGGTCCAGTTTAATGCAGGCAATTTCTCCTTGATTAAACCTGGAGCCTATTTCTACCGCTATCCTCACCAGTTGGGACTGCTTAGTTTTGAACGCTTGATTCTTTATCTGATCCCGTTACCTGTTATTTCGGTTTTCTATGTATTGAATCTTGGCATGGTCATTGGTATGAACTATGCCACATGGAAAATCACGGAAGAACTGTTTCAGAGACCTTTAGTCAGTCGTACGGCTGTCATCATGAGTTTTGGTTTCTTGCCCTTAGTCTTTAACATTATGTTTGCCTATGGGCTTATGTATGGATTGTTCTTTGCTAGTTTTGCTATTCTATTCTTTCTCCGTTACTTGAGAAGAGGTAAGGTTAGAAATGCCATTTTTTCGGTGGCTATGCTATCTTTGGCCTACTGGGTAAGGAGCAATAACATCATTCTCATTATTGCTCTATCTGGTATTCTAATACTACTGATTCTTAGAGAGAAACGTTACCGCTATTTGCTTTTGGTTTTGGCTTTCTTTGTCTTTCCAATGACCTTGCATAAGGCGACAACCAGTTACTACGAGATTACCACCCATCAAAAGATTCCTGGAACCCCTCAGATTGCTTGGCTGGCTATGGGCTTACAGGACGAACCTGATTCTAAACGCATGCCAGGATGGTACACTGGCTATGTCCGTGACATTTACGCCAAGAAAAAGGGCAATATCGAAAAGATTGAAAAAAGTGCTAATCATCTTTTTGATAAGCGTGTTCAATATCTCCTAGCACATCCCGATGAAGCCAGTTGGTTTTTCAGCACCAAGTTTATCAGCTCTTGGACAGAGGGGAGTTTCCAGTCCATCTGGAATGGCCCAAGTAAAGACAAGTTTCAGCCACTGTGGAATAGGTTTGCGACTTCCATCTATCACGATGGGACCCTACATCTCTTTTTTGTGACCTATATGCAAGGCTATCTCCTAGTCCTCTATCTTGGTGGTGTTTTCTACTATGCTTTCACTTATAAACGAATGGGAGACGGTGCAACCATAGGACTTTATGCCTTTCTCTACCTCTTTGGTGGCATCCTCTTTCACCTTATTTCAGAGACTAAAAGCCAGTATACCCTACCTTATATTTACTTACAGATTCCAATGATTGCGGCAGGCTATAATCATATGACACAAATACTTAGTCGCTATCTAAAAAGTTTGCGAAAGTCATCCTAGGATGGCTTTTTAACTATAAATATTCTCGAAATATGATAAAATATCAGTGCTTTATTAGATAATGATAAGAAAAGTGATATAATGAAAAACTAATGTATAGCTTCATTGTTATATCATTATTTTATTAGTGAGTGGTCACATGACAAGTAATATGAGCAATGATAATAACTTTTGTAACCTTGTAAGCGATAGCTGCAGCAAATATGTCATTCACCTTCGCAGTTATAATATATGTATAGTTCAACATTTTTATAATGATTACAAGTGTTTACATTAGAAACGAGGAATATAATGATAAAAGTCGACAATCTTTCTAAGCGTTTTGGGAATCAAGTTGCTTTGGATAATATTTCGTTTGAGATTAAGGAAGGAGAAATCTTTGGTTTTTTAGGTCCTTCTGGAGCTGGTAAAACGACGACTATAAATATTTTGACGGGGCAGTTATCACAGGATAGCGGAAAAGCTTATATTTTAAATAAAGAGTCCAATCAGTTACTTCCTTCGGATTTTTTAAATATTGGTATAATGAGTGATACTGTTGGATTCTATGGAAAGATGACAGTTTATAAGAACTTGCAATTCTTTGCTAAGTATCACAATGTGAGTTTAGATGAACTTGATGTTTTGTTGAAGGAACTGGAATTATTTGAAGATAAAGATAAGAAGGCAGAAAAACTATCAACTGGTATGAAACAGCGTATGCTTCTTATTCGGTCAATTTTGCATCATCCTAAAATTCTTTTTTTAGATGAACCTACATCGGGGTTGGACCCTGCTTTATCAAATAAAGTACATGATATTCTGTTGAATTTAAAAAATGAGGGAACAACAATATTTTTAACAACTCATGATATGAGTGAAGCTACTAAGATTTGTGACCGTATATCATTATTGAATTCAGGTCATATATTAGAATATGGTTCTCCTCAAGAAATCATAGATAAATATAGTCAGCAAGATAAGGCTATTATTCGTTTTAAAAATGGAGATTCGATAATGGTATCTCAAGTAGAGGCGGCTAAATATTTAGGTGGTTCTGATGTAGCTAGTGTGCATACTTTAGAAAATACGCTTGAGGATATTTTTATAAAGATTTCGGAGGATTCAAAAAATGCATAGATTGATGGCACTTTTATGGTTGCGTTGGGAATACTTAATCAGTAATAAAGTTTTGTTGTTTGTATGTGTAGTTACACCGTTTGTTGATTTTGCTATTTTACAAGCTATCCCTATGATTCATGGCGAAATGTATTTTTTAAACATGGGACTTAGTTTGATTTATAGTATGACAGCTGGCACCTTTACTTCAATGATGATTTCTGAAGAAAAAGAGAAGAAGAATTTAAGAACATTGATATTGAGTGGTGTTACAAAGTATAATTATATAATTTCTGTCATTTCATTTCCTTTTATTTTTTCTGTTTTATCGGCTTTGTTTATGCCTGTAATATTTGGAATAGCTATTCCAAGTTGGCTAACGTATTTTGTTGTAGTAGTATTGACCACGTTAGCATTTATTCTGTTGAATTTATCAATAGGATTGTTTTCTAAGACTCAAACTCACACAACATTATTTAGTATGATTGTCTTGATTATTGCTACTTTTTTACCTATGCTTTCATCTGATATGAGCAATAAAATTATGAGCTACATCACGAGATTTTCTTTTATAGGAGCTAACACAGAATATTTTATAAAACTTGAAAAATTTCAAATATTTGAGTCAAGTGTGTTTGCTTTAATTTGTTGGGTAGTTATACTTATCTTTATTTCAAATTTTGCATTTAAATGGAATGCCCGTGAGCATTGATTTATATCATTTCTTTCGAAAGTCATCCTAGGATGGCTTTTTGTCATTGTTTCACAATTACAATCTTGTTATAATAGTTCTATGAAAAATTCGTCAGTTGATCTTTTACGAGGCCCTATTTTGCGGTCTCTTTTAATCTTTGCTCTACCAATTCTGATATCCAATATTTTCCAGCAACTCTATAATACTGCGGATGTCATGATTG
>CAJPKC010000236.1 GCA_905370255.1 Streptococcus oralis
GGCCTGCACCATACGAATCAAGAGATCGGGAAACATCCCTTCCTGATCCAGCATGGCCTTGGACAGCTGACTACCTTCTTTTAGGCTTTTGCTGACGATTTTAAGGCTAGACTTGAGATTCTTTGAAGTAGCCTGTTGCTCTAGGATATCCACTGCATTATTGAGGGGGATCCCTGACTCCAGCATAACCGACATCTGCTTACAGAAGAGCGATATGTCCTTGAGCTTGATCTTCTTACTTTGGAAAAGGACAATCTCCTTAGAACCCATGACCTTTTCTTCGACACTGATTGGCTTACCTTTGAGACGGATCCGATTGACGGCGTCTGTCCGGTTAGGAGCGTCCACCTCTAGTGTGACGACTCCTTGCCTAGTGTCTAAGTATTTACAAACATATACTGTCATGCTCTAGTACCCCACTATTCCTAGGGATTTTTCAACTTGAGCGCGATCCACTGAGTAGGACAGCAGTGTTCTCTGATCGATGACATTGCGACGGTAGAGTCCCATGAGCGAAGTGTCCATAGTAATCATGCCTAGCTGAGCTCCCGTTTGGATTGGCGTCAGCAGCTGGTGGGTCTTCCCTTCGCGAATGAGGTTGCGAATAGCGGGTGTTCCCAGCATGATTTCAAAGGCAGCCACACGACCCTTACCAGTCGCTGTGCGCATGAGCTGCTGCGATACAACGCCTTCCATAACGGCTGAAAGCTGTACACGGATCTGCTCCTGCTGCTCGGCTGGAAATACGTCGATAATCCGGTCCATGGTGTTTACGGCACCGACCGTGTGGAGAGTTGACAGGACTAAGTGACCTGTTTCCGCCGCACGCAGGGCGATTTCAATCGTTTCCTTATCCCGCATCTCACCGACTAGGATGACATCCGGGTCCTGACGAAGGGCACCGCGGAGGGCATTTCCAAAGCTCTGCGTATCTGCTCCCAGCTCACGCTGGTTGACCAAGCACTTATTATGCGTGTGCATATACTCGATCGGATCTTCAATCGTGATGATGTGCTCGTCCCGCAAGCTGTTCATGTAGTTGATCATGGTTGCCAGGGTCGTTGACTTTCCACTTCCTGTTGGCCCGGTAACCAATATCAGCCCCCGGCGTTTCTCAGCCAGCTTTTTGATAACTGGTGGCAATCCTAGAGATTCCATAGATGGAATATCCTTGGGAATGACCCGCAAGGCAATCCCGCAGTTGTTTTTCTGCTTAAATATATTGACCCGCAAGCGATAGCCATTGTCGACCTCGTAGGCACAGTCCACTTCACCGACTTCTAAAAGATGAGCAATCTGCTTCTCATTTAAAATATGCTTGGTGAAGCGAACCGTGTCTTCGTTGGTCAAAATTGTATTGTTGAGTTGTGTTAACCTCCCGTGCAGACGCATGGTTGGCTCAGCGCCAACCGTGAAGTGGATATCTGATGCACCCGCTTCAATCGCCTGCTTAATTAACTCATCCAAATTCATCCTAAACTTCCCCTTCTAGACTAAAGGCAATCTTCATTGCTTCTTCAATCGTTGTAGTCCCCTGTTTTGCGATATCAATGGCCTCCTCCGCCAAGTCTCGCATACCATTTTTCTTAGCTTCTGCTCGAAGCTGCGCCGTTGTTCCACCATCATTAATTAGTGACTTAATCTCCCGTGTCACCGCCATGATTTCGTGGATGGCAATACGTCCATAGTATCCCGTACCGCTGCAGTAGTTGCAGCCGCGTCCGCGATACAAGGTGTCTCCCTTGTGAATACCGATACCTGCATGTTCATTTGTTTCTACAGTATACTCAGTCTTACACTTAGGACAGATGCGCTTAATCAAGCGCTGTGCGATAATACCGACAGTCGCCGTTGAGACCAGATAAGGCTTGATGCCCATATCGACCAAACGGTTGACTGTACTAGCTGTGTCATTGGTGTGGATAGTCGAGAGAACGACGTGACCAGTGATAGCGGCACGAACCGCGATACTAGCTGTCTCTTCGTCCCGAATTTCCCCCAAGAGAACGATGTCCGGGTCCTGACGCAGGATACTTCTCAAACCACTCGCGAAAGTCAGTCCAGCTTTGTTATTAACCTGAACTTGGTTGACCCCTTCCAATCGGTACTCAACCGGATCTTCAACGGTGATGATATTTTTTCCTACATCATTGAGCTCACGGAGCGCTGTGTAGAGAGTGGTTGTCTTTCCGCTTCCTGTAGGACCAGTCAGCAAGATAATGCCTTCTGGCGCCTTAAGAATATCTTCAAAGAGCTTCTGGTTGGTTGGCGAGAATCCCAGCTCCTCTTTACTGAGGAGAGTTGCATTCCGGCTCAAAATCCGAATAACGATTTTTTCACCAAATACAGTAGGCAAGACTGAAACCCGCATATCGACTTCTTTGCCGTCGATGGTTGTCTCAATCCGTCCATCCTGAGGAATCCGCCGCTCAGCAATGTCCAGACCACTCATGATCTTAATCCGTGTCGCAATGGCTGAGTGAGCATTGGCTTTCAACTGCATGTTTTCCACCAAAGTCCCGTCAACCCGGAAACGAACACGAACAACTTTTTCAAAGGGCTCAATATGGATATCGCTGGTCCGCGTCTTGATTGCCTGACTGATAATCGAGTCAATCAAACGTACAACCGGAGCGTTTTTGATTTCGAGATCTTCTTCGACGATCTCTTCATCCACATTAAAACCTTCGATTTCGGTCGCTGCCTGTTGGGCTTCTTCTCCTTTAGAATAGTATTGATCGATATACTTTTCAATATCATCCCGAAAAGTTACATAAGGTTCTACCGCCATCTTAGAAACGATTTTAACGTCGTCTAGGGCGATATAGTTGCTTGGGTCTGCCATCGCAACTACTAACTTGGGTTCTTCTCCCTCTTCCCCATCTGTGAAAGAGATCGGAATCAATCCATGACGTTTAGCAACTTTTTCTGAAACCTTCTCGACAGCTTCCTTTTCTATCACAAACTGTGATAGATTGACATGAGGTACACGGTAATAGTAACTCATGACTTTCAGCATATCTTCTTCTGTCACATAGCCCTTGCTGATTAGATATCTCTCTAACTGCATGTTTGATTGTGGCATATCTTGAAGAATTTCTTCTTTTTGAGCTGCCGTTATCAGATTGAATTGAACCAATATAGCGATTAGTGCCATTTGTTTCTCCTGTCTGTGATTTTTTTGTAAAAATCCTTCAATTCTTTCTATGCGTTAATAGATAACAGCTTTCTTAAAAAAATCTCCCTCGCTTAAAGTTTTCTTTAAGGTTTCTTTAAGCTTTTTAAGTTAGGCTAGTACATGGAAAATTTACCAATAGAACCAAACTTAATGTTTTAAGTTAGATGCTTTGAGCAGTATCTCCATTTGATAAACCTAGTAACAGTCCTTAAAACAATCCTAGGATTGATAAGGGGCGTTCTAATTTTGTCAAAAGGGGCGCAAAAAAGCAGATGCCAAAAACATTTGTTCTTGCGTTCTTAAATACTATACAAAGCAAGTTCTCTTGCAAAATTTCTCATGCTTTTAGATGCAGGTTAAACCGTGTGTGTGTGAA
>CAJPKC010000237.1 GCA_905370255.1 Streptococcus oralis
TCGCGTCAAATTGGATCGTTCCGTCAGCTTTATTCTTCTTCGTTTGGATTACATGGCCATTTTCAAGCAATTCAAAGGTGAAGGCATCATCTTCAAGCGTTTTTCCTTCCAATTTCTTAGTGAAATTGAATTGTGCGCTTGTCGCTGCTGGTGTAAAGGTATTATTGAACTCTGTATCTGTTGGAAGGGCTTTGGTTGCTGTAAGAGTATGACCTGCTTTCGTTACAGTCACTGTCACCTCTGCCTTCATTGGATCATAAGTCATTCCTGCTTCTGAACCAGCTACTTCTTCTACAGTGTACTTATGCTCGCCAACTTCATTGTTCTTATATGTAAGCGCATCGAAGGCTACTTTACCATCGGCGTCATTAGTCTTCGTTTGAAGAACCGTACCATTCTTATCTTTCAAGACGAAGCTGAACTCACCAGCTTTAAGGGTACGGCCTGCAAGAGCCTTACTGAAGTCGATTTGTGCTGTGACTGGGGCTACCGCATAGTTGTTAAATTCGCTATCAGCTGGCATTGTGACATTGGCTGTCAAGACACCTGTTGTCGCATTCTTAGTGACGTTAACAGTCACTTCTGCGTTCATAGTATCATAGTCAATGTCTGTATCTGCTCCGGCTACTTCACGAACAGTATAGGTGTGAGTTCCTTCTGTTGCGTATGAGATCGCGTCAAATTGGATCGTTCCGTCAGCTTTATTCTTCTTCGTTTGGATTACATGGCCATTTTCAAGCAATTCAAAGGTGAAGGCATCATCTTCAAGCGTTTTTCCTTCCAATTTCTTAGTGAAATTAAATTGTGCTGTAGTTGCACCTGGTGTGAAGGTATTATTGAACTCTGTATCTGTTGGAAGGGCTTTGGTTGCTGTAAGAGTATGACCTGCTTTCGTTACAGTCACTGTCACCTCTGCCTTCATTGGATCATAAGTTACCCCAGTAAGTGAACCTTGAACCTCACGTACGATGTACTTATGCGTTCCTTCTTGACCATTCTTGAAGGTAAGAGCATCAAATTTCACAAGTCCGTTGGCATCATTTGTCTTCGTTTGAAGAACTTTTCCGTTTGGATCTGTTGAAGTATCGCTTGGGTCTACCAACTCAAAGCTAAATTCACCAGCAGTCAACTGACGACCTGCAAGAACCTTGCTGAAGTCAAATTGCGCAGTGACAGGAGCAACGACATGGTTGTTGAAGATTCTGTCATTTGCATCTGTTGCTTCACCACCTGATGAAGTCATCGCTGTAGTTGCTGACAAGAGGCCTGTATCAGCGTCTTTGGTTACTGTAACCGTAACGTCAATTGTCATAGCATCATAGTCAACATCTGCAACGTTTCCTTTCACTTCTTTAACAGTGTAGTTGTAGACACCTTCTTTATCAAATGACAATTCACTAAAGTTGATTTTACCATTGGCAGCATTGGTCACTCTTTGGTCGGTATTGGTATCACCCGGAGTGTTAGCAGTCAAGGTAAAGCTAAAGTCACCAGCGTTCAAATTACCGTTTGAAAGTTCTTTATTAAATTCCAGATTTACCTTAACAGGAGATGATTTGAAGGTATTGTTGAACTCAGTATCAGCTGGCATACTTGTTTGAGCTACGTAGGAATCTCCGTTAGCATTTACCGTGATTGTTACGTTAGCTTTCATTGGATCATAAGTCATACCAGTTTCTGAACCAGTGACTTCCTCAACTGTATAATGATAGATCCCTACAGAATTAAACAAGAGTGGATCAAAAGTAATATTACCCAAACTATCATTTTTTTGAGTGTCAACAACTTGACCTGTACTATCGTCAATCAAATTAAAAGTGAACTCGCCACGTTTTAAATTTCTTCCTTCCAATTGTTTCGTAAATGATAAATCGACCCTTGCTGGTTTTTTTGCTTTTGTAGCTGAACCAGATCCTCCTGCCTTAAAGGCAAAAGTTGCTTGGTAACTATACTCTTCTCCATTGTTATAGGTGATTTTAATATCATTTCCGTGTTTTTGTTGCAACTCTTCGAGTGTAGGGTTCGCTGAAACATTCTTTAATCTAGTCATATAACGAACGTAAATCATTTCATTCAGTTGTGCTATCTTGAATGAAAAACCAGACGAACTTGTTTTGATATTTTCTAATAATTGAATTGCATTTCCTTTAGATACCCACGGTGAAATTGACTGAACCTTTTCGGCTCTAAGAGCTTTTCCATTCCACAAATCCACATGATCGTCAGGAATTGGTGTTGCATGCCCTGCTCGCCATGTTGCTTTTGTTTGATTATCAAACTCTGTTAATACTGCATCACCATCTTGAACCAATTCTTGATCATCTGGAAGACTATCAATCAATTGGTAGTTGTTTAAAACCTGTGGAGCTACTAGACTTCCTGCATTTACACGGATGGTCCATTTGATTAATTCAGGATGTCCTGTTACTGCTTCTCCGTATTTTTCAACCTTTGATTTTGCTGCTGGTGTTGGAGCATTTTCGGGGCCTACTGTTACTGTAATCTTGGTTCCACTGAAATTGAGTTCTGTTGGAACATTTGGTTGAACAGTTGATTTCCAACCTGTACTAATGTTTAACGTATAATTTTTTCCGAGATTATTTCTTTCAAAGTAATCTGTAAAAGTAGTGATTACTTTGTTATTGACTGAATCCAAGAAAGCATTCCCGATAACTTGACTACCTGGTCCCGTCACATCATAGTGCAAACTTGTAGGAATTCTCACAGCAGGTGGAATATCAACCACCAGTTTATCATTACGATTGATGGTTAAACTATCAGGCATATTCATGCGAATGACAGTTTCTACTGGGGCATACAATCCGTTACCATTTGGAAAATTCACTTCAACATCTGGATTTTGTACGGTAATTGTATCACCTGTTTTCACATAGGTTGTTGCACCACCTGATGAAGGCAGTTCTCTTTTAGAACGTCTTGATCTAGTTGTAGGTTGTGCCTCAGTTTTTTTCTCGCTAGCTGCAGATGAAGAGGCTTCGGCATTGGCTTTTGAAGTTGGAGAAGCTGACTCAGCTGGTGCAACACTAGTGCTAGCTGGTGTTGCAACTGCATTTGATTGTTTTTCAGTCTTTTCCTCTTTAACCACATGTGCAGGGGCTTCGTCACTAGCTTGTGAAGTTGAAGAGGTCGACTCAGCTTGTGTAGCACTAGTTCTATCTGGTGCTACAACATCATTTGATTGTCTTTCAGTCTTTTCCTCTTTAATCACATTTGCAGAGTTTTCGGCACTATCTTGTGAAATTGGAGAGGCTGATTCACTCGGCGTAACACTAGTGTTAGCTTGCGTTACAGCTTCATTTGCTTCAAGACCAGATTCCTTGTGTCTCTCACCTTGATTCTCTTGTGCGACAACTGAAGTTTGTGAATCTGTATTATTCTTCACTTCGTCCGCAAAAACACTTCCACAAGCAAAAAATAACGTCGATAATAAAACAGAAGCAACTCCGACAGAATACTTTCGGATAGAAAAACGTTCTTTTGTTTCAAAAAAATTGTGTCTACTTGCGCAGCTCCTTT
>CAJPKC010000238.1 GCA_905370255.1 Streptococcus oralis
CAACAGCTTTTTGTGTACCAAGACCACCGTAACGAGATTTGTCACCGTCGCGAAGTTCAACTGCTTCGTGTTCACCAGTAGAAGCTCCTGATGGAACCATACCACGTCCGAAAGCACCTGATTCAGTGTAAACTTCTACTTCAAGTGTTGGGTTACCGCGTGAGTCTAGGACTTCGCGAGCGTAAACATCAGTAATAATTGACATTTTTTACTCTCCTTTGAGTTAAATTATTTTACACCTCTATGATACATCAAAAAGATACCTTTTTCAAGAAAAAACGTTATCTTTGTGCAAATTTTCCTTAAGTTCATTAAGTAATCGCTTTCTTTTCCGCCTTATCTATAGACTTTTATGATATACTATATTTATGACTGATGTATCAAAAAAAATATTAGAAAAAGCCAATGGTGGACTTAAGTTAAATCCAGACGAACAAAGACGTTTTCTTGGTACCTTTGAAGAACGTGTTCTTGGCTACGCTGAACTCGCTACTGCGAATGATGACAAATTTCAAAAGGCATTTTTAACAATACTAGAGACCCTAAAGAAAGAAACTGAACCTCTATTTGTCAAAATTTCTCCTCAAGTTGAATTTGACAAACAAGTCTTTTATCTAAAACATGCCAAAGATGACAATTGCCAAGCAACTATCGTTTCTGAAGATCATAACTCTTCTCCTTTCGGACTGGTTATTCATAGCGATGTTCCGGTTCAAACAAGTGAAAAAGACCTCAGAAAGGCCTTCTCAGACTTGTGGCAGGAAAAAGAGATGAAAAAAACTACGACTTCTCTCTGGAAAAAATGGTTTGGTTAACTCTGTTTCAATGATAAGATTTGACCGATATTTGCTGCAGTATTTTCTAAATAAGTTGCTGCATTTTTTAAACTATCTTCTAATGGTTCGCTTTTTTCTAGTATAGAAAAAGCTGCAACGATATTTTCAAATGGTAAGGGTGGTAAATCCTCTGATAAACTACCACAAATAGCAAGAACTGGAACACCCCTAGGTGTTCTTTTTGCTACTCCAATTGGCGCCTTTCCAGCTAGACTTTGCAAGTCCAGTCTACCCTCGCCAACAATCACTAGGTCTGCATCAGTAACTTTTTGATCGAAGTTTATCAAATCTAAACAAGTTTGAATACCAGATACAATCTCTGCTCCAGCGAAGGCACACAAGCCAGCTGCAATACCACCACCAGCTCCTGCACCATCTAATTTTAATATTTCAGGTCCAATTTTACTATAGAAGTCTTTAATAGCAGCATCAACTTCTTGAAATTTAGATGGATCCAATCCCTTTTGTTTTCCAAATGTGAAGGTAGCACCATGAGGTCCACAAAGCGGATTGGTCACATCTGCAAGTATTTTTATATGTACATCAGAAGGAATTTGAAGCACTCCCTCCCTCGAAATTTTCCTGATATCAAATAGAGATTGACCATTTGCTTGAAGTACAATTCCGTTTTTGTCATAAAACTGATAACCAAGTCCTGAAGCAATGCCAATTCCACCATCATTACTAGCCGTACCACCGACACCGACGTAGATATCTTTTATACCCTGCTCTATTAAATGTAGAATCAGCTGTCCAACTCCCTTTGTTTGAATCTTTAGAGGATTACGTTTTTCAAAAGGAATTTCAGCAAGACCTACTAAATTTGCAACTTCAAATAGAGCTAATTCTCCTTTTTGAAAGTAAGACATCAAAACCTCATCACCAAAAGGGCCAGTTACCTGGACTCTTTTTTCTTCCAAACCTAGAGAACTTTTAATGGCGTCTACTGTTCCTTCACCTCCATCACCAACAGGTAAAAGTAAACACTCCACGTTTGGTATAGCCTTTTCGAATCCTCTTTTTATAGCTTCTGCCACTTGTTTTGCAGGAAGACTCTCCTTGAAGGAGTCAGGTGCTATAACAATTTTCATTTTGATTCCTCTTTCTATCTAAAGGAAGTCTATCATTTCCAAAACTTTCCCAAAATCTCTCTCATCTACCTGAAGATTTATTTCCTTTTTCACAATATCCTTGGCACAAAAGGCTATACCAAGTCCTGCACTTTTAAGCATTTTTAAGTCATTAGCTCCATCACCGATAGCTATTGTCCTCTCGAAAGGTACCTCTAACTCTTGAGCCCAACTGAGCAATGGTTTTTCTTTAACTTCTCTACTTATAATAGGGTCAATAAGATTTCCAGTTAAATGATCATCTCTGATTTCTAGCTGATTTGCAGTATATAATGAAATTCCCAAATCTTTTGCTAATCTATCCACGATAGTGGTAAATCCACCTGATACTAAACCGACTTCTATCTGATTTTCTTGAAGAACTTTAATAAACTGGGCAGCGTTTTTACTAAGGTGAAGTTCATGATAAATCTTATCAAAAACATTGATAGAGAGACCTTTAAGAAGAGAAACACGTTTTTTTAAACTTACTTCGAACTCTAATTCTCCACTCATCGCTTGAGCCGTTAGCAGGGCTACTTCTTCTTCGCACTCTGCCTCTTTCCCTAATAAATCAATAACCTCTTCTTCTATCAGAGTTCCATCAACATCTAGGACACAGAGTCCTCTAGCTTTATTCATTTATTCACCATACTTTCATCATCTCAAAAAATCGTATGAAAACATCATACGATTTTATTTATTTAATTTGCTAAGCTGTGATACAAATCGAGATAAGACTGACATGCTGTATCCCAAGAGAAGTCACATTCCATAGCTTGTACTTGAAGTTTTTTCCACACATCTGGATGATTATAGTAGACATCCAAGGCTGTTTGTAATGCCCAATTTAGCCAGTAAGAGGTTAAGTTATTAAAACTAAATCCTGTACCCGTTCCTTCAATTGGATTGAATGGTTGGACAGTATCTCTCAACCCGCCTACCTCATGAACAAGTGGTAATGTTCCATAACGCATAGCCATCATTTGAGAAAGTCCACAAGGTTCAAAACGACTTGGCATGAGGAAAATATCACAGGCTGCATAAATTTCTTGTGCTAGCTTGACATCAAAGGTAATATTGGCAGAAAGTTTATCTGGGAATACTTGACCAAACCATGAGAAGGCTTGTTCAAAACCAGGATCACCTGTACCCAAGAGAACAATTTGAACATCTTCTTGAAGCATGCGATGCAAACCTTCAACAACGACATCAAAACCTTTCTGTCTTGTCAAACGCGACACAATACCAATCATTGGAACATCGGGACGAACTGGAAGACCAACTTTTTCTTGAAGTTTAGCTTTATTCTGAGCTTTTCCTGACAGATCAGATTTATTAAAATGGTAATCCAATAAAGGATCCGTCTCTGGATTGTAAAGATCTGTATCTATTCCATTTACAATACCAGAAACCTTACCAGACTCCATTCGAAGAATTTGATCCAAACCACATCCAAACTCTGTTGTCATGATTTCATAAGCATAGCTTGGCGATACAGTAGATACACGATCTGCATAGAGGATACCAGCCTTCATCCAGTTCAGGCAGTCATTCCAGCGAACTGTACCATCCGCATAGCGTTCGAA
>CAJPKC010000239.1 GCA_905370255.1 Streptococcus oralis
GAGTGTGATAGGGCTGATTTTATCACTAGAAAAAAGAAGTTTTTCGGGTAAAAAATTTTAACCTAGGAAGCTAAGGCTTACTAGAAGATCTTCCAGATTTGATTCGTGTGACGACTGTGACCTTGATTTCCCTTGTTGGGGAAACAGCTATGGCCGGTGCGGTTGGAGCTGGTGGTATCGGTAACGTAGCCATCGCTTATGGATTTAACCGCTACAATCACGATGTGACCATCTTGGCAACCATCATTATCATTTTGATTATCTTTGCAATCCAATTCTTGGGAGACTTCTTGACCAAGAAATTGAGTCATAAATAAAAAGAGCCGCCTGGCTCTTTTTTAGGTACGACGGGCATGTCGTACATCTGAGGTGTAAGTCCTCCGTGGGCACCCGCTACCGGTGAACCCAATAGCGATTCCCAAGCCTGACTATCGTGAGGTAGCGGGGAGAGGAAGGGATAGCGAAATCGTGGCTCTACGAACAGGAACGTGATAGTAAGGCGTATATAGCGGATAAGGGGGCCTAAAACTCTAAAGTCCAAAAAGGTAGTCGTAACCTATATGCGTAAATCACGAGAGTAAACGAGGAAAGATGTACGACTTATCCTGTGAGGTCTCATGAGCGCTGAAAGCGTAGTAACAACGAATCATGAGAAGTCAGCCGAGCCCATAGTAGTGAGGAAACTTCTGTAATGGAAGTGGAGCGAAGGGGTGAACAACTAATTGAAGTAATCCTACTTCACTTGTGTCTGTAAAACGAACGGTCTGATAGAACTGGACTCTATCACGTATTGACTAGATGAAGGTTCACCAATATAAGATGTCCCTCAGGCACCAAAACAAGAAAGGAATACGCACATGTCAAAATTGCTAGATAAGATATTATCACGCGAAAATATGCTGGAAGCTTACAAGCAAGTAAAATCCAATAAGGGCTCAGCTGGGATTGATGGAATTACTATCGAAGAGATGGATAATTATCTCAGACAAAACTGGCGCCTGACTAAGGAACGGATAAAACAAAGAAAATATAAGCCTCAACCAGTTCTCAGAGTTGAGATTCCCAAACCAAACGGAGGCATTCGTCAGTTAGGAATTCCAACAGTTATGGATAGAATGATTCAACAGGCCATTATTCAAGTCCTTACCCCCATTTGTGAACCCCATTTCTCAGATACGAGTTATGGCTTCAGACCAAATAGGTCATGTGAAAAAGCCATCATGAAGCTCTTAGAGTACTTAAATGACGGCTATGAGTGGATAGTGGATATAGACCTAGAGAAATTCTTCGATACAGTTCCTCAAGATAGATTGATGTCCTTAGTACATAACATTATCGAAGACGGAGATACGGAATCCTTGATTCGTAAATATCTTCATTCAGGTGTTATCATTAACGGTCAGCGTCATAAAACGCTAGTTGGCACACCACAGGGAGGAAATTTATCTCCTCTCTTATCCAATATCATGCTTAATGAATTGGATAAGGAATTAGAAAAGAGGGGACTTCGATTTGTGCGCTACGCAGATGATTGTGTGATTACGGTCGGAAGCGAGGCTGCCGCTAAGCGTGTGATGTATTCAGTCAGTCGTTTTATTGAGAAACGGCTAGGTTTGAAAGTAAACATGACCAAGACTAAGATTACCAGACCAAGAGAGTTGAAATATTTAGGTTTCGGGTTCTGGAAATCATCAGCTGGTTGGAAAAGTCGCCCCCATCAAGATAGTGTTCGGAGATTTAAGCTTAAATTGAAGAAACTAACACAGAGGAAATGGAGTATAGACTTAACAAGACGTATTGAGCAACTGAATTTGTCTATTCGAGGATGGATAAACTATTTCTCATTGGGAAATATGAAAAGTATTGTCACCAGCATAGATGAGCGCTTGCGCACTCGCCTACGAGTGATTATCTGGAAGCAATGGAAGAAGAAATCTAGACGATTATGGGGATTGCTTAAGTTAGGAGTTCCTAAATGGATAGCAGATAAGGTATCTGGCTGGGGTGACCACTATCAATTAGTAGCTCAGAAGTCGGTACTTAAACGTGCTATATCAAAACCAGTCCTTGAGAAACGTGGACTGGTTTCGTGTTTGGATTATTACCTTGAACGACATGCGTTAAAAGTTAGTTGAACCGCCGTATGCCGAACGGCACGTACGGTGGTGTGAGAGGGGCTAGAGATTATCCCCTACTCGATTTTCTAGAACAGAAAAAATGTTTGAGGTGTTTGTTTATATGTTTGTTTTTATACAACAAGATACAAAAACAACAAAAATATAAAAAAAGAGACAAAAAACAACAGAAAAATATTGACAACGATTTCATATAGTGTTATACTTATAGCATAAAGTTAATGGAAAGAAGGGAAAACCTTATGGGATTAGATCATTTCTTTGACAAAAACCTTGTGTTTTGCTTAGAAGCGGATAATCAAGAAAAACTCTTTGATCAGGTTGCAACTTTATTGGAAGAACGAGAAATCGTAACTCCAACTTATCGTGAAGCCTTGATCACGCGTGAAAAGTCATTTCCAACTGGCTTAGATATGGAATTTTTGGGTAAGTATTTGCCGAATGTAGCTATTCCTCACACAGATATTGTTCATAATCTAGCTGAAAAAGTTGTGGTCGTTCGATTAGAGAAACCGGTGACTTTCCATAATATGATTGCACCAGATAAGGAAGTAGAAGTATCCTTGCTCTTCTTTATTATTAATAACTCAAGCTCAAGTCAAACTAACATTCTTGCTCAGTTGATGGACTTCTTTACTGGAAATGGTCATCTTGAAGACCTATCAAAAATTTCTGAACCAGAAGCCCTCTATGCTTATATAGCTGAAGCAACAGCTTAATCTTGTCAATAAAAAATATTAAATCGGAGGAAATCCATATGATTAAAATTCTTGCTGCCTGCGGTGCAGGTGTTAACTCAAGCCACCAAATTAAAAGTGCTCTTGAAGAAGAACTTTCAAACCGCGGTTTTGATGTTCACTGTGATGCAGTAATGGTTAAAGACGTTAACGAAGACCTTATCAAAGGTTATGATATCTTCACACCAATTGCCGCGACAGACCTTGGTTTTGACCCAGGTATTCCAGTAATCGAAGCTGGACCAATCTTGTTCCGTATCCCAGCGATGAGTGCTCCAGTATTTGACAATATTGAAGCAGCTATTAAAGAACACGGATTAAGCTAATAAATACTTTATTTAGTTAACATTCATACAACATAAAAAGGGAGGAACTATTATGGATGTCATTATCGAACTAGCCAATAAGCTGTTCAAACCTATCTTGGACATGGGTGGACCAATCATCATGCTGATCATTTTGACAGTATTGGCTCTACTTTTTGGAGTGAAATTCTCCAAAGCGCTAGAAGGTGGTATTAAACTTGCCATCGCTCTTACAGGTATCGGGGCTATCATCGGAATGTTGAACGGTGCTTTCTCAGCATCACTTGCAAAATTCGTTGAAAACACTGGTATTCAATTGAACATCACCG
>CAJPKC010000240.1 GCA_905370255.1 Streptococcus oralis
TCGTCGTACT
The DNA here is from genome assembly GCA_905370255.1 of Streptococcus oralis. The sequence continues at coordinate 11 of CAJPKC010000240.1, forward strand.
ATTCAAGACTATATTGAGGACGCAATCACTGACTACTACCTTGAAAATCCAAGCGAAAAAGACCTCAAGGCAGTTATGACCAGCAAGGGCAAGATTCAAATTAAGTCTGCCAAAAAAGCTGAAGTAAAAACTTCTGAAAAAGAAGTATAAATCCTATAGAAAAGAGCCTGAGACAAAATAGTTCTCAGCCACAAAAAAGCTAGAGATCTCCAATAGCGGAACTGAACTCTAGCTTTTTAATTTTGAGTCGTTCTCTTATTGTATTTGAGGAGGTTATTGGCCATAAGTATCAATCCCATGTCAATTCTCACTTGACGCTTCCCTCTCAGATTACATCTCTTGTAACCCAAACAAGCCTTTATCTGCCCAAAGACAGGTTCCACATCAATCTTGCGTTGAGCGAAAATCTGTCTACCTTCGGGAGATAAAAGCGCCTGACATTCTTTAGCTTTCAAGTTTTGATAGCGTTCGTTCATATACAGTCCCTTTTGAGGGGCTGATTCAGGTTCATCAGCGTAGTAAACCTTGATTTCCTGTTGAAAGTCCGTCTGTGTTTTCTGATGTTTGATATGGTGAAAACGATAGCACCAGCTATCAGGGTGTGTGTAGCTATCCTCCTTGTCATCATAGTGCCAATTCGCTAAGTTTCTATCCGACTGTTTATACCCTCTCTTCTGTTCCTTATCAAACATGGCATATTTAATCAGATGGTTCACCTCCTTTTCATCTAAACGAAGGAGGTTCTCTTCACTTCCATATCCAGCATCTGCGACAACTGTCTTCAATTCATGCAGATAGGTTTCAAGTAAGGGTAGAAGAGTCTTGGTATCTGTCGGATTTGAAAAGACATCATAGTGAAGAACAAATTGGTTTTCAGTAGCGATTTGAAGATTATAAGCAGCCTTGAGTTGGCCATTTTTCATATGATCTTCTTTCATTCGCATAAAAGTGTCATCTGGATCGGTTTTGGAAAAGCTGTTGAGCCCTTTAAATGTCTCTTGATACTTCTCATACTTTTCAGCACGTACTGAAAAATCATCTTTGACTTTACGCAAGACTTTCTTGAGTTTACGACGCGGGGTTTTACGTTCATCCTTCCCTTTAACAGCTGTCTCCTCAATGTTCTGGTTCAGTGTTTCCAATTCTTCTTCAAGGACTTGAGCGAATGCAAGCAACTGCTCTGAGGAGATAGGCTCTTGTGTATCCAGTTCGATAGCTTGATGGATAAGGGGAGTGATTTCTTCTTGAAAATAGTTCTGTATCTGTTCTTGCAGTTTGGCGGAGAATTTCTCTGTCGCTTTCTTCCACACAAAACTATACTTGTTGGCATTGGCTTCAATCTTAGTCCCGTCAATAAACAGACAATCTAAGGTCACTAACTCTTCCATTTTTAAACGAAGATTGAGGTCCATGAAAAGATTACGTATGAGTTCTTCCATCCCTTCAGCGACTCGAAAACGATTGATGGTGCGATAGCTGACAACCAACGGTCCTGTTAGGTATTGCATAGCGAGATTTTCAATCATCATTTTTTCGATTTTTCGTCCAGAGAAAATCCCTTGTGAATAGGCAAATAGAAGAGTAGCTATAAGCATTTTAGGGTGATAAGACGGGCGAGCAAAGGCATGATAGAAGGCATGGAAGTGACAATCCTCCAAGGTATTCACCACTTTTTCAATAGTAAAGACGAGATGGTCCTGTGGCAAGAAAGAACTGATTTCTAGTGGTAAAGTTGTTTGATTTGTGTTATAGTGAATATGCATGGGATAGCCTTTCTAAATGGTTTATTAAGCAATTCTATTTTACCAAGACTATCGTAATCATGCAAAAAAGCAACGGCAAATCCGTTGTTTCAGATTGAAGACAAACATCGTTTTAATGTTTGTCTTTTTTATATTTTCAGCGTTACTATTCTCAAAATAGGCTAAAATCTTTATCAAAATAGTTTTCAGCGAAAAATAAAAAGGCTTCCCCGCCATCATTTTTACCAATTTTTTGATATTCAGGCATGCCAAAGTAAGTCCAACTTTTGCCTTCATTTTGGACTTACCTACTTCTCTCGTATAACGTAGATTGTGGTATTCTTTGGCCGTGCCAAAAAGCCGCTCCACCGTTTCTTTACGTTTCTGGTAAAGTTCCTTGCTTCCCTTTTGATGCCGAATCTCCTCACAAATCTCTAAATACTCCCTCCAAATATGGCGAGTAACGACTTTCTGTTTCTTTTTACTTTCTGTGCAACTGGATAACAGAGGACAAATTGCGCAAATCTTAGGATCACTTTTATACTCACGATAGCCATCGCGATTTGTTGTAGAGTAAGCTAACACTTGATTTTCAGGGCAAAGATAACAGTCATAGTAGTCATCATAGATAAAGTCCTTAGGGCTAAGCTTCCCTTTCTTTCCACGAGGGCGAGTATAAGGGAATACAGGTGTAATATTTTGGTCAAGGAGGAATTTTGCAATACTTGGAGTCTTATAGCTAGCATCGGCAATAAGGTAGTCAGATTGGAATCTCTTCAACTGTTCAAAAAGTGCAAGAAAAGCCTGACTGTCATGCACATTGCCAGCATCGATACTATAAGCTAGTGCCCATCCATGCTTATCGCATCCTACTTGGGCATTGTAGGCGAACACTTCCTTATGCTCTCCCTTGTGAAACCAACCACTTTCAGGGTCGGTAGTAGAAGTCTTCTTCGGCTCAGCCTAGCTTTCTTTTGCAGGCTCAAACGACTTTTTTCCGTGATTTTTCCGATCTAAGTCAATCTCAACTTCCAGTTGCTTACTCATAAACTTAGCTTGCTTGTCTAGAACTTGATGAGTATATTTGTGGTTATTAGCTGCAGCCTTGATATGAGTCCCATCAATAAAAAACTCAGTCGGGTCAATCAAACCTTGCCCCCATACAATGGATAGAACATAATGAAAAATTTCCTCTATTACTTCCTTATCTTGAAAACGACGATTGTAATTTTTGCCATAAGTGGTAAAATGAGGAACCTTATCGTTTAAGCTCGAATCCAGAAACCAGCGATAGGCGGTATTGACCTCAATGTCCTTGATAGTTTGGCGCATGGAACAGATACCTTAGAAACATTGGATGAGAGGGATTTTAACCAGCATAACAGGGTCTAAACTAGGACGTCCTTTATCCTCAGAATAAGTATCTGCGACTAAGTCATAGATGAAGGAAAAATTGATAACCTGCTCAACTTAACGAAGAAAATGGTCTGGCGGAACGAGTTCGTCTAGCGTGTAAAAACCAACTTGATTGTGGTTGTAGTCTAGATTTTCTTTGTGAAACATAGGGAACACCTCACAACTTTTCTTACCTCTATTATACGACTTTACACAAAGAAAAGCCCTTAGAAACTTGGGTTCTAAGGACTTTGTCTTCAATCTGAAGCCTTGATTTCAAGGCTTTTTCCTGTTGATTTAGATGCCCCTGCATAATTTTTGAAGAGTTTTCATGTTGAAAATAATCAAAACTATT
>CAJPKC010000241.1 GCA_905370255.1 Streptococcus oralis
CCATTATCTTTCAGGAAGTAATTACACAAAAAGTTATATACTTTTTTGCACAATAAAAGAAGCCTCAATCTTGAGACTTCTTAACTAAATCAAAGAATGATTCTTCAGAAAGAAAAGTAATCAATTGGCCTTCTGATAGTCTTCTAAGCGCTGCATCATGCTTTTTAGACCTTTTATCTGGATCAAAAAGATTCAACTGCTTGTGTCCTAAAACCAATATATCTGTCCTAGAAGATATATAATTTTGAACGACAGCTCCTTTACTTTCTAAAAATCGTATGGCTTCTTCTCGAGTTAGAGGACGTAGGCTTCCTGTGATAACAATGTTCTTCCCTGTTAGATCCATAGTTCCGCCTATTCTTCTTCGTCGTCACTCTCAGCGCCAGTGATATGACGTCCTCCCTGCATACGCTGTCCTGCTTGTTGCATTTGTTGGTTCATGTAATTCATTTGATTCATGCTCTGTTGAAATTTTTGTTGAGAAGAATCAGGCTGTGCTGGTGGTGTAGATTCTGAAACTGGTGCATCTGCAGGTGGATTTGGATCTTGAATTGGGGACTCCATTCCTTCAGCTGAAGGAGTTGGATCGACAATAGGTGCATCCGTTGTTCCTGGATCGATTGGTGGCTCAGGAATGTCAACTGGTCCAAATTGATCAATTCCAGGAACCGCATCGTTTTTCAAAGCGTTATAGGTCGCATTTTGAGCAGAGGCGGCTTTATCATCCAAGTTATTTAAAGCATTGCCAACTGCACCTTTCGTATTTTGCATGGCTTCAAATGCTTTCCATTCTGCCAAATCAACCATATTGCTTACACCACCTTTGGCCGCATTCATAAAGCCTTGGTCTTTTACAGAGTTCAAAGCACCTTGAATACCACCTCCAGTTCTGGCAAGGCTATTCCCCAGAATCTGACTTCCTTTAGACAGGGCATCTGGAGCTTTTTTAGCCATATCCATACCAAATTGACCAAGCGCCATACCCCCATTAAAGACACCTCCTGCTCCAGCCGCAAAGGCATTGCCCATCATCATAGCTCCGAGCAGTTGTTGAGCTGTTTCACTATGACCCGTTGAAACTCCAAGCCAGCGCTCGATCATGGCCACTCCTTGCATGGCTGCAAAGAATACCCCCACATAGACAAAGGCAGCTGCGAGACACTGTTCCCACATATTGAGTCCGTCAAAGAATCCGCCAGAAAGCTTCGTTACAGCTGAAACAGAAAGGATTGGTAAATCTCTGAAAATCTCAAGGGTTACACGCATAATGATAACTTCAAAGAAGATTCCTGCTAAGGCACCGCCAATCGTTCTTAACAACTCTTTGTATTTCTTTGAGTTTGATAGGGAGCTATAACCAAGAATCGGAGAAATCATTGCTTCAATCAGAATATCAAAAACTGATTTGACGAGCTTAATGATCATGCTGACCAAGAGAACAACAAGGATAATGTACTGAAGAAACATCCCTATCCAGTTGACTTTATAGCGCATATAAACGGATTCAAAAGCACTCAATTGATTAATGAGGCGGTGTTCTGTAATGCTTTCAACTCCAGTGTTATTAGAATTCAACTTATGGAGGAACAAGCCCTTAATCCCTGCTATTTTGTCGGTTTCCTGCATATCCTTTAACAGTTTTGGATTTGTCGTACCATAGTTTGCCCCAAAATCAATCTTGGTCGCAAAATCAGTCGTGTCCCGCTGTGCAGGGTCATCCGTGATATTATTGACAGGAGTTGACCCCTCCTGAACGGGCTTGATATAGCCATAATCATCCATTGGAAACAACTCCGTAGAAAAATCCTTGTAGATCAAGACTTTTAAGTCTACTACATTATTTTTCATGGGTTGAAGAGCCAAGGAGGAAGTCGGTTTACTGCCAGATGGCGCTTCACTGGAGACTGTCTGGATAGACATGGCATCCTGTGCCACTGCTGTTGAGATAGTGGTCAAAGCTAAAGGCAAAACCGAGGTTACTGCAGTTACCAAAAGGAAATTAATAATTACCCCCTTATACTTTACTGGCTTAGTAAAGACTCCTACGACGACCGACACAACCAAAATCAGAGTAAACAAGGACGTTCCTAATATCTGAAACCAGTAGAAAAATTGACCAATGACTGTCTTCTGATCCCCCAAATATCCGAAAAGCCCAAAGAGCTTGAACATATTATTAAAAACATGTTCTAGACTGGAAGTGATTTGATAAAGAGCCTTGGCAATCCCTCCTGGTAAATAGGTGAGAAATGCCATAAATGCAGGAGTCGGTTCTAAATAGTTATTCCAATAGGAATAGAACTCTGCCAGCTTTTTTGCATTCTCACCTGTGATTTCACCATTGAGATTCTTGACCTCATTCACCAAATCTGAAAAGGTTTGATAGTGCACTAAAGATACCTTCTTTCTTTTTAAGATACCCCTATCATATTCAATAATGGCAAAATCGTTTTTAAAGGGACAATGAAATTCTGACAACAAAAAAAGTCTCAAGTAATTGAGACTTTTTAAATTAATCTGCTGTTCCATTGAAATCATAGAAAGCATTGTCTTCTTTATAGCCACGAAGGAGTTCAATGATTCGGATTTTTTTACCCCCCTCAGTCAAGACGACTTGATAATAGGCACCTGCATCCTCAGGCTTATCTGCATTATCACCAACAGCGATTGTAAAGTTATCCTTTCCTTTCAGCTGACTTTCTAAACTAACAATAGTCCCTCTGAAAGCGGCTGGAATAGTCTTTACTTGTTCCTCTGATAGTACACTGTACTTAACACTTCTACCGTCATTATTTGAGATGGTTCGTTTTTCTTTATCAAATTTCAAGGTAGTTCCTACTCCACCCTTAAAAACAGAACTATCAGAACTATGTTCTGGTGAAAAGCCTGTATAGCTATCTTTTAGCACATTTTTAGCAATAGAATCAGGTGATTTTTGACCACAAGCTCCAAGTAAAATCAAGGCTAAACCTACTAAAACAATTCTTAAAAAGTACTTTGCTTTCATCATTTATCTCCTAACCATTGTTTATTTTATTATAGCAAACAGCTTTTTTTCTTGCAAGTGTTTATATAACTTATTGTATATCTTTTTAGATAACTTCATCCGCAAAGAAGTCGTCTCCATCATCATAATAATCATAGTCGCCTTGAATGACATTAGCTACAGTTGCCTGAAATAGTTCATCTGTGGAAGTAAATGATTGGGATTGTACCTTTTGTCCTTTACTATGACGACCTGATAGTTTAGGAGTTTCTCCATTGTTGCTGAGGAGAGGCATGGTCAAACGTTGCCTCCAGTCTATGATGTTGTTGAAGGCTGTACCTGCATCAACTGCGATTTCCTGAAGTTCTAGCTCACGGTGCGCACTTTCGACTGGAATATCCGCAAGAGTCATCGATGTATCAAATTCCTCTTGTAAAAACATGTACTTGTAAGGGAAGCTGTTCTTATCATGTGCGAAGATTGGATCCGTTGTGACC
>CAJPKC010000242.1 GCA_905370255.1 Streptococcus oralis
TATCTTCTTATTATTTTTAGTTCATAGATACGTTAACGTGGTCATAGTGATTTTCTGTTACGCTACCACGATCTGGCATTGGATTCCAAGTGTAAGCTGGTCCATATTTGCTTGGGAATGGTGCGTAGAAACGCTGTTTCCAAATAACATAACTGATTCCACGGCTAGCCATATTCTGAATAGCATACTCAGCAACCTGGTCGCCAAGAGCTGAGCTAACTGGGACCATGAAGTCAATCGCTAGACCTTTTCCGTGGTCACCTGGATCTCCTGGACGGTAACCACTAAATGATGTGATACCAAACAAGTTAGCTACTTCTTCTTTAAATGCAGCTGTTTGTGGTTGGAGACCTGCATTTTCTGATTTTGAAGCTGCAATACTTGCATAATCAGGAGCCGCTGGCGCTGTATAAGTTGCTGATGCACCTTGGCTTGGTTCAGCTTGGTAAGTTGATGGAGCTGATTGAGCTTCTGTTACAGCCTCAGTTGTTGCTTCTGTTGTAGTTGTCTCCTCAACAGTAGTCGTTGTTTCAGCGACCGTAGTTGTTTCCTCAACTGTTGTAGTTGGTTCAGCGGCTGTAGTTGTTTCCTCAACTGTTGTATTTGGTTCAGTAGCCGTAGTTGTTTCCTCAACTGTAGTTGTTGGTTCAGCGACCGTAGTTGTTGGTTCAGCGACCGTAGTTGTTGGTTCAGCGACCGTAGTTGTTTCTTCAACGACAGGTGCCGCAGCTTCAGTAGTTGCTTCTGCTGTTGTTGCTTCTGCTGTTGTTGCTTCTGACGATACTGTAGTTTCTGCTACAGCTTCAGTTTCTTCAACTGGTTGTGTCAAATCTTCGACTTGAACAGTTTGTTCATCTACTGTTACTTGATTCGTTGTTAAATCTGCTGTTGCACTTGCTACATCAGAACCAACTTCTTGAGGTGTATAAACCTCAACCTCTGTTACTTCTTCATTTTCGTTAACAGTTGTAGTCAGTACAGTTTCTGGGAAAATCAAGTCAATATTTGTGATTTTGTTCAAGTTTGCAAGGACATTTAAGTCTACTCCCAAAGCCTCTGCAATCGTGCTTAGGGTATCTCCGTACTTAATTGTATAACTTGTTTTATTTTCGCTTTTAGCAACATCGTTTTGAATTTGCTCAACTGTACGTGGTGACCATACAATTTCTTCTGCTTGAGTTGCCAAGGTAGGGGCAAGTGATAGAGCTACTGTTGATGCTAAAATAATTCGTTTCTTCATACTATTCAAACTCCTTTTCAAATGTAGTACCTTTCTATCATAACATAAAGAAAAAAGAAAAAAAGCCCTTTGGGGGCTGTTTAACAAAACTGTCTAAGCACTGTAACAAACCACATTAATTGAAATAGTTTGTATGAATTTTGTCACAAAGCTGACATATTCTCTTTCATAAAACTTTCATAAAGAGAGAGAAGGAATATCCGCTAAACAAGAAATCTGATGATTGCAATCCACCGGAGTTCCAAGGAAATTGATACTCTGGATGCCACTATTCTGAGCAAATTCGATATCCAAAGTCCGGTCCCCTATATAAAAGGTGCGGTTTGGTTTTAAATGGTATTTGCTGATAAGGTAGGTCGCTGCTTCTGGACTTGGTTTACGAGCAAAACCGCTCTGGCTTGTCAAAATTTCTGTGAAATAAACATCCAAGCCCAAATCTCGTAAAATAGTCAAGGCATTATCGCCTTTGTGGGTGTAGACAAATTGCTGAATTCCTTGCTGATTTGCCCAGGCTAAAACCTCGCGTGCCCCCGGCATCAAGATGACCTGGGCATTCTTTTCAGCCAAGCTCTGAGCACGGACTTGATTGAGCCTATCAACATCCAAGCCTCTTTCTTCTGCCACTTGCACTAGTAAATCCTGGACAGAGTATTTCAAGATAAAAGCTCGAACTTTTTCCTTGTCAAAAGGAATGGAAAACTGTGCATAGGTCTCCTCAATTCCTGACAAAATAGCTTCATAGGAGTCCAATAAGGTCCCGTCCAAATCCCAAATAAAAGCCGTTTCTTGCATTTTTCATCCTTTCAATGTCATATAAGATTTGTAACGATAGCGTAGGAAAATCCAACGGAAACCATTATCCAAAAGCGTTCCTGCCCAAATACCAGGCAAGCCCCAACCAAGAACAATTCCCATCAGGTAGCCTGTTCCGATACGGATACACCACATCCCGATACTTGTCGCATAAAAGGGAAGTCGGGCATTTCCCAAACCCTGCCAGACAGCTGTATAAATGACCGTCCCCGTTGTCATAGGAGTCCCTAAAAGTGAAAAAAGAGTCACTAAAACACTGGCTTTGATAGCCACAGGATCGCTGGTGTAGAGATAGCTTAGTGGTGTCCCGAGAGCATAGATACTAAGCGTTAAAGGCAACATGAGAAAGAAAGACAACCAAAAAGTTTGCTTACTTAGTCTGTCCACCCTTGCCCAATCATCCTCCCCAACTGCTCGAGCTACCTGCATGACTGTTGCTGTCGCAACACCAAAAGCAGGCATATAGTTGAACTGAGTCAAAACTTCACCGATAGCATTTCCCGCGACTGCCTCCGTCCCAAAGGAAACAACCAAGGCAATAATGACTACATCACCAGCCCTCATCATGAGACGTTCTCCCGCTGCAGGTAACGCCAAGGTCAGCAGGTCTTTATCCAGTCCAAACGTCGGTCTCGTATATGGAAGTTTTAATTGTGACCACAAAATTACAACCCCGATCAAACGAGACAAAATAGTCCCCCAAGCTACACCAGCTATCCCCATATCAAGGATAAAAATGGCGACACTTGAAAAAACAATATTTAAAGCATTGGATAAAAAACTAACATAAAGCGGCAGTCGAGGATTGTGGGTAGCGCGAATCAAGGCTCCTAGACTAGTCATCAAGCCCAGGAGAACGATTGTCCCACCAACTAAAGATAGGTATAAGCCACCACTTTCAGCCACAGCCTGTTCAGTACCCAAAAGACCAATCATCTCTTGACCTGCAAAGATGGACAAGCCACCTAAAATTAAACTCAATAGCAAGGTTATCTTGAGAGCTTCTGTCACATGGTAGGCTAGTCTAGACTGATCTTTCTGTCCCAAACTTTTTGATATAACACTAGAAATTGCTGCTCCCAAGGCAATAAAAATAGCCTGATAAATGGTGATAATATTTCCAGCTACAGACACACCCGAAATGGCGATCAACCCCAGATTAGCTACCAAGTAGCTATCTACCATCCCCATGAGCATCTGCAAGAAATTTTCACCCATGGCAGGTAAAGCTATGTTGAGAATATCCTTATTTTTCTTAAACAATCCTTCCTCCTGATGAAAAGAAACTCAGTTAGTTTCCCAACCGAGTTTACTTCCTCTCTTTTAAAGTCCTAAATAAGATTCTACTGCTGCCTGCATATCTGCCGCTGCAACAGTTGTCTTGTGACGAACTGGAGCTGTTTCGAGGCCATCCACTGCTGGTGGCAC
>CAJPKC010000243.1 GCA_905370255.1 Streptococcus oralis
ATGTACAGGATTTGACTCAGACCGGTCGTCTGTCTAGTGTGGATCCAAACTTGCAAAATATCCCTGTTCGATTGGAACAAGGTCGTCTCATTCGTAAGGCTTTTGTGCCAGAGTGGGAGGATAGTGTCCTTCTCAGCTCGGACTATTCACAGATTGAATTGCGAGTTTTGGCGCATATCTCTAAGGATGAACACTTAATTAAGGCCTTCCAAGAAGGAGCGGATATTCATACCTCGACAGCCATGCGTGTCTTTGGGATTGAACGTCCTGAGGATGTGACTCCGAATGACCGTCGCAATGCCAAGGCTGTCAACTTTGGAGTGGTTTACGGAATTTCAGACTTTGGTTTATCCAATAACCTAGGTATCAGCCGTAAAGAGGCGAAGGCCTATATCGATACCTACTTTGAACGCTTCCCAGGTATTAAAAACTACATGGATGAAGTGGTGCGTGAAGCGCGTGATAAGGGTTATGTAGAGACTCTTTTCAAACGTCGTCGTGAGTTGCCAGATATCAATTCGCGTAACTTTAACATTCGTGGTTTTGCGGAACGTACAGCTATCAACTCACCTATCCAAGGATCGGCTGCAGATATTCTCAAAATCGCTATGATTCAGCTGGATAAAGCCTTGGTTGCAGGTGGTTATCAGACTAAGATGCTTCTACAAGTACACGATGAAATCGTTCTTGAAGTTCCTAAGTCAGAATTAGCTGCCATCAAAAAACTCGTCAAGCAAACCATGGAAGAAGCCATTCAACTCAGTGTGCCCCTGATTGCTGATGAAAATGAAGGCGTAACTTGGTACGAAGCTAAGTAGAAATAGCCTATCAGACAAAAAAGAAATCCCCTTGAACATTATGGTTCAAAGGGATTTTTCTTTCAGGAAAAGACAAAAGTGAAACTATCTAGCTAATAGTAGAATTTATTTGATTTGTTTCTTTTGTTCTTTTTTTGCAAGGATTGGTAGAATAACACCTAAACCAATCAGAATAATTGGGGTCAAGATGTTTGTAAGAAGAGAGAATTGCCAAGCAGTTGGATTCTCAGCATAGCTAATTTTTGGAACCATACCTAGGATACAAGCAAAGGCAGTGAAGAGGAAGCACCAAGTACCAATCACAAAGCCAAGTTTAGGATTGTTCACAAACTTGTATTCGGCATTTTTGTATGTTTTCCAAGCGCGATTGAGCATCATATAGGCAAGGAATACCCAGAGATAACGCATTGGCATTACGATAGAATTGAGGTTGGTCATCCATTTTACAAGTCCGTCAATTTCTTGGATACCAAAAATTGGAAGGATGATGATAAGGCTAACGAGGACACCTGTAAGGAGGTAACCGTTAATGAGGACACCTTTTTCAGTACGTTTACGAAGCCAGCTTGGGATGTAGTTTTCGTCAGCGTTATTGAGTAGGATTTGTAATGGTGCGTCAATAGAGAAGGCAAGTGCCGCGATTTGTCCGACCATATTTGTAAGAGCGTAAATCACAACGAAAAGATTTCCAACTCCCCAAGAATTTCCTAACATTTGGAAGGCTTGATAAGCACCATTACGCATGAGGTCTTCAGGGATGTTATTACCATCAAATAGCATTCCCATGGCAACTGAACCAAGGATAGCAGAGAGACCTACCATGATGGCCATGACAATCATACCTTTTGGAAATTCTTTTGCAGGATTGCGAGTTTGATTCACATAAGGGGAAATTTTTTCACAACCACCAACTGCAAAGACCAGTAGTGAGATGGTTGTAAAATAAGAAAAATCAAAGTTTGGAATGTAGGTGCTCAGTTGATCCATGTGCGGTGTCGCAAACTGGATGTCTGGCTTAATGAAAGGCAGACCGACAGCCAAAAGCACAAAGAGCAAAGACATAATCAACATGGCACTTCCTGCCAAGCTACCGATGACTTTCAGTGTTGTCAATCCTTTTGTAGAAAGGTAGAGGAAAAGCCCAAAGATTAGCAAGCAGAGAATAACAATCCAGTGGATGTCGATTTGTTTTAGAAATTGTCCGTTACCTTGCAAGGCCCATCCAAGTGGAATTAGAATTCCTTGAGGTTTTTGTGCCAGATAAGGGATATGCACAACCCAGTAGGTCCAAGCGGCAAAGTAGGCGAGACGTTTGGTTGATGTTTTTTCAACCCAGTCACTAACACCGCTTCCGCTTTCCTTAAAGGTAGAACCTAGTTGTCCGACGATGAGTGAATATGGGATAAAGTAGAGTGCGAGGATTAAAACCCAAGATACGACGACTGAAATTCCCTGTTGAGAATAGTTGTTGACGACGTTTCCTAGCCCCCAAACCATGTTGAAAGCAATCAGAGAAACCATCAGCCAATTAAGTTGGTGTTGATCTTTTTTCATAATGTCTCCTTTTCTGATAATTTCAGTTTATCATGTTTTTTTGAAAGCGCCTAACAAAATTTGAAATTTACTATAAAAAATGTAAAGGCTCGCTAAAATATAGGAGGAAGCCCTTGTTGATTGAGAAAGAGTTATCCACAAGTTGTGGATAACTCGATACTAGCCTATCAAAAATATTTTTATAGCTATCATTTGTAAAGGAGACAAGAAATTTAGGAATTATAAGAGAGGATAATCTGGGATAAAGCCTCATTGGACAAGGGTTCTAACAGCATTTCTATTGCAAATCATATATAATTTGGTTGGAGATTTGTTTTGGAAAATCTTGAAAATATTTTCCGAAGAAAGTTTGAAGGTTATTCACAGTTTGTGGATAACTTTATATTGATAAGAAAACTCCTTTATGTACGACAAAGGGGTTTGGTTATTAATGCTTCGGTAACCAACTGAGATTAAAGTCAAGGGTTTGAGCATTAAGCAGTTCCTGATGACTGATGGTTTGTTTTTCTTTCCCGTCCAGTCGACAGTCTTGTACAAAGTGGAAATGTTCATGATTTTGCTGAGTACGAATATCCAACCACTGCTCTTTTTCTGCCAGATAGACACGCAGATGATCAAAGAGTGGAATCCCAAGGTCGTAAGATGCTTTTCCTGGACAGGTTGGGTAAAGCCCAAGAGCAGACCAGACATACCAAGCTGATAGACTACCGTTATCCTCGTCTCCTGGATAAGCATCCCAGTCAGATCGAAAGGCTTTTTGACGAAGGGTCTTGATTAAGAGACTGGTATATTGAGAATAATTACTGTAGCGGAAAAGGTAAGGGATGTGGAAACTTGGTTGGTTTGAAATGGCTAGTTGACCAAATGGCGCTGTTGCCATTTCGCTCATTTCATGGATTTCATAACCATAGCCGGTCGTTTCAAAGAGAGGGAGACTTTGACAAGTTTTCAAAAGATAGTTACTAAAGGATTCTTTTCCCCCCATTAGTTGGCTAAGTCCAGAAATATCATGTAAGACACCGAGACTGGCTTGAACGGCTGAACACTCAGCGTAGTCACGACCCCAACTATAAGGAGAAAAGTCAGGACGGAAGTTGCCATCTAC
>CAJPKC010000244.1 GCA_905370255.1 Streptococcus oralis
ACCAAGCGGCGCCTATCATCTCTCTTCCTGAGTTTAAACTCAAAGCCTTAAAAGACCAGGCTACCGGAGTTCAAGTCATCAGTGGAGCAAATGAGCTAGGTGAAGCAAGTTATCTTGAAATCCAGAAAGTAGACAAGCAAGAACTCTTGGGCAAGAAATATGATGCCTACAACATTCAACTCAAGAATGAAAATGGTCAACTAATCCAAGCAAAAGGTGCTGTACTGGTTCGATTACCAATTTCTGGTACAGTCCAGGAATTCTATCGTTTCAATTCAGAAAAAGACTTGAAATCACAAGATTTCACAATTCGTGATGGCATGCTTGAGTTTCTCACCCTTGATTTGACTACTTATGCTATCATCTACAGGACTGAAACAGAAGCCCAACAACCAAGCTCAAGTCAAATCGAAGAAGCTAGTCCATTAGCAAATAAAAACCAGCTCAATGGCGAAAATTCTACAAATGACAAACAACTTCCTGCAACTGGAGGAGAGGCCAGCCCACTCCTCTTCATGGCAAGTCTCAGCTTAGCTTTAGCTGCAGCCTTCTTGCTAAAAGGTAAAAAAGAGTGATCCCAATAAATCTATAAAGATTTAGATAAATAGAAAAAGGATGAGTAAATTACTCATCCTTTTGATTTCTTTCAGAGTCTTTTAAAATAAACTAAAAAGCCAGTTATAAATCCAGTTAAAAATCGAATATAACAAATTCAAAAGGAATTCATAAAAAAATAAACAAATGTGATACCAAATGAATTCTACAATCGTAATCAGTGGCTTGACTAGGATATAAAATAAAATATCCCAAATAAATTTCATTTTTTATCTTCCTTTCTAGGAAGTCCCGCAATCCAAGGCAGAGCAGATATCATTTTATAAGCCGCAAGAAATTTAGCAACCTCTAGGGCTTTTGGCTCAGATTCCTTCTTCTCAGTCAGTACTTCCATTCCTTTTACCCAGAGGCATGTCCCAATAATTCTAGCCATTCCTGTAAAAAAATTTGGTTGGTTGTCCATGTGATTCTCCCCTAGTTCATATCATTTCTAACAGATTAGTTCTTGTTGTATTCAGTATATCAAATTTATATAGATTATCAAGTTTTTATCTGCAAAATAAAAAAGTTTCATAATCTTTCTAGAAGCCTTCTAGCTAGATTATAAAACTTTAGTGATTATTTCATTTCTTTTTTATAGCGTTCCAATTCTGCTTGGTTAGCCCAAACATAATGTCCTGGACGAATTTCAACCATAGACGGTTTATCAGTTTCGTAGTCATGTTGGTCTGGATCATAGACTTTCAAAACTTTCTTACGTTCCAAGATTGGGTCTGGAATCGGCACAGCTGATAAAAGTGCTTGTGTGTATGGATGAACTGGATTGTTAAACAATTCTTCAGTTTCAGCCACTTCAACAATGACACCCTTATAAATTACCGCGATACGATCAGAGATAAAACGAACTACTGACAAATCGTGGGCGATAAAGAGATAGGTCAAGCCCAATTCTTTTTGGAATTTCTTGAGCAAGTTCAAAACTTGGGCACGTACAGAAACGTCCAAGGCTGAGATTGGCTCATCCGCGATAACGAAGTCAGGTTGCATAACCAAAGCACGGGCAATCCCAATACGTTGACGTTGTCCACCTGAGAACTCATGAGGATAACGAGTTAAGTGTTCAGCCAAAAGTCCCACTTCACGAATGATATTTTGAACTTTTTCTTTTCTTTCTTCTTCGTCTTTAAATAAATGGTGGTTGTAAAGACCTTCAGAGATGATATAGTCAACTGTTGCACGTTCATTCAAACTTGCGGCTGGGTCTTGGAAAATCATTTGAATGCGACGGATTAATTCCGCTGCTTGTTCACGTGATTTTTTACCATTGATTTTTTGCCCATCAAAGATGATATCCCCTTTGCTGGTATCATTAAGGCCAATAATGGCACGACCAATTGTTGTCTTACCACTACCAGATTCTCCAACAAGTGAGAATGTTTCGCCTTTGTTGATAAAGAAGTTAGCATTTTTAACGGCTACAAACTTTTTGCTTCCTTCACCGAAGGAAATCTCTAAGTCTTTAACTTCTACTAATTTTTCAGACATTTCCTTCCTCCTAGTCCTCAAGATGAGCAAAGCCCATCTTTTCACGAATCTTATCGTGTAAGTCTGCAATCACTGCTGGTTTTGCAACTTTTGGAGCTCGTTCATCAAGCAACCATGTTTTGGCCCAATGAGTATCTGAAACAGCAAATTGAGGTGCTTTTTCTTCGAAATCAATCTTCATCGCATAGTCTGAACGAAGAGCAAATGCATCTCCCTTCAATTCAGGATAAAGTGATGGAGGTGTTCCAGGGATTGAGTACAATTCCCCTTTTTCGTCAGCCAACTGTGGCAAACTTGATAAGAGGCTCCATGTGTATGGGTGACGTGGATCGTAGAAGATTTCTTCAACTGTACCATACTCAACGATTTCACCAGCATACATAACCGCAACTTTGTCAGCAATACTTGCTACCACACCAAGGTCGTGTGTGATAAAGATTGTTGTAAAGTGGTATTCATTTTGTAGAGACTTCAACAAGTCAATAATCTGAGCTTGAATGGTAACATCAAGGGCCGTAGTTGGCTCATCACAGATCAAAACATCTGGGCGACATGCAAGAGCAATAGCGATAACGATACGTTGACGCATTCCTCCAGAATATTGGAATGGGTACTCTTCAAAACGCTTTTCAGCATTAGGAATACCAACCTTATTCATGTAGTCGATAGCCATTTCTTTTGCTTCTTTTGCTGTTTTACCTTGGTGTTTAATGATAACCTCAGTAATTTGGCTTCCGATTGTTTTGATTGGATCCAAACTAGTCATCGGATCTTGGAAGATAGTCGCAATCTTAGCCCCACGAATTTGTTCCCAATCCTTGTGAGACGAAAGTGCTGTTAGGTCTTGTCCACGGTAATCGATGCTCCCCTGAGCGATACGACCGTTTTCTTCTAACATCCCCGTGAATGTTTTAGTCAAAACTGATTTACCCGAACCTGACTCTCCAACTAAGGCAAGAACTTCTCCTTCAATCAACTCAAGAGAAACTCCGCGGATAGCTGTCAAAACTTTGTCACGAACGTCAAATTCCACGACAATATCTTGAGCAGATAAAATTACATTTTTATTATTTGTCATTTCTACTCCTATCTATGTGTACGTGGATCACTAGCATCGGCTAAGTTTTGCCCAACAACGAAAAGTGACAAGGAAACCAAGACCAAAGTAGTCAATGGAATCCAGAAAAGGTAAGCATTAGTTGTTACGTTCTGTGAATACTCTGAAATCAAACGACCCAAACTTGGAACTGTAATCGGTAATCCAAGGCCGAAGAATGATAGGAAAGCTTCATAAGAGATAAAGGCTGGAAGCATTTGCGACGTACTTGTAACGATAACAGATACCAATTGAGG
>CAJPKC010000245.1 GCA_905370255.1 Streptococcus oralis
CACCCCGGTGTGCACCAAGACAAAACGTCCTGTCTCAGAGCGGTGCGGTTGAGCATTGTCCTCCGTTGGTTTCCCGTGAGTCGCCCAACGAGTATGTCCGATACCAGTTGTCCCCTCAACACCAGCCGTTTTAGCAGACAATTCTGCAATACGACCAACAGCCTTCACCAAATGGTTTTCAGCACCACCTAGGACAAAAATCCCCGCAGAATCATAACCACGGTATTCGAGCTTTTCAAGCCCTTGAATCAAAATATCAGTTGCATTTGTGTTTCCAACAACACCAACAATTCCACACATAGTATATACGACACAGACAAGCTGTGCTTTCTCCTTATCGAAATTGGTATAGTCTGATTTTCTGTTTTTAGAATCAGTGAAAACAGTATATACTTGTTTCTTTCACTTGTCAAGAATAAAAATTGGTATAGCTCAATTGCTTTTGGACTGCAAACAAAAAAAACCATTCAAGAAATAGCTCTTGAACGGCTTAGAAATATAGCTAATCAACTGATATCCATACCCTATCTAACACTAGATATCATAGTTTATATTTTCTCACTCCTCGCAGCCAATTATTTAATAGGGTGGAAGGGATAGGCGCTTTCAAAAGTATCCACTATCTCTACTAAATGATCATCCAAATAGGCCATAGCTTGATTTCTGATTGGAGCAGGAATTCCATAGTAGGCTTGCGCAAGACCTCCACAGATAGCAGCGATAGTATCGCTGTCTCCTCCGATGGAAATAGCATTTCTGATAGCATCTTCAAAATCTTGTGACTCGAAAAAGGCTTGGAAGGCCTGAGGAACCGAACCTTGACAAGTCACATCAAAGCTATAGTCCTCACGAATTTGGTCCAGGGTAAAGTCCATCGGATAGTAATTTTTATCGATGTAGTCTCTGATTTCATGGCGGCTAGAACCAGTTCTAGCCAAGAAGATAGCTACTGCAACTGCTTCTGCACCTTTTAGTCCCTCAGGATGGTCATGACTCACTTCTGTCACTGCTTGGGACAAAGCCTTTGCCTGCTCTATACTATCTGCCGCAAAACCGACAGCGCTAATTCTCATGGCAGATCCATTCCCATAACTCCCATAGGGTTGAGGATCATCTGAAAAAATCCAGTAGAAAAAATGACCGCCATAGCCACAATCTGGATATTGTCTCCCTATCTCTTGCATGTATTTCACTGCATTTTTAGAGAGTTGACTCCAGTCTTCCCTACTAGCCAATAAGGCTTTAGCAACCGCCAAAGTCATAACACTATCGTCCGTCGGGCAAGAATCACGAGTGAACAAATCAAACTCTTTACTCTTATGATTATCCGCCTCAAATCGGGAACCAATAATATCTCCAATAACTGCTCCTAGCATAAGCTACCTCCTAGAAGTTTTTCTCCTGTTCACAGGTAATACTTCCTGAATTTCCTTCATTATACCATGTTTACTAATGTTTCGGTATTTCCTATGCAATCTACGGGCACTTTTATTTCAGTCCAAGATAGGTATAGGTTCGAGTACGTGGACAATCTTTTTCCATCTTCACCCTAAAATAAAACCGATGCTCCCTGCCGTCCTTGGTATTTTCCTTATTCAAGACAAAGTAGTCCTTTTGGTTAATAGCCATGGTTCGTAGGATGTCGTCAATCAAAAAAGTCAGGGGCACATTCATGGCAGAGTATTTTTGAAAATCTTCCTCAAAACGAATGTAGTCATCTGAGAAATAGTCCATCTGCAATTTATTTTCATAAAGCTCTTTTCTAGTCATAAACTTCCTCCTGACAAAGTTGGATTGCGAGAATGTCTTGGCCCCTTAGCAGTCTATAACCCTCATCCGTTTTAACAGAGACTTCTTGAGGAGATAATTCTCTTACTTCACCGATTATCGTGCTTTTATGATTATTCTCCTTGACCACAAAAGAGCCTTTTAGTCGATTTATATAGAGTTGAGAGAGCAAGAGCAACTTCTCAACAGGAGTCAAATCTGTCGAGAAATCGACACGATTTTTTTCTTCACTGAGCGAGCTCGTATGCTCTGATAAAAAGAAGCCCATCCACTTCTGCATCCCTGGATCCTGATAGTCCCTTGCGGATTGGAAGGGTAAATAAGAACGATCAATCATTTTAGTCCATCTAATCCTCCAGCAGAATGTCCTCCGATGAGCTTACTTCTGGCAATACTTCTCGACGCATCCTCTAAGGCAGTCGCCTTCAAAAGGGAAGTAAAGCCGAATTGTTCTCGAATGGAATCAATGGCAGTCTGGAGCCTTTCTTCTTTTTCTACTTTATCAACATCATCAAAAAGGGAAATCAAACCAAAGGATTCGTCCACAAATCCTGAATAACTAACGGCAACACTCCTGACAGCCCCAGAAGTATATTTGCTATGGAATAATTTCAGTACATAACTGACTAAAAGACCGGTATTATTGGTCGGCTCCACCTTCATCTGGGTATGGATGGAGCGTTTTTGTTCCTGCTTAGAAAATCCAAGATGAATAGACACAACTGTCGTCTTCTTTCTGGCCCGTCGAAGCCTGATAGCCACCTGTTCAGCCATCTCTCGAAGGATAATTTCGATGTCTCGCTGCTTGACATAATCTCTCGGTAAAATTTGCGAATTGCCTAAGCCGTGAGATTTGGCTTTATAGGGCTTGTGAACATTACTCTCGTCTATTCCATTGGCATGAAACCACAAGCGAAGTCCAGCTTGGCCAAGTTCTTTCTTCAGAAAATCCGGATTGCTATTGGCTAATTCTTTAATCGAATAAATCTCTAAGGCATTCAAGCGCTTCTCCATCCGATGCCCAATCCCCCAAAAGTCGGTCATCTTTGGAATGGACCAGACCTTCTCTTCCACATCCTGGTAAGACCAGTTGGCCCTCATGGTCGGAGTGTGCTTGGCTTCATTATCCAGAGCCAACTTGGCCAGTAAGGGATTGGCATTTGACATACCTACTGTAGAGTAGATCCCTGTCTGCCTCCAAATATCCCTCTGAATACGGGCAGAAAGCAGATCCAGCTTGTCTTTGCGAGAGAGACTCTTATCTGGGATGAAATAGTTGAGCGAACTAGTCAGATCAATAAAGCCCTCATCGATAGAGTAGGGATAAATATCATCTGGACTGCCATAGTTTTGAAAGATTCGCTGGATTTCCATATTGACTGCAATGTACTCGTCCATTCGAGGAGGGACAATCAAGGTCACTTGAGCCCAATCTTCGATGTAGCGAACATAGTCCGAGTCAGTCGGTAGCCCTTGCTTTCGAGCATTGTAATAGGAAAATTTTCGCGTTTTGATATCAAAAGGCAAATCATAGGCCCGACCAACATTTGACTGGCCAAAAATCTTCTTAAACATGGGAGAGGAGGCTAGGATAAGACCAGTTGAATTATCCGCGCGACTCATGACACAAAGCGAGGTTTTCAGC
>CAJPKC010000246.1 GCA_905370255.1 Streptococcus oralis
GTTGAGTAGGGCTGTAAAAGCTGATGAAATCAGCGTAGTAGAGCCCACTCAACCACTGCGTCTTGCTCGACAATCCAAAAATAATTGAGAGGCTAGGACTTTTGTCCCAGCCTCGGATCAAACAACGGCTCTCTTCTTATAGGGATATGGTATAATATAGCTAGTTTAATAAAGGAAAGAGGCAGTATATGTCAAAATTTAAACGCATGCACTTAGTTGTGCTGGATTCAGTTGGGATCGGTGCTGCACCAGATGCCAATAACTTTGTCAATGCAGGTGTTCCAGATGGAGCATCTGATACATTGGGCCACATCTCTAAAACCGTCGGCTTGAATGTACCAAACATGGCCAAAATCGGTCTTGGAAATATTCCTCGTGAAGTACCATTGAAGACTGTGCCAGCTGAAAGCAACCCAACTGGCTATGCGACAAAATTGCAAGAAGTCTCTCTTGGGAAAGACACCATGACTGGTCACTGGGAAATCATGGGGCTCAACATTACAGAACCTTTTGATACCTTCTGGAATGGTTTCCCTGAAGAAATTTTGACTAAAATTGAAGAATTCTCAGGACGCAAGGTCATCCGTGAAGCTAACAAGCCTTATTCTGGTACAGCGGTGATCGATGACTTTGGACCACGTCAAATGGAAACTGGTGAGTTGATCATCTATACGTCAGCAGACCCTGTCCTTCAAATCGCAGCTCACGAAGACATCATTCCTTTGGATGAACTCTACCGTATCTGTGAATACGCTCGTTCCATCACTTTGGAACGTCCAGCTCTTCTTGGTCGAATCATTGCTCGTCCTTATGTTGGGGAACCAGGCAACTTCACACGTACAGCCAACCGTCGTGACTTGGCTGTTTCACCATTTGCGCCAACTGTTTTGGACAAGTTGAACGAAGCGGGTATCGATACTTATGCAGTTGGTAAGATCAACGATATCTTTAACGGAGCTGGTATCAACCACGATATGGGCCACAACAAATCAAATAGCCACGGTATGGATACCTTGATTAAGACCATGGGACTTCCTGAGTTCCAAGAAGGGTTCTCATTTACCAACTTGGTAGACTTCGATGCTCTTTATGGTCACCGTCGCAATGCTCACGGCTACCGCGATTGCTTGCATGAATTTGACGAACGCTTGCCAGAAATCATTGCAGCCATGCGTGAAGATGACCTCTTGATGATCACTGCAGACCACGGAAATGACCCAACCTACGCTGGTACAGACCATACTCGTGAATACATCCCATTCTTGGCTTATAGCCCATCCTTCAAGGGCAATGGTGTGATTCCAGTCGGACATTTCTCTGATATCTCTGCAACGATTGCAGAGAACTTTGGTGTTGAAAAAGCCATGATCGGTGAAAGCTTCTTAGACAAATTGAACTAAGATGACACGCTTCGCTCTCCTCGTAAGAGGGATCAATGTTGGCGGGAAAAACAAGGTCGTGATGGCAGAACTTCGAGAGGAGCTTCAAACGATCGGGCTGGATGGGGTAGAGACCTACATCAATAGTGGCAATATCTTCTTTGAATCAGCTAGTCCTAAAGCAGGATTGGTAGATTTGCTGGGACATTTCTTTCGTGATCACTATCCCTTTATCCAGTCTTTTTCTCTCTTTTCAGCTGAGGACTATGCGCAAGATCTCGCTGCTCTACCAGCCTGGTGGCAGGAGGATCTGGCCCGCAAGGATGTTCTTTTTTACACAGAAGGCCTTGATCAGGATGCTGTCTGGGAGCTGGTCTCCTCTTTTTCACTCGGTGATGAAATCATCCATCGTGGGAATCTAGGGATCTACTGGGGCAAATACTCAGAAGAGACCTATACAAAGACAACTTACCACAGACAAGTCCTCAAGATGCCGGATTACCGTCTGTTGACCATTCGCAATGCCAATACATTTGACAAAATTGGCCAATTTTTAAGGAAATCATAAAGGAGATATGCAATGACATTATTAGCAAAAATCAATGAAACAGCTGCTTTTTTGAAAGGCAAAGGAATGGAAGCACCTGAGTTTGGCTTGATCCTTGGATCAGGTCTTGGAGAACTGGCTGAAGAAATCGAAAATGCAGTCGTAGTAGACTACTCTGAAATTCCAAACTGGGGTCGTTCAACGGTTGTCGGCCATGCGGGTAAATTGGTTTACGGTGATCTTGCTGGACGTAAGGTTTTGGCTCTTCAAGGACGTTTCCATTTCTACGAAGGAAACCCACTAGAAGTGGTGACTTTCCCAGTTCGTGTCATGAAAGTTTTGGGCTGTGAAGGGGTTCTTGTTACCAACGCTGCTGGTGGTATTGGCTTTGGTCCTGGTACTTTGATGGCCATCACTGACCACATCAACATGACTGGTCAAAACCCATTGATCGGTGAAAACTTGGATGACTTTGGTCCACGTTTCCCTGATATGTCGAAAGCTTACACTCCAGAATACCGTGAGACTGCTCATCAAGTAGCAGACAAATTGGGCATTAAACTGGATGATGGGGTTTATATCGGTGTGACAGGTCCAACTTATGAAACTCCAGCTGAAATCCGTGCTTATAAGACACTGGGAGCAGATGCAGTTGGTATGTCAACTGTTCCTGAAGTTATTGTGGCAGCCCACTCAGGCTTGAAAGTTCTAGGAATTTCATGTATTACTAACTTTGCAGCTGGATTCCAAGAAGAACTCAACCACGAAGAAGTTGTAGAAGTGACTGAACGTGTTAAAGGCGACTTCAAAGGCTTGCTTAAAGCGATTCTTGCTGAATTGTAATCATGTTACAAGAGTTGAGGAGTAGTCTTCAGAAGATCCCATATAACCTCAAATTAGTCCTAGCGGTTATCATGCTAGGGCTAGTTACAGGTATATTCGGAATTTTGCTCCATTATCTTTTAGAGCTGGTTGAAGGGATTGCTTTTGGTCAGACAGAGCATACCACTGA
Source organism: Streptococcus oralis (assembly GCA_905370255.1). The sequence goes on from CAJPKC010000246.1 coordinate 2,939, forward strand.
ATTCTTGACAGATGGGGTTGCCTCATCACGAATAGGCTTCAGTTTAATCATCGTGGGTGTCAGTTCTGCCTTGGTCTGGTATTTCTTGCAAAGAAAAGCAAAGATTTTTTCCATCAAAGCGCAGATGAAAGATGAAACATCACAATACAAACTTCATTTTTTAAAACAGCTAGTTCATTCAATTTGGCAGATTGTTGCAGTTGGAGGAGGAGCGCCTATCGGTAAGGAAGCTGCGCCACGGGAGATTGGAGCTTTATTTGCAAGACCTATTGCCAATATTTTTTCTCTCTCCGTGAAGGACCAAATCTTTCTCATTGCCTGTGGAGCTGGTGCGGGTTTAGCAGCTGTCTATCAGGTTCCGTTAACGAGTGTGTTTTTCGTTTTTGAAACCTTGGGAATTGCTTTATCTGTCAAACGTTTTTTCTTGGTCGGTCTGACTACATATGTATCAGCCTTTACAGCAGGCTTTGTTGTTTCAG
>CAJPKC010000247.1 GCA_905370255.1 Streptococcus oralis
CCTTTATGTCACTGCAATTGGCTTATCTACTGCAGTAGCTTCTTCTGTCGCTGTTCCTATCACTCAAGCCACCTCTTGGCAAGGTCTGGTTTGGGTGCTGACCGTTGTCTGTGCGCTTGCACTTGTGATCTGGCTCCCCAATGCTCGTCATAATCATTATTTGAAAAAAAGCTCTTCTTCTAATGAAAATAAGACTAGTTGGTATAAGAATGGCAAGGTTTGGGCCATCATGCTTTTCTGTGGTCTCCAGTCTCTCTTATTCTATACCACGATGACCTGGCTTCCTACTATGGCAACCCAAGCCGGCATCAGTCAAGCCAATGCAGGAATTTTAGCATCTGTATTCACCCTGATGAGTCTTCCTTTCTCTATGACCATTCCAAGTCTCACTACCAGCCTTTCTAAACGAAACCGTCGCATCATGCTGATAACGACTGTTTTAGCTGGTTTTACTGGAATTGCCATGCTGTTACTGAAAACAGACAACTTCATTTACTGGTTGATCCTGAATATCTTAATCGGAAGTTTTACGAGTATCTTATTCCCTTACCTCATGGTCACCTTCTCCATGAAGTATAGCTCTCCCGAGAAAACTGCTCAGCTCTCAGGACTAGCTCAAACAGGAGGATACGTCTTTGCTGCACTTGGGCCTATCTTATTTGGTTCAAGCCAACAAATCTTCCACTCTTGGACACCCGGGATTCTTATTCTTCTTGTTGTTGCTTTGTTTATGAGTATGGCTCTCTATCAAGTTGAAAAATCTGATATCATCCTTTAATCCGCTAGGTCCCATTGAGCAATGGGATCTATTTTTATACAAAAAAAGAATCAGGAATATCCTGATTCTTTGCTATGTCCTAATTATTCGTAAAATGATACGTGTACGTGGTCGTAGTGATTTTCTGTTACGCTACCACGGTCTGGCATTTCATTCCAAGTGTTTGCTGGTCCATAAATGTTATTTACTGGAGCATAGAAACGTTGTTTCCAGATGATGTAAGAAATTCCATTTTCTTGCATGTGATCGATTGCATATTGAGCTACTCGATCACCAATCTCTGAACTTTCTGGAACCATAACGTCGACCGCAAGACCTTTACCGTGATCTTCTGGGTCACCAGGACGGTAACCACCGATATCAGTCAAGCCAAGTTCATTAATCACTTGTTCTTTGAATTTAATTGTTTGAGGTCGAAGACCCTCATTTGAAGTTGGAGTTGCTGTTGAAGGAGTTGAAGCTGTCGTATCAACAACTGGTGCTGGTGCACCATATTGTGGTGTTGAAGCAACCGCAGTAACTTCTGGTTCTGCTGGAACTTCTACGACTGGAGCTGGTTCAGCTACTGGAGCCGCTGGTGCTTCCTCAACAACTGGCGCTTCTACAGGAGCAGCTACTTCAGCTGGTGTTGCAGCAGGTTGCGCAGGTGCCTCTTCAACAACTGGTGCTGGTGCTTCCTCTGCTACTGGGGCTGCTGGTGCAGGTGTTTCAGCTGGTGCTTCTGGAGTTGACAAGCTTTCTGATACTTGCTCTGCCACTGCTGCTACAACTGCAGGTGCTTGAGGGAGTTCTACAGCTTGGTTGCTTTCATCTGCTACTGGTTTTGTCAAATCACCTACTGCAACAGTTTGGTTGTCTACTTTGATTTGGTTGTTTGTCAAATCAGCAGAAGTTGTCACAGTCGCATCAGCATTGCCTGCTGTAGGAGTTTGGATTTCTACACCTGTCACTTGATTTTGATCATTGACAGTTGTTGTCAAGACAGTTCCTGGGAAAATCAAATCAATGTTACTGATTTGGTTCAAGTTTGCCAAAACAGTTACGTCAACATTCAAAGCTTCCGCAATCGTGCTTAGGGTATCTCCATATTTGATGGTGTAGGTTTGTTTGTTTTCTGAAGTTGAAATATCTGCACGAATTTCATCTACAGAACGGGCAACCCAATCCCCATTTGATTCTGCTTTACCAGTTGTAAATGGCAAGACCGCCATAGCAACAGTCGAAGCAATCAAAGCCTTTTTATTTACTTTCTTCATACGTTCTTTCCTCGTTTTCTTATTATCGGAGGTTTATCTCCAGACAGATACATTTAATATTCTACCACATTTTTTGTCTTTAAAATGGCTCTTCTTTTCTTTTAATCTAACTGACCCTAATTTGTAACATTAGTCCTTTCTTGTTACAATCTCTTAACAATTAATGACAGTTAGTACTATTTGGACAATCAAACAAATTCATTGTATCAGAAGCCTTTGAAAGCCATGAACGAGGGAATTTTGAAAGATTTTTCAGTTGAATAAAAGCTAAAAAACACCCCAAGTTCGTGTCTTATAGACATCACTTGGGGTGCTGTTTTAACGGCTTTGTATCTTATTTGACCTTCATCATTCGGACCAGGTTGGCGCGTTCGGCTTCTTCGAGTTTCATTTCGATATAGTAGATGGTTTCTTTGAGATCTGGGATGGTCGCATATTCCAATCCATTGACCCGACGGCGCGTTTTTTCAATCTCATCGGCCATTAGCTGACAAGTTTTTTCAATCTCTGCTAAGCGCAACAGGTCTGGAAGGAGTTCTTCCATTTCTTGAATGGTGTTGTCCATCTGACTATTGGAAGCCACGTAGCTGTATACCACGTCTCCCTCATCGTCTCCATACGGATTATCAATGTGGGCATGCATCTTGGGCACGCGCACACTCATGATGTTCTCCGTCTCGATATGCAGGCTGACTTCCCGCGTCGGAACTGCAAAGATTTCCTGGACCATGAGGTCGTTTTCCAGACATTTAGCTAGGACAAATTCTTGCATATTGCCAATGAGAGCGGCTTCAACCTTCTGGCGGAGGCGGTCATTTTCACGGACCGATTCGATGAAGCGTCGCATGAGCTCGTCTCGTTTGTCCTTGAGAAGTTTATGCCCTCTAGTTGCTGTCTTCAGACGCTCTTTGAGGGTGTTTAACTCCATCCGAGTGGGTTTGACATTTAATCGTGCCATCTGACTTCCTCCTTTCTACTCCTAGGCTTGTGCTTCCTGAGAAGTTTTTGGGAGGTATTCGTCAATCATGTCATCCTTGATCCGCTTGAGCTCTGTCCGTGGCAAGATAGCCAACAATTCCCAACCTAGATCCAGACTTTCTTGAATGGTCCGATTGGTGGTAAAGCCTTGGTTGATGTACTCCTTCTCAAAGCGATCGGTAAACCTAACATAGAGCTTATCTGTATCGGACAAGGCGGATTCTCCGAGCACCACAGCTAATTCTTTGGCTTGTTTTCCTTGGGCATAGGCCGCAAAGAGCTGGTTCATGGTCGCCGCATGGTCTTCCCGAGTCTTGCCTTCACCAGAACCCTTGTCCTTCAAACGAGAAAGGGATGGAAGAACATTGATCGGTGGGCGGTAACCACTATTGTAGA
>CAJPKC010000248.1 GCA_905370255.1 Streptococcus oralis
CTACAGACGTCAAAAACAAATTGCTAACTATCGTGGTTTCTTTAATCCACATGAATTTTTAGGTAAAGTTACTTACATTTATCCAAACTAAAGATGATTAAAAAGATTTAGAGCTTCTAAATCTTTTTTTTTATTTGCGAGTAAGCTCCTTATTACAATTTTTTGCCGAGTAGCTGCTTGTGAAGTAAGGCTCTAGGTCCGTTGGCGGACAGCGATTTCGCAAAGAGAAAACAAAGCAAAGCGATTCGGTTATCAGTGGTGAATGTTCTCTAGTTGAAATCCTATCTTCATTTTGAAAATTAGTAAAAAAATGGTATAATGAGAGGAAAAGATTCGGATAAAAGTAAATTGGACTTTTACAAAAAGAGAGTTGTGAAGACTCTACAAACACGTTATAGTAATACTTCGGAGGGAAAATGACCAATATTAAATTAACAACTTTAGGCGGTGTTCGTGAAAACGGGAAAAACATGTACATCGCAGAAATTAACGATTCAATCTTTGTTTTAGATGCAGGTTTAAAATATCCTGAAAATGAGCAGTTGGGTGTCGATGTCGTTATTCCAAATATGGAATATCTGTTTGAAAATAGCGACCGTATTGCAGGTGTCTTTTTAACGCACGGACATGCGGATGCGATTGGAGCTCTTCCTTATCTTTTGTCAGAAGTGAAAGTTCCTGTTTTTGGCTCAGAGTTGACAATTGAGCTTGCTAAGCTTTTTGTTAAAGGAAATGATAGTGCTAAAAAATTCGATGATTTCCATGTTATTGATGAAAATACAGAAATCGACTTTGGTGGTACTGAAGTTTCCTTCTTCCGCACAACTCACTCTATCCCAGAAAGTCTGGGTGTCGTCTTAAAAACATCTGAAGGCAACATCGTTTATACAGGTGACTTTAAATTCGACCAAACAGCTAGTGAATCTTACGCCACTGACTTTGGTCGTTTAGCAGAAATCGGTCGCGAAGGAGTCTTAGCTCTTCTAAGTGACTCAGCAAATGCAGACAGTAATATTCAAGTAGCCAGCGAAAGTGAAGTTGGTGATGAAATTACTCAAACCATTTCTGATTGGGATGGACGAATCATTGTAGCGGCTGTTGCAAGTAACCTTTCTCGTATTCAGCAGGTCTTTGACGCTGCCGCAGATACAGGTCGTCGCGTTGTTTTGACTGGATTTGATATTGAAAATATCGTTCGTACAGCCATTCGCTTGAAAAAATTGTCATTGGCTAACGAAAGTCTCTTGATTAAACCCAAAGATATGTCTCGCTTCGAGGATCATGAATTAATTATCCTTGAAACTGGACGTATGGGTGAACCAATTAACGGACTCCGTAAAATGTCTATCGGTCGTCACCGCTATGTTGAAATCAAGGATGGAGACTTGGTTTATATCGTTACAACGCCATCAATCGCTAAAGAAGCTGTGATGGCACGTGTAGAAAACATGGTCTACCAAGCAGGTGGTGTCGTTAAACCGATTACTCAAAGCTTACGTGTATCAGGACATGGGAATGCGCGTGATCTTCAATTGATGATTAATCTTTTACAACCTCAGTATCTCTTCCCAATCCAGGGAGAATACCGTGAGTTGGATGCTCATGCCAAGGCTGCTATGGCTGTTGGGTTGTTGCCAGAGCGTATTTTTATCCCGAAAAAGGGCACAACCATGTCTTATGAACATGGGGACTTTGTCCCGTCTGGTGCAGTTGCTGCAGGTGATGTCTTGATTGACGGAAATGCTATTGGGGATGTTGGAAATGTTGTTCTTCGTGACCGTAAGGTCTTGTCAGAAGATGGTATTTTCATCGTGGCTATCACTGTTAACCGTCGTGAAAAGAAAATCATTGCCAAAGCGCGAGTACATACACGTGGCTTTGTCTATCTCAAGAAGAGTCGTGATATCTTGCGTGAAAGTACAGAGTTGGTGAACCAAACAGTTGAAGATTACCTCCAAGGTGAGGATTTTGACTGGGCTGATCTTAAAGGGAAGGTCCGTGATAATTTGGCCAAATTCCTTTTTGACCAAACCAAGCGTCGTCCAGCCATCCTCCCAGTAGTCATGGAAGCAAAATAAGGATTAAATAACAGTAGAGAAAGTCGAGTTTCGGCTTTTTCTTATCTTAAGTGTATAAGGAGCAAGTTATGGCAGTAATGAAGATTGAGTATTACTCAGAAGTTTTAGATATGGAGTGGGGAGTAAATGTACTCTATCCGGATGCGTCTCGGGTAACAGAGCCAGACTCTACAGATATCCCAGTTCTCTACCTACTTCACGGAATGTCTGGAAATCAAAATAGTTGGCTCAAGCGGACCAATGTAGAACGCTTGCTACGAGGGACCAATCTGATTGTTGTCCTGCCAAATACATGTAATGGCTGGTATACAGATACTCAGTATGGCTATAACTACTATACAGCTATAGCAGAAGAATTGCCTAAGGTGCTCAAACGCTTCTTCCCAAATATGACCAACAAGCGTGAAAAGACTTTTATCGCTGGTCTTTCAATGGGAGGCTACGGTTCCTTCAAATTGGCACTGTCAACTGACCGTTTCTCGCGTGCCGCTAGCTTTTCTGGGGCACTTAGTTTCGAGGAGTTTTCTCCTGAGAGTCAAGATTTAGGGACGCGTTCCTACTGGAGAGGAGTTTTTGGCAAAGTAAATGATTGGGTGAATAGTCCTTACTCACTTGAAACACTCGCAAAAAGTCTGATAAGAAAACCAAGCTCTGGGTTTGGTGTGGGGAGCAAGATTTCTTGTATGCTGCTAATAATCTAGCAGTGAAGAATCTCAAGAAACTCGGTTTTGATGTGACCTATAGCCATAGTGCAGGAACCCATGAGTGGTATTATTGGGAAAAGCAATTGGACCGTTTTTTGGCTACTTTACCAATTGATTTCGTTTTGGAGGAACGCTTGTCTTAATTTTAGCTTTCTTTCAGTTTTCTTCAGTAAAATAGAGAACCTATCTTTAGAATGGGATCCATGGCTTAAAGATGGGTTCTTATTTTTTAGAAAGGTGGGCAATTATGGGCTGGATTATTCGTGTGTTATGTCGATTTTTATTAGGGATTTTGCGCATTTTTTGGCGCCTTGTATGGACACTTATCCTCTTAATTCTCATCACTTTTGGGATTCTCTGGTATGTGACAGGTGATTTACCTGCTACTTTAAATCAAGTTAGTAAAGTGGTTCGAGTCGGCCAAGAAGGTTGGCAACAATGGCAAGAAACTGGCAAATTGCAAGGCTTATCTCAGACAGATTATCACCAAGATTCAGGAGCAAAATGGCCAAAGGCACAAGCAACGATTTATATCGATCCTCAAATGGATGTTAGCTTCCAAAAAGCTTATACTGAAGCTATTTCTAACTGGAATCAGAACGTTACTTTTAACTTTGT
>CAJPKC010000249.1 GCA_905370255.1 Streptococcus oralis
TTGTGGAGACGGTCTTCCAGTGTGACCAAAATAACCCGGAGACTCTCCGACATGGCCATCAGCATCTTACGGTGATGTTCTGCCAGCTGCTCTTCTGGGGATTTATACTTGACCTTACCCAGCTTGGTAACCCCGTCCACAATCACGCGCACATCAGTCCCAAACTCTCTTTCCAAATCATCCAGCGTTGCACGGGTGTCCTCGACCACGTCATGCAGAAAGCCGCAGGCAACCGTTACCGCATCTAGCTTTAGCGTGGCCAAAATCCCTGCCACCTGAATAGGATGCACAATATAAGGCTCACCTGACCTCCGAAACTGCCCACTGTGACAGTCAATCGCATAGATCAAAGCTTTCTGTATAAAGGCCACATCCTCCGCAGCCAGATATTTTCTCGTAAGGGCCAATACCTGATCGCCCGTCAAATTCACTTCTTTTGGCATCTCGTCTCTCCAATTCCTGCCTACTATTTTATCACTTTTAGCCCAATATGAAAACCTAGAAGACGGTTCATATAAAAACCCGCCTTAGACGGGCGGGAGTTATCCGATATGAGGTTGGTAAAAACAAAGCCTTACTTATTATCCTGCAATTCCTGAATACCACTTCTCTTTTGCTGGGCACTTTCTTTGACTTGTCACCGATTTTATAACTAGTATATTCTTGCCAAGCAATCTTATTCTTTTCTTCATCATTGTAAAACATCGAAATCACTCCTTAAGCAAATCTTGAAATTTCTTTGATTTTGACATTCCTACTGTACTAATTGGTTCGTCTTCCCCATATTTTTGAATGCCAAACTTACCTATAAGATCTCGGTTTTCATTGATCACAATATGAAACATGATTCCGCCCATAGGATTATGACGGATGGTCTTGTCATCTATTTTATAAGAGCGAATCTTCCCCTTATCCGTTAAAGCATGAGGATCTAATTTTTTTAATTTCTTTTCTATTAGATTCTTCACTTCCTCACTGTGGACAATTTCGGTCATTTCATTCTGAAATTCTTGATTTTTGTGAGCCATGTACATTCCTCCTCCTAGACAAACAGCCACAAACAAACTGATAACCGATAAGATAATTTTATGTTTTTTCTTCATGTATTCACCTCTAAAAAAAGAAATCTCCTTATGGCTATTTGGCTGTCACTCCTCTAGTAACTGTTGAAGTTTTTCCGTAAGAGTGCCGCCAACTAAACTCATTCTACCATCTTGACTATATTTCCTTATACCAAATTTAAATACAGCATCCGAATCGTCATTAATTATAACATGAAACATAATGCCTCCCATTGGATTATGACGAATACTTGCATCATCTATTTTATAAGAACGAATTTTCCCCTTATCCGTTAAAGCATTCGGATCTTCTTCTTTTAATGCTTCTACAATCATTTTTCTAACTTCCTCACTATAGACAATTCTTGTCTTCTCATTCCGGAATTCCTGATTTTTATGAGCTAGGTAGAGGCCTACTCCCAGCAATATCAGTACACTTAGGCCAATAAGCCCCATAATTCTATTTCTTCTCTTATACATATAAACACTCCTCAATCTTTGTCAGTTTCATTATATAATATAAACTATTTTACCAAAAGCAAAAACCCGCCTTAAACGAGCGGGTTGTGGTGAAGAAAGTGATGAACTTCTTCCTTGATAAATTGACAATAAGCGTAGACAAGGTAGCAAGTAGATGCCACACCTAAAAGGGCGACAAATAACTCAAATAAGGCAGACATAGTCATGGCGAACCTCCTCTCCTTATCAGGCAAAGAATGCAGATACGCTTCTCAGCTTAGGCAGTCTGATTTTTTCCGTTTTATTTTCCTTTCCGACTTACCTAAGCGAGCTCACCACTATTATACCAAAATACAAAAACGGATACAAGGCGGTGAGGCAGTTGCTCCCAATAATGATTTTATCAAAATAGATAACATGCTAAATTTGAAGCGTCTAACGTAGGAATGTCACTGTTAACAATTTTTTATCTCCTTTTAATTTGACACGGTTTCTCTAAATGAATAAACATTGTCGTAGTTGACAGTTACTGAATAATAGTAATAATCGTCGTTTCGGTTTGAGCTTCCAAAACCTAAAATTGCCTGCTCTCTTTCATTTTTGTGAAAATACTGATTGATAGTTTGATTTTGAACAGAATAATCAATATCAAAGGCCCCGTTGTTACCATTATAACTTTTGGATTTCATAGATAAAGAAGATAGAAAAGACTGATTAATCGTTAACTTTTGAAATAAGAATCCATCAAAAGGCCATAATTCTTTCGCTTTGCCCTCATCAGAAAAGATAAAGTTGCTGTCTATATAATCAACTCTTATTGTTTCTTCTGGCTTTTCAGTAATATCATCAGAAGCCCGTGTCTTGGTTAGCACTCCAGAAATTGTGTGATTGCTACTATCCCCTTGTAAAGACATTTCGATAAGATAAGTCCCACGTTTGATATACACTTGCTCTACTTTAAACCCATCCGGAAATTGCTTAAACAAATCAAATAGATTTTCAGTAGGATAGACGCGACTCACTTCAGCTACCTTATTCTCAATCCAATCTCGGCTGCCCCTCTTTTCTCCACATCCTATTAATCCTATCATGGCTCCCCCTAAAAGCAATATTTTGAGAAAAATTCTCTTCTTCATGATATTCTCCTTGATTATTATGCTTAACAAAGTAACTTATTTCAGTCACTGTATAGTGTACCATAAATTTTTGAAACTCTATTTTATTCTACCTCCATTCAATCATTCACTTATCCGCTGATGTCTTCATTCAGTATTTTCAAACCAATATTAGAAAGCATAAAAGATCTATACTGGAAATTTCTTCTTGATGAGAGCGCTTTAATATAGTATAATATAAGTCTGAAATTCATTTTAACAAAGGAGATATTATGTCTAAATCATCCCTTCAAAAAACGGTTGTGCTTTTGAGTGCAGCGGCTCTTGCGGCAGCTGTAAATGCTGTTCAGGCTGATGAGAATACTGCACCGGTCACTGCTAATCCTGCTCCAGTAGAAAGCAGCGCAGCGGAAGCAAAACCAACGACTGCTCCAAGTCCTACTGAAGCTACTGCGACACCAGAGAGCACGGAGCCTAGCTCTGCTATTTCCCCAGAAAATGCCAGTGGGAACGCTGATGCTCTGATGGCTATGGCTCGCAATGTCGCGGCTACTGAGGATACTAAGCCCGTGGAGGGACAGACTGTCGATGTTCGTATCTTGGCAACGACCGACCTCCATACAAACTTGGTCAACTACGACTACTATCAGGACAAGCCGGTGGAGACCTTGGGACTGGCTAAAACAGCCGTGCTGATTGAGAAGGCCAAGAAAGAAAATCCTAACGTCCTCTTGGTCGACAATGGCGATAC
>CAJPKC010000250.1 GCA_905370255.1 Streptococcus oralis
TGCTTCTGCTGTAGATCCGTTCTTATCCATTACACGAAGACGCGCAGGAGTTGGCGTCCCATGGAAATCAGGTGCAGGTTGGAAGCTAATATCTCCATTAGCTTGAACAGTATAGGTTCCTTGTAGCTTGCCACTTGCATCATGCACAGGCAGACTATTAGCTTTTTGAATTTGCCCATTAACGACAAATTGTGGTCCCTCTGGCGCTAAAGGCACCGTCGCAGTCTGTCCATTAATACTTGCTTGACCTGGAGTAAAGTTTAGGTGACTCGTTTGAAGTTTCCCTTGGAGGCCAGTAGTCTGTGTATCTTGACCTGTTGGGGTCGCAGCCTTAACTTCAGCTTGATAAGCAGCGGTTACTTCTGTCCCGTTCATATCAACACGTTTAACGAGTTCAGCACTTGGACGGCCAGTGTAGCTAGGAACTGGTTGGAAGGTTACGCGACCTACGTTATCAACCATATAAGTTCCGACATTCGGAACAACCTTAGTTGTTTGACCGTTATCAAAAGTTGGAGCAACTGCCTCATTAATTGGCACACGATTATCACCTGGCGTAAAAATCAAATTACCAGATTGTTCAGCACCTTGAATACCCTCAGAGCTTGCTCCTTGTGCTGTTGGAACAAGACGCGTTACTGTCGGTTGATAGGTTGCGCGGTGCTCTGTTCCATCGGTATCATGCAATTGTAGATTGACTGGGTCAACTGTCCCCACAAACGACTTATTCGGAGTGAAAGTCACACGCCCAGTAGCTGGATCTAACTCAAAGGTTCCCACTTCTTGGCCTTGCGAGGTTGCCTTCGCGCTTGTTCCAACAATACGATTGCCATCAGCATCCAAGAAAAATACAGGATTCGTTGCAGATGGTTGAGCAGGTGTCTTAGCAGGATTTCCATCATTAAAGACAATATCTTGTACTTGAGACAAACCTTGTGCGTCCGTCGAACGATGTTCCGTGAAATTCAAAACAGTCGGAATATAGCGGGCATCCATGTTATTCAACTTATCGTTGATAACAGGTTCTCCATTATTCTTCGCAATCCAATCAGTACTTGCACCATTAGTATCAACACGTCGGATATTAATTCCTTGAGTAGTACCAATATAGCCATTGCTAGGTTCAAATATCACATCCACATTTGCACCCTTGGCTGTTACTTTATATCGTCCCTCAGCAGTATTGTACCAACCGTCGCCATCTGCTGTTAATGTATGGCCTGCATTGTCCAAAACAAGAGGTGCTACAGTTGTATCAATAGCCGCTTTCTTGCTTTCATCATTTTGATCAATACCTTGAGGTGTAAACTGAAGAGTAGCTTTCTGAGGCTGGCCGATTATTCCTGAACTTTCCTTCTTTTCACCTTTTGGCGGATAGGTCAAGATGACTTCTAAGTCTTCAACTTCCCCACTAAAGGCTGTTCCCGTAGGTTTTTCAATATCTCCCTTATTTAGGGCAATGCGGACCCGCATTCCCAGCTTGCTAACTGCAGGATTGGTCATCGCTGGATTATTCTTAAAATTAACAGTATAGTCACCAGCCGTTGTTACTTCAGTAAATTCGCTGGCCTCATTTTCATCAAAAACGCCATTTTGATTGAAATCAATCCAAGCACGGACATAAGCCTTGCTATTGCCATTGGCAGAGGCTTGCAGGCGAACTGAGTAGTCACCATTTTGAAGACGATTGACTCGGAAGAGGTTATTCGTCTTACCTGTCAAATCAGAAGGTAAAAGCTGATCAACCCCTTCGTCTGCGTGATCAGTATCGTCATCATGCCTCCAGTCATTCCCCGAAGTAGTATCAATATCAGCTTCAACTCGACCCAAGAATGGCTGAGGAGTTCTTGCACCCGTATTGGCATCATAACCAGAAATAGCATGAACAGCATTTCCATAAGAAGCCGGTGCATCTCCCTCATCTACTACCATAAAACCAATCATAGCAGCTTGCTGACCAGAAGAAGCAATATAAATCCCAACTTCTGAAGCGCCACGTGTCATCACAATCGGAACTGTGCGATCTTTAGAAGTATTAGGACCAAAGACCTGGGAGCCTAAGCCTCCTGTTTTTTGATCTGGATTAGTAAAAGCAGTCCAGTCAATTACAGGTATAGTCGCATTATCCCCTATGTATTGACCATATCTATTAGGGTTCATCGGTGCATAAGTGTCGGTAATTACAGACCCATCTGGCCGAACACGTTTCCATTCTGCCAAGTGTTCCCATCCTTGGCCGTTGGTCGTGAAGATAGCATACTCCCCTGGGTTGGCCTCTTCTCCATCTGCCATGATAACCGTCGCTTTTACAGGTTTCCCAAGGTAAGTCGCTTCTACCTTGAATTTTATACCGTAGCTAGCACCATTTTTAGGAACTTGTAATTGAGTCTTTCGGCCATTGGTGTTAATCCCTTGGTCTCGGACAGATGTCCATTGATTCTGCTCCGCTCCTATAATTTTCGGTCTAGCTGAATCTCCCTCGGCTTCTTGCTTTTTATAGTCTTCATTTACATATCTGAACCAAGTGTTTTTAGCATTAGGATCATAGCTATTTTCATACGCAGTACCCTTGACGCGGTCACGATAAATCTCTGTTGAGTGGAAGGGTTTTAATTCCGTCACTGTCAGTTTGATACGATAGCCTGGTGAAATTTCTTTTTCATAAACAGTACCAACTTTAAAGGAATCGTCCGTATCTAAGTTGCTGATGGCACTTTTATCACCAAGATCCAGCCAGTTAATCTGCTTCATCAAGTCTGTCGGGTTCTTTTTTTCAGAATCAGCCAAAGTAGGCTTCTCAATGGTGTTGTTAGGGTCACCATCTCGCAGACCAGTAGGTGCTGCATCCCGTCTTACGCGACGAGAGCGACTAGGCTGAGGAGTCTCTGTAGTTCCTGCCGATTGAGCAGGAGCTGATTGCGCATTATCTTCAGTCTTAACTTCTGCAGGAACAACAGCTGGTGCAGAGGTAGTTTCTGTCGCCGTCTGCTCACTTGTTGGCTTGTCAATTGAATAAGGGCTTGCAGTCGCTACCGCTGACGCATCTTCTGCTTGAGCCACGAAAGTAGCAGGTCTGCTTTCCTCAGCTGGTGAATTTAGCGGCTCTGCAGTACTTACTGAGGAATCAGCTATGCCTGCTTGAGAAACCTCGCTTTGAGTCCCAGAAGAAACAGTCTCATCAGCGCTAACCTGCGTTGCCGCACCCAAAAGAAGCAGGGTTGATAAGAGCACAGAACAAACACCGACGTTTAGTTTTCGAATCGAAAACTTACGCAGGTGAGGATTAAATAAATCTTTTCCCATAATAATCTCCTAAATAATCATTTAAATTGCAGATTTTATTATACACTATTCTATTTTAGTTATCCATATATATAAC
>CAJPKC010000251.1 GCA_905370255.1 Streptococcus oralis
CTCTAAGGGTTATATTGATCCATCAAATAAGATCGTCACAACTAGGCTTGAAGGGCAAGTTCCAGATCCTAACATCAATCTCTATAGTCTTTATCCAGACCTAGAAGATAAACTCATCAATCAGAATTGGTCGCTTTATGTCCGTACAGATAAGGTTACACCGGATGAGTGGTTTGACACCTTGTTACATTGGTTCGCCCCCAAGGGGGAAGATATTCTAACTGTTTATGGACGTAATGATGATGGGAAAGCCTCAGATGTTCAGATTCATAACAGCCAAGAGGCGAATGCTTGGTTTGAGCAGCATCCAGCTCTAAAAACCCTTTATATTTATAAAGTAGACTGGGGTGACAGCTGATGAGTAATAAGAAAATTAATCCTGATAATCTCAGCCGGGTGAATGGTGCTTTTAAGGACATGATCTTGAGGGCAGGAATTACAGAGCGATAAAGAGAGCGAAAGGCGCTCTCTTTTGTGTTATAATAGACATAGATTTTGTTGTTTAGGGGAGAGAAATGAAGAAAGTTCTTTTTATAATTTTGTTGTTAATACTTGGAGGTTGCGCAAATGTAAATGAAACTGGGAAAAAAGAGACTAGTAAAAGTGATACAGTTATAACTGAAGATAAAAAATTGAAATTTGTTAGAATAGGCTATCTAAGCGTATTTTATATTCCTGCAGGGAGCGAAACTAGTCACAAAAACACTGGATAACCAGTGTTTTTTCTTTGACCAAATTTTGAACCATTCATAAGATATCCATGGTGTGGTATAATGGACATAGAATGTTCAGGAGAAAAAGATGAAAAAAGGTTTATTAATTGGCTGTTTATCCATAGTTATACTATTCGCAATATTCATAATCCTTAGTCCTATTATTGCAATGATGGATATGTGGGGGCTATTTGCCCATGCAAGTCGGAATGAACTTGAGCAAGCAGTGCACCGCTCTTATGAGAACTATGGTCTGACAGGTCAGTTTGAGTTAGAAAAATATGAAAAAAACTATACAAGCGTGGGAGGATTTGTAATCCATGGTACTTACACTGAAAATATAGATGGTAAAATCTATCAGACTAATTCTCGTTTTAAATACTATACTCGTCCTTCGGAAAAAGAAACGTATAGAAAGACTGATGCGGAAGTAGATTATAAACAAAACAAAAAAATTTATCACGCTTTTCCAGAATTAGCCTATCTAGGAATTGAGATTAGTCCAGGCACCAGCGAATTTTTAAAAAAATTGGACACTTCAATAACAGATCCTAAAATGACTGCTTTGAAGTACGAAGGGATTGATTTTCAATTTAATAGTAAATCTGGCAACATGTATCTTTATGATAAAATATTAGAGGAAAATCAAAGAAATGGACAAGCATTACAAGGGATGTATCCTATGGATGCTCAATATCTTTTCCAAAAAGATATTTTTATACCAGAATTTCAATTTCGATACAACACTCCAGAAGACAAGAAGGATCAGTTATATGATGCCTATCTTGAAGACCTTGAATCGCAAATGAAAGAATTTTTCAGCAATCAACCCTTACCAAGCGGTCTTTATGCTGTAAAGATTGATAAATATGAAGGGGATAAACTTGTCAATAATAGCGGTGGATATTATGTAAAGATTGAGAATCGTCAAGTTGTGGAGTTTATCAAAGATTTATACTAAAAGTTGCGTTCAACTGTTCAAAATATAAGAGAAAGATGAAATTTTTTAAATGACCCAAGAAGAATATTTGCAACTAAAAAAAGAATATAAAATTCGCTTAGTCTTAGTATTAGTTCTATTCGTATTATTTTCTATCCTAAGTATTTTGCTTATCATAAATCTCAATAGATTTATCCCGCTAGGCGCGACAGCCATGGCTACAGTTGTGCCATTTAACCATTTTTTACTCGTTCCACTTTGGGAAGAGAAAAAAGCGATTGAAGCAGAGCATCCTGAATGGAAGGACCTTAGTACAAGTGGAGCCGGAGTTTCTTCGACAGAAGCGAGTAAACGAAACATAGCAACTGTTGGGAGCTTTATTGCCTTGTTCTTATCGTTTGCTTTACTCTATAGGCCTGCTAAGGTATACCAGAAGGTACCTACTGTCGAAGAACTAAAGAACCTTCCCAAGATTGAGAACAAGGGCATTCCTAAACTTGATAATAAGAAAATGACAAAAATAAAAAGGGAATCAGAAGAGTAACCTGTAATTTAAAACACCCCAGGAGTTAGACTTTTTCTCTAACTTCTGGGGTACTTTTTTATATGTTAATCATGTTACAAGACCCAAGTTCGAATAGCATGGGCAACGCCTGATTCATCATTTGTTTTGGTGATGTATTTGGCGATTTTTTTGAGTTCTGGGTTTCCGTTTTCCATAACAACTGGATTTCCAACTACCTCGAGCATGGCACGGTCATTTTCTTCATCTCCGATAGCCATAGTCTCATCTTTTGTTAATCCTAGTTTTTCAGCTAGATGTGTAATAGCTGAGCCCTTGTCTACACCTTTTTTGAGAAGTTCTAGGTAGAAAGGAGCAGATTTGTTGATGGAGTAGCGTTCGTAAAATTCTGCAGGGATCTTTTCGATGGCAGCATCGAGAATCTCAGGCTCATCGATAAACATACATTTGACGATTTTCTTGTCAGCCATCTCTTCAGGAGCACGGTAAAAGATAGGCATGCTGACGAGGGTTGATTCGTGTACGGTATATTTACCGATATTACGATTGGCTGTATAGATACCATCTTTGGTAATAGCATGCATATGAACTCCAAGTTTACGGCTGAGAAATTCCATATCCAGATAGTCTTCGTAGGTCAAGGATTCGCTGATAATCTCATGTCCTGTAGCAGTTTCCTGAACAAGGGCACCGTTGAAGGTCACAACATAGTCACCTTCATCTCTCAACTGCAAGTCGTCAAGGAGTTTGGCAACACCAGCAATGGGGCGTCCTGTTGCAATGACAACCTTGACTCCAGCTGCTTTGGCATCTTGGATAGCTGCAAAAACTTCTGGAGTAATTTCTTTTTTGCTATTAACTAGGGTACCATCAATATCGACGGCGATTAGTTTTATACTCATAAATTTCCTCTGTTATTTCTTATCTGGATTAAAATGATCATTCTCAATCAAATGTGAAAATTGTTGAATGATATTCGTGAAAATACTGTTTTGTTTAAGCATTTCTTTAGGGAAGTAGAAGCGGTTGTCACCATGACGGCTTCCTGCAAGAGATTGAACGATAGGAGATAGGCTAGAAAGTTCTGCCAGCTCACCATTCTTTTGGACAATCTCGATTTGAGTTCTTGGATTTTCAGACTCTGGTCGATAAATATCGTAAGGAAGGTCAAAATTCTTATGAATAGCTGTGTAAT
>CAJPKC010000252.1 GCA_905370255.1 Streptococcus oralis
CGGAGACAAGTGAGCAGGACTTAACCTTTATTAAGGTTCTAGCTCGTGTTATGGGGAGAAAATTAGAAGATCAAGGTCTTGATAATCCTGTCCTACCGACAAGTCCAAAAAGTAAGACCTTAGCTACTGAAACTTTGGAAGCCTTGTATCCTCAAGATCAAGATTTTTATCTATCAACTTCGGGATTGACAGAGTTTTATCGAAACGAATACAGTTATTTCCTTCGATATGTTTTAGGCTTGCAGGAAGAATTACGTTTGCGACCTGATGCTCGAAGCCATGGGAATTTCTTGCATCGTATTTTTGAACGAGCTATGAAACTTCCTGTTGATACATCTTTTGATTGTCGTTTAGAACAAGCAATCTCTGAAACCAGTAAAGAACGTGAGTTTCAAGCCATTTATCAAGAAAGTTTGGAAGCCCAATTAACCAAGGAAGTTCTTTTAGACGTTGCGCGTGCAACTGGGCATATACTTCGTCACAATTCTGAAATTGAAACAATTCAGGAAGAAGCAGTCTTTGGTGGTAAGGAACAAGCCTTTGTCCAGTTAGATAACGGCAGAAATGTCTATGTCCGTGGTAAAGTTGATCGTATAGATCGCTTAAAGACAAGTGATGCGATTGGTGTTGTAGATTACAAATCTTCTCTAACTCAGTTTAACTTCCCTCTCTTTTATAACGGTCTCAACTCGCAATTACCAACCTATCTAGCTGCTCTTAAGAAAGAAGGAAATAGAGATTTCTTTGGAGCTATGTATTTAGAGATGGCTGAACCGATTCAGTCCTTACAAGCCAATAAAACTCTTTCAAAAGCTTTAGCAGAAGCGAATAAGAGTATGAAATACCAAGGACTATTTCTTGAAAAAGAGATAAAGAATCTTGGTGAACTATATAATAAAAACAAGACCTATCAGTTGTCTGATGAGGAATTCCAGTTATTACTGGACTACAACGCCCTTATCTACAAAAAAGCGGCAGAGAAGATTTTATCTGGTAGATTTGCTATCAATCCATACACAGAAGACGGCAGAAGCATTGCGCCATATGTTCAACAATATCAAGCTATTACAGGATTTGAAGCCAATTACCATCTAGGTCAAGCTAGATTGTTAGATAAGGTGGCTAAGAGTAATGACAAGGAAGCTTGGTTTAATAAAATCAGAGAGGAGTTGGAACGATGAAATTTTTATCCCAAGAAGAGGTTGAAGAGTTGCAAGTAGCAGAAGCTCATTCTGACAAGAAACCAAAGAAAACTGCTGAGCAAATTCAAGCTATCTACAGTTCTGGTAAAAACATTCTGGTTTCAGCATCAGCTGGCTCAGGAAAAACCTTTGTCATGGCTGAACGAATTCTTGATCAACTAGCGCGTGGAGTAGAAATTCGCCAACTCTTTATTTCAACCTTTACGGTAAAGGCAGCCACCGAGTTAAAAGAACGCTTGGAAAAGAAAATCAGCCAACAAATCCAAGAGACTCAAAATTTGGAGCTAAAAAAACATCTTGGAAGACAATTAGCTGATTTACCAAACGCTGCCATCGGAACTATGGACTCTTTTACTCAGAAGTTCCTGGCTAAACATGGTTATCTGATTGACCTCGCCCCAAACTTCCGCATTCTTGAGAATGAAAGTGAGCAACTCCTCTTAAAGAATGATGTTTTTCGACAAGTTTTCGAAAGTCACTACCAAAGTAAGGAACAAGAACAGTTTAGTCAGCTGGTCAAGAACTTTGCGGGTAAAAGTAAGGATGCACGTGGATTGCGTAAACAGGTCTATATGATTTATGAGTTCTTACAATCCACTAGTAATCCTCAGGCATGGCTAGAAGAATCTTTCTTAAAAGGCTTCGAAATTGCTGATTTTACCATTGCTAAAGAAAAACTAGTAGAGGATATAAAGGAAAAACTCTGGGATTTAGAAAGCTTTTTCCGTCATCATTTAGAGAATGATGCCAAGGAATTTGGAAAAGCGACCTACTTAGAATCTGTCCAACAAGTTCTTGATGAAATTGGGGCTTTAACGCCTGACTCGACTTTCAAGCAATACCAAGAAGTTTTAGAGCGAGTTGTGAGTATTTCTAAGGATAAGGGTGGCCGTGCTCTCACAAATGCCAGTCGCAAGGCAGAACTGCAAGACTTGAAAGAAGCATACAACCAAGATAGAAAAGCAAAGTTTGAAAAGCTGATTGCACTAAATGATCAAATCACTTTACTAAAATTCCAAGAAGATTATCATCAAGAGTCCTGGGGCTTGGCAAAGACATTCCAAGTGTTCATGAGAGATTTTGTTGATGCCTATCGACAACGAAAACGTGAAGAAAATGCCTTCGAATTTGCGGATATTAGCCACTATACCATTGAGATATTGGAAAACTTCCCTCAGGTGCGACAAGAGTACCAGGAACGCTTCCACGAAGTCATGGTCGATGAGTACCAAGATACCAACCACATCCAGGAAAGAATGCTGGAACTCCTCTCAAACGGTCATAATCGTTTTATGGTAGGAGATATTAAGCAGTCCATTTATCGATTTAGACAGGCAGATCCCCAAATTTTCAACGAAAAATTTCATAGATTTGCTCAAGATAGCAAAGAAGGTCAGTTAATACTCCTTAAGGAGAACTTCCGTAGTAGTTCAGAAGTTCTAGATGCTACTAATGACGTCTTTAAGCATCTTATGGACGAGGAAGTTGGAGAGATATCTTATGACGGTATGCATCAACTTGTTTTCGGAAATACTGATTTACTCCCAGATCCAGAAAACAAGGCAGAAGTCCTCTTGTATGATAAGGATGTTGATGGTGATTCTAAGGAAGAGGAAGAGTTTTCGACCAACAAACTGACTGGTGAAATGCGAATGGTCATTAAGGAGATATTGCATCTTCATAATGATAAAGGGGTTCCTTTTAATGACATTGCTCTCTTGACTGCCAGCAGAAGTCGCAATGATCAGGTTTTACTTGCTTTGTCGGAATATGGCATACCAGTTAAAACGGATGGCGCTCAAAACAATTATTTGCAATCTTTAGAAGTGCAGGTTATGTTGAATACTCTTCGTGTTATCCATAATCCTCTGCAAGACTTCGCGTTAGTAGCCCTAATGAAGTCTCCGATGTTTAGCTTTGATGAGGATGAATTGGCTCGTCTCGCTCTCCAAAAATCTGAGGATAAAGTTCAAGAGAACTTTTATGAGAAACTAGTCAATGCTCAAGCGAAAACTAGTCTTCATAAGGATTTAATTAAGTCTGAACTTCATAAAAAATTAGAATTTTTCATGGAAACAGTCCATTCATGGCGCTTTTATTCTAAAACACATTCTCTTTATGATCTCATTTGGAAAATCTATAGCGACCGCTTTTACTA
>CAJPKC010000253.1 GCA_905370255.1 Streptococcus oralis
TTTGTATTCCTTTTGCGACCTTGATTTATACTTCCTTGAAAATTGCAACAGCCAGCATCGCTTTTTGGACCAAGCAGTCAGGTGCCATGATTTACATTTTCTATATGTTTAATGATTTTGCCAAGTACCCGATTTCCATTTACAATTCGCTCCTTCGTTGGTTGATTAGTTTTATCGTTCCTTTTGCTTTTACAGCCTACTATCCTGCTAGCTATTTCTTGCAGGACAAAAATGGGCTCTTTAACATTGGTGGTTTGATTCTGATTTCCCTTGTTTTCTTTTTCATTTCGCTCAAACTCTGGGATAGGGGATTGGATGCCTACGAAAGTGCGGGTTCGTAAGATGGAAAATATGTTTAGTCCTAAAGCTTAAAACATGAAAGGATTTAAAGATGGTAGCGATTGAAGAAGTGAAGGAAGAAAAACAAAAGATGATAGCAGTCAGTGAAGTTTTAAAGGATCTACCAGAATGGTTTGGAATACCTGAAAGTACACAAGCTTACATTGAAGGAGCTAGGGATTTACAAGTTTGGGTTGCTTATCAGGAGAGTAAATTGGCTGGCTTTGTAAGCTTATCTTATTCTAGTGAAGATTGTGCAGAGATTGACTGCTTAGCTGTTAAGAAATTCTATCATAGAGCGGGAATTGGTAGTCAACTTCTAGAAGTTTTAGAAAAATCTGCTCGTCAAAAAGCATCCTATCTGCAAGTAAAAACGGTAGCACCAGGTTATTATCCTACCTATGACAGAACTAACGCTTTTTATCAGGCTCAGGGCTTTAAAAAGTTAGAAATTTTTCCTGAACTTTGGGATAAAAGCAACCCTTGTTTGATTTGGGTTAAGAAATTGTGAAATTCTAACTTGACAAAAAAACTCAAGATGCTAAAATAAAAGGGAAAAGACGCCGATTTAGCTCAGTTGGTAGAGCAACGCACTCGTAACGCGTAGGTCACAGGTTCGATCCCTGCAATCGGCAGAAAGAAAACCAGCAACTTTTTCATGGGTTGCTGGTTTTGTTTATCTAATTCTTATAAAGAAGTAAGAAAAGTTAGACCGCCTAATATCACTCCTGCCGCATTGGGAATGATAAGGATCCAGTCTTTTTTAGGTTCTTTGGTCCAACCATAGATTACCCAAATTAAACAAGAAACTGCTGCGAATAGTGGTTGGAATGGTTGAGCTTTTTCTCCTTGCAAGTTAGCGATAATTTGTGGAATATATGCAATAAAGACAAGAATCCCAATAAAAGCTCCAATAGATCCGACAAAGCGATTAATTTTTTGTTTAGACATATAGTACCTCCTGAGGTACTATTATATCAGAAGGAAAAAAGTTTTCAAATTTGTTTGATCATAAAATAAGACAGATATTCAATATGTGTAAGTCGTGCTTTTATACTAAACGAATCTATTGGAGAGTCTAGGATGAGAAATCAAATTTGCTTAACATTTTTTGAGAAGGGTAAGCTACCACTTAGTTATCAAAAATAACCACTTACTGAAAATGCCTTGTTTCTTTTTTGAAAATTGTTATAATGAAGTCAGAAGCAAGGAAAGGAGTGGCTATGAAGATTAGGATTGAGCTTGATACAGATATGGCAGAAACTGAAGTCGTTATCCGAACGGCTCAATATGGTGAAGAGGTGGCTCGGATTCAAGCAGCTCTTGAACAAGCCAACCGTCAACCGATAGCTTTCTATAAGGATACAAGTGAATATTTTGTCGATTTGAAGAATATTTTATTTTTTGAAACGGATGCTACCAAAATTTATGCTCATAGCAGGGATGATGCTTATGAAGTCAAATTGAAGCTATACGAATTAGAAGAGAGACTTCCGGCATATTTCTGTCGCATTTCAAAGTCTACTATTGCCAATGCCAAGGCTATTTACGCTTTGGATAAATCATTTTCGGGAACCAGTACTATCCAATTTTATGACACACATAAACAAGTGCACGTTTCCCGACACTACTATCAAATTTTAAAAGAAAAGTTAAACGAAACGAGGTAATTATCATGAAAAAAACAATTTTTGGAATCGGCTTTCTAGTCTTGGCAGCTTGGGTCCTGTTGCAGGGGAATTTTGGGATTCCTGCCTTCAATTTTAATATTTGGCCCATGCTAGTAGTTGCAATGTTTGCCTATTTCGCCTTGGAAAATTTCTTAGAAAGAGACTTTGGCACTGGGCTGATCATGGCAGTTATTGCGCTGATTATTGCCAATGCCGTTTACCACTTTTTAGCTATTTCAACAGGAACCTTGGTTTTGGGTGGTATTCTGGCTTGCATCGGTCTCAATATGATTTTCAAGCCCCGGCGCATTTTTAAGGGGCGTATCTTCTCAACTGCCTCTTCTTCCTCAAAAGATGATATTGCTTTTGGCAGCGGCACGCGCTATATCAACTCAGATAACTTCACCTATGAAAAGTTAGACTGTGCTTTTGGCAGTGCATCGGTTTATTTTGATAATGCGACTATCGAAGGGGACTCAGCAACTTTTGAAGTGGATCTGTCTTTTGGCAGTGTGATGCTTTATGTGCCCAGCGACTGGCGTGTAGAGCTGGATGTAGATAATGCCTTTGGCTCTGTCTACAATCCCCGCAATGTCAATGAAAAGAGAAAAACTCTCTATGTCAAAGGCAACGTAGCTTTCGGTTCTTTGAAGATTAGCTATGTTTAGGAAAACGGATTAATTTCGAAACTTTGGACAAATGTACTTGTCAAACGTCAAGTTTTTTGGTAATATAGGAAGGTATGTGGTGCTAGCACATCCGTAATATTAGATCTAATAGGAGGAAACACGATAATGGCTAAAGTATGTTACTTTACTGGTCGTAAGACTGTATCAGGAAACAACCGCTCTCACGCGATGAACCAAACAAAACGCGCTGTTAAACCAAATCTTCAAAAAGTTACTGTTTTGATTGACGGTAAACCTAAAAAAGTTTGGGCTTCAGCTCGTGCCCTTAAATCAGGTAAAGTTGAACGCGTTTAATCTTTATTTAAAAAGGATGGAAATTTTCCGTCCTTTTTTGCTTGGAAATTTCCGCCTAGACAGTTGATTTAGACCCTTCCTCTTTTACACCCTGTATAAAATATGGTAGAATAAACTATAAAATACTTTTGAGGTACAAATTATGACTGTGAAAATTAATACAAAAGATGGTCAAATTGAGCTGACTGATGATGTGATTGCAACAATCGTCGGAGGTGCAGCGACTGAAATTTTTGGTGTAGTTGGCATGGCCAGCAAAAATGCAATCAAGGATAATTTTCAAGCCCTTTTAGGAAAAGAAAACTATGCTAAGGGCGTGGTTGTGAAAGCGACTGATGAAGGTGATATCGCAGTTGATGTCTACAC
>CAJPKC010000254.1 GCA_905370255.1 Streptococcus oralis
CGATTATTGTAACTCTTATTGGACTGGGATTTTCTGTCTATAACTATTATGTCTTTGATAAACCCTTTATGACTACCACTACAAAAGGTTTACTAGCAGCCTTTTTCCTGTGTGCGACAATGGTTGCTATTAGTCTATCCAAATCAAATAAGAAGTAAAAATAAGAAAGAGGTATAAGTTTGCGGAATTATACCTCTTTTCATACAACATTACTTAATCTTGTGTTTATTCATTTTTTCTTCAAAGATACCTGTCATGATTTTACGTAGCTCTTGGCCTTCTTTTTCAGTCTTTAGATGATGAAGCCAAACGAGTCACCTCCTAAAAATGACACTATGTCATTATCTCAACAAATAGGAAAGAAAAGCTCCCACCGAAATTCAGTGAGAGGTTAAAGTCTATTTCTATGATTTTCTCATAGCCACTAGCCAAGAGGCTATCATGATTTCAAAAATAACCAGAAGGATAATCTGAGTGAGTGAACTCTGAACCAGCATGAGAACAGCCAGACTATCAATTAGCATATGGGCAAGGATACAAGGAACAGCTCCTTTCGAGTACTCTTTAAGAGCTCCCAAAAGAAAGCTATTACCTAAAATCATCAGGTAAAAGATGAGATAGTTGGACGAGCCTGCTGTAATCCAAGGGAGTTGATAGATAGGGATATGCCAGAGGAACCAAACAATGGAAAGAACCATCATTTTAGTTATAAAGTGCTTACTAAAGTAAAGATGTTCTTGTAAAAACCAACGCCAACCGACTTCTTCCGGACCGCCATATAAAAAGGTCCAGGGGAGATATAGGAAGAAGGCTAAGAGGGAGTTCCCAGTAAAGCGAACATTCATGAGCAGGATTGAAATCCCATAATAGATGACTGGAATGAAGATAGCTAGAATCCAGGACAGGGGACTTTCTTTTTGAAGAAAGACCTTTTTGAAAAAATCGCCCAAAGATTTGACTTCACTCAACACAAGAGAAAAGATAGCCGCCATAATCAGGGGAATTAAGTTCATTAGGATAAACAGTAGAGAGGCACCCATACTACTCCTATCTGGGAAAAACCAAAGGATAACTTGCCCTACTATAAATGTAGCAAGGAGGGCAGTCAGTGCATACCAGATAGCGACTGATTGTTTTGAAATAAATTTGCTCATTTTTCTTCCTTTACAGTTACATACTTCTTTCTTGCAATCATGATTGCTAAACTAATAATAAGAAATTTACTAACTATAGATAGCCATACATCTTCATTCACTATCATCTGAGACAAGGAATTGATACAGGCATGAGTCATGACACAGATCCATAAATTTTGCGTTTTATGATACAAGGCCGATAAGATAAAGCAGTTAGTTAGCAGACCTACTAGAAACGGAAACAATTGAATGACAGCTAAAGAACCGTCGATATAAAAATATAGTAGATGCCAACTAGACCAAGCTAAAAAGGTGATCAAAGTAGCTGAAAAATAAGGTATTCTTTCCTCCAAAGTTGGTTGAAAGAAATAACGCCAGCCAATTTCTTCAACTCCACCAAAAAGAAGAGCCTTGAAAAAGAGCACTACTGGCAAGACCAACGATTGAGTGGTGATCTTACCACCTAAGATAAATGGGAAAAAGTCAAGCAACAAGAAAACGAGCACCAAGCAATAATTTGCCAAACTGTCTTTGACTTGAAAAAAATCTTTTAAAACTTGTTTGAAACTAGATTGATAGTAACTAATGCTTGCAAGACTCCCCCAAAAAACAGATGATAAGCCACCTACAATAATAGCGATGATCCCAAATGATGATGTAAAATCGACCTTGACTCCTCCTGCTCTTAAAAAACAAACCAGAAGGCTGACTCCTAATACTTGACCAAAGGTCCCTAACAAATACATAGATAGGGCTTGCTTTCTATTCATTCGTGATTCCTTTTTCTTTCAATAATTACCAGTGCTATCTACCTTAAACCCATACCTGCCAGCATTTCGTTTGAGCTTCTCAACCAGAGCTTCATTCCGCTTACTTTTTCCAAAAAAGAAGGGAATAGTCTTTCCGTTTCTAAGCTCGATATAGAAAGCATAGCGAGCCCCGCCACCAGATCGTCCACGAAAAATTGCATACGTGATTTGCTTGATCTCTTTCAGCGGGATCCTGCGACGACTGAAACACAGAGCGACATGGATATAGAAGATTCCATAGCTAATATGGAAAGGAGCAAAGAAGGGACCTCCACTACGTCTCACGATTGCCCTTCTTCTCAGGAAAAGGAGAACAGTGAAAAAGAGCAAGAAAACTAGCACAAATAGAATCGGAGCATATAGTTGCATTCCTTCAAACTCTATCACATGACTAGCCATTCTCGCTCTCCTTCCTGTTTTTACTTGGTAATGTCAGTTCTTAAATAGTAGCTGTCACCACTTTTTTGCCTTAGAGATTTTTTGCATGATCAATACGCTGATCGATGCGATTGCTCCATTCTGTTAATTCTTTTAGCGTCTCCACTTCACAAATAAATAGGACGTAACTATCGCTATCAATGTCTATTCCACCTACACAGAAACCTTCTGTTTCCCATTTCCTATCGAGAATAGAGCACCAATTCGTAATAGTGTCCTCCTCATCAAACCAATCATCTTCCATCTGAAGATTCTTCTTTTCAGCCAGTGATTTCATGAAGTAACTAAAATCTTCTAATTCAGGATTCCAATCTAATTCAACAGCTTCATTCGCATCTATCAATTCATCTGCAATGCCAAGCCAAATAATAGTTTCTTCTGTTTCATCCTCATCAATTCCACGCTCATCATAGCGATCAATATTTTCCTCAAAATAAGACCAAGGTGATTCTAAGCAATTTTCAATAGCATCATAGATAGAGCTGTCCTCAGTCAGTAACCGAACGATACGAATATACTCTTCTTTCGCTGTTTGATTCATTATTCGTTATCCTCACTTTTCTATAGTTTCCTTTGTTCCTAGATTTCTAATCTTATATAAAATTGTCACTTTCCATTTGGGGGTCTTATTTCATCTCAACCCATTTTTCATTGTCCATGATAAAGGGCTTGGCTAGACCTTCGCCTGTGTAGTCCTGGTATTTTGTCTCCAAGTATTTGTATACATCTTCCTTGGTCGCAAACTTGATGGCTTGATAGGGTTCTTCGAAGGTCAGCTTCTCAACAAAGAGATAGCCATACTTGGCAGGAACCAAGACACCGACGTGCCCGACAAAAAGCGTATTGCCATCTAGGTTATCATGAACAATGACGGAAAGCATGCGCGCATTTTCATTAAACTTGAAATGAGCAAAATATTCTTCCATCTTCTTGGCATGTACCCTGACATCTGTTGTCGCCTCTGTCGGAA
>CAJPKC010000255.1 GCA_905370255.1 Streptococcus oralis
AAGATATTCTAAAATCAAAAAATACTATTTTTATTATTACACTTATTGCAGGTATTGGACTTTTGACAGGCTTAGTCCTCCATCAAGAAAAAATCCAAGCAGAGAGAGGGAACGTTGCTCTCATCAAACAACAAAAAAATCAACAAGATGTCGAACAAGTAAAAAACGCCATTAAAGACTTCAATATTGATTCTGAAACCATTATAGAAGATTGGAAAAAAATTCAAGAATTAAAACCAACTACTGATGAAGGCAAAAAGACATTAGCAGACTTTCTCGCTTCTACTGCCGATAAAGTCACAAATCATTATAGTGAAAAAGCTTTGAAATTAGATATAAAGGATTCTGATAGCCAGTTTCAAGATAAACAAACACTTGAGACAGCCATCACTTCCTTGCAAAAAATAATAGACATCATTAAAAACATTAATTCTGCCAGCGACCAAGTTGCTCTTGAAGAAAAGATAAAACCAATTCAAGAACTAATCTCTAAATTCCAAAAACAAGTTGAAGTCTTGACCAAAAAAGAAGAAGAAAAAACTACCCAAACAGAAACGACTACTAGAGATGCCGGACTAGAAGCCAGCCGTTCGGAAGATAGTAGCTATATTCAAAGCTATCCAGAAACAAATGGAAGCATATCTAATTCCCAAGCACCTGCAGCTGAGCAGTCTTCATCTGGTAGTACTAGTAGTGGAGGAGATAATAGCGCTAATACAGGAGGTCAAACTGCTGATTCTTCAGGTTCTCAATCAGAGTCTAATAGCGATACAACCAGTTCGTCTAACTAATAATCTAGATGGCGAAATCCCATAAACTTGTAAGCCCTCAACACCAATGTTTATAATGATCTCTCATCAAATGCACACACAAAAAAAGAGCCTTAAACGGCTCTTTTTTAGGGCTCTATGATATTTGTAGTAGGTAAATTCCCTATAGATATTATGGGGCCAATTATTGATAAGAACTTTAGTCATCTTCGTCTCTATAAAAATATTTTCTATACACCCTTGATAATATCAAAATTAATGCCCATATCGTACTAAGAGCTATAATAATAGAATTTATTGGATTTATTTTAGTATGTCCAATCACTAGTCCAATTATTGGACTAGTAGACATGCTTAGATATAATAAAAATGACAAAAAATGATGTTGTTGCTGAATCTCTCAACTCTTTATCTTTACAATGATCATAAGTTACTTTGCAAACAGCTTTGCTACACTCTCTTGGAGGAAGCAAAAATAAGCAGACAGTATGACACACTTACGTTTTCCTATATGCGTATAGGCATTTGTACTAATGATGCTCAGTTGATACAAAATGGACTCTCCTTAGCTAAGCTAGTAGAAGATGAACACTTACTAACAGAACTAGAGCGAGAAGTTGATATCTTTGTAAACAAAAAAAGAAAGTCATTGAGACTTCCTTTTCTATATCTTCTTAGTACCAACCGTTGTTAAGCCAGAAGTTCTTGGCAGCTGTCCATGAACCGTAACGTCCTGCAACGTAAGCATCTGCTACACGTTCTTGGTTTTCAGCTGAGTAGTCACCGTTCAAGTATGAATCTGTCAATTGGTAACGTCCGATGTAACGTCCGTTTGTAGCTGTGTAGCTACCGCCTGATTCTTTTTGAGCGATCCATTCTTTAGCTTCTGCTTCAGATCCGCTTACAGTTGCAGCTGGAGCTGAGTAGCTTTCTGTCGCTGCAGGTGCTGGAGCTTCGTAAGTAGCTTCATATGTAGTTTCTTCTACAACAGTTTCAGCAACTGCTGGAGTTTCTTCAACTTCTGCTACAGGAGCTTCTGTTGTTGTAGTTTCAGCAACTGGAGCTGCCCCATCGATAATCAATACTTGGTCAATAAAGATAAGGTCAACATTTTTAATGTTGTTCAATTTAGCTAACTTTTCAACTGTTGTGTTGTAAGTTTCAGCAATTTCTGAAAGAGTGTCTCCAGGTTTAACTGTGTAAGTTTTTGTTTCTTGTGCAAAAGTTAGTGATGGTGCAAGGAAAGCAAGTACAACTGCAAATCCTGCAAGTTTAGTCTTAATGTTTAATTTCATTTAAAAAAGTTCTCCTTTTTTCTTATACTACCATGATACCTTTCTAATGTTACTATTTGTTAACGAATTTGTGTAGAAATGTTACAGAACTGTGATTTATTTACTTAAAAAAGCCACTTTTTGTTACAAAACCCTTGTTATAAAAGCATTTTAATCTTTTTGTATATTTCAGAAAGTAATTAAGCACTTACATCTAATCTTTGCTATAATAGAAGTAAGAATCTTTTTAAGGGGAAACAGATGCAATCACTTCGTTTTCAATCTGTCTTTGATATCATTGGACCAGTCATGATTGGGCCATCTAGTAGTCACACGGCAGGAGCTGTTCGTATCGGTAAAATCGTTTCATCTATCTTTGATGATACTCCAACTGAGGTTGAATTCCAGCTTTTTAACTCTTTTGCAAAAACCTATCGTGGACACGGGACAGACCTTGCCCTTGTAGCTGGGATATTAGGAATGGATACCGATGACCCTGAAATTCCAAATAGTTTAGAAATTGCTCATAAGCGTGGCATTAAAATCGTATGGACCATCCAAAAGGACAGTAATGCTCCCCACCCAAATACTACGAAAATCACTGTTAAGAACGATCGTAAGACTATCAGCGTAACAGGAATTTCAATCGGCGGTGGAAATATCCAGGTGACAGAATTAAATGGTTTTGCCGTATCTCTCAACATGAACACCCCTACCATTATCATCGTTCATCAAGATGTTCCAGGTATGATTGCACATGTGACTGAGGCTCTTTCTCGCTTTGGCATCAATATCGCTCAAATGAATGTAACTCGAGAAAAGGCTGGGGAGAAGGCCATTATGATTATCGAAGTTGATAGTCGCAACTGTGAAGAATCTATCGAAGAGATTCGTAAAATTCCTCATTTGCACAATGTCAATTTCTTTCAATAGGAGAAAATATGTTTTACTCTATCAAAGAATTAGTCGAACAAGCCGAACTTGACTTCCAAGGAAATGTTGCTGAGCTCATGATTACTACTGAGTATGAGCTAACTGGTCGTGAGCGTGAGGAAGTTCTCCTCCTCATGGAACGTAACCTCGAAGTCATGAAAGCTTCCGTCGAGCTTGGTCTCAGCGAAAAGAAATCCCGTAGTGGTCTAACAGGTGGTGATGCAGCTAAGCTCGACCACTACATCAAAAAAGGAAAGACCTTATCAGACTTCACTGTCTTGTCTGCCGCCCGTAACGCCATTGCCGTTAATGAGCACAATGCCAAGATGGGCCTTGTGTGTGCAACACCAACCGCAGGTAGCGCAGGTTGTC
>CAJPKC010000256.1 GCA_905370255.1 Streptococcus oralis
TTCACCACCAGAAACACCTGTACCGATAAAGTTGATACCTGAGTTCGCCAACTCTTCATTACGACGGATTGTATCTTTGTAGAACGTATTTCCTCCGTCGATCAAGATATCGCCTTTGTCCAAGTGTGGAAGAAGGGCTTGGATGGTTGCGTCTGTACCAGGTCCTGCTTGAACCATGAGCATGATACGACGTGGTTTTTCGATTGAGTTTACGAAGCTTTCGATATCATAGCTTGGCACAAAGTTCTTTTCAGGATGGCAAGCAACAACATCTTCTGTTTTTTCTTTACTACGGTTATAGATAGCAACTGTGTATCCACGAGATTCGATATTAAGGGCAAGGTTACGACCCATTACGGCCATACCAACAACACCAAAGTTTGCTTTAGTCATGTGACACTCCTCTTGTTTAATATGTTTTATTTTATCATGTTTATCTGTGAAAAGAAAGAATTTTATAACAATTTGACTAGTAGTCTAAATCATCCGCATGGCCAGAACCATTCCCTACAAAGTAACCTGTCTTACAGTTAAGGGTAAAGAGATAAGTCCCATCTGGTTTATAAAGATTATAATATCCATTGCCATTCACAATGTTTACACGTTCCAAGATATACTGGTTTCCAGAGATATAACCACGCGCACGAGATGTCTCAAGAATCTGTTCAAGAACACCATCAGCAAATTCCCATGCAGGATTACTGCTATCGTTCACAGCAGATTGATTGTACGGTACTCGGCTAGCGCTTCTTTGCAAATTAACACCTTCGCTTGACAAGCCATAGTTTGTAGATGCTGCAGTCTCGTTTGTTGAAGTAGATGGACTACTTTCTGTAGTTGGACTTGATGCTTCTTGGCTAGCAACTGTTGTCGAAGCTGTACTTGTTGTTGTACTTGCTAATTGACTCTTACCAAGACTGATTGCTTTATCTAGAAGTTTGTCAATTTCTGTATTACCAGTCTTGATATCTGTAAATTTAGCATCCGCTTTGATTTTTGCATTTGTATCCAAAACACCATCTGTAATAGCTGGAGTTTCAAATTGAGAATTTACTTCTTGAATTGCTTTTATCTGTGTTTCTAAGCTATCATATTTTGATTTGGCTAGAGTATGTTCTCTCGCTCCTTCAAGTTTATCTAGAAGTTCCTTCAATTGATTCAGTTGACTAAACTGGCTATTTTTAAGAGCTGTTTTGTTTTCATCAGTATAAAACGTGTCGTAGAGCGCATTAAATTGTTCATAGACCGACTGATTGCTTACCAAGTCTGAATCTGCAGCCTTAGTTTGAAGTTCTTGAGAAGAGCGCGCAATCTGACGATAAACGTAATAGCCACCTCCAAAAATCAAGAGGAATAGCAAAATAATGGCTGACAAAATCGCCCATTTCTTTTTATTTTTTGGTTCATCATCAACTTCAGTAGAACGAGAAAAAGGTTGTAGCTGATCTTCATTTTCCTCATAAACCACTCCCACTTCGGAGTTTTCTACCTCAGTCATTTCAACAGCTTCCAATTCATCCTTAAAAGGTTGCTCGAGAATTCTCGTTTCCTCTTCTTCAGCTTCTTGAACAACGATTTCAGTTGTCTCTGCAGCTACTGCAAGAGCAATTGCTTCCTCTTCTGAACTTAATGCACTTTCTTGTTCAGTTGTTTCTCTCACTTCCTGAATCATATCGTCCAAGCTTTGAGTGGATTCCTCTTTTTTCGTTTGTAAATTTTCAAATTTGTCTGCTTCGATTTCTTCACGGTGTTGCTTGATATATTTGTCTAAGATGGTATCATCTGGAGTCACACCTGCTTCAACCTCTTCGTTCTTACGAATAGCCTGACCAACCGTTAAATCTTTAGCCTCTTCAAATTCAAATTTAGATTCTTGCTCACCTTTATGATGACGATCGCGTCTTTTCTTACTCATCTGCATTCCTTTCTTTTTTAACATCTTGCCTTTTCACACGTTGACCAAAATATTGATATAAATCAACTTTCAAAGTACCGTTATAGAGTTTCCGTTTTTTATCTGCCTGACTACCATATTTACTTTCAAAAGCTTCATCACTAGTCAGGACAAATTTACTCCATGTTTTAAGGGGGGCAAATACTTCTCCCATCTCAGCATAGAGCTTGGTTACTCCTGCATCATCTGACAAGCGTTCTCCATACGGTGGATTCGAAATAATAACTCCATTGATCTTGTCCGTTCGCAAATCCTGCACGCGCATCTGCTTAAAGTGGATATCCTTAGAAACTCCCGCAGCCTGAGCATTTGCCTTAGCAATTTCCACCATGCGGCCATCGATATCACAGCCCATGATGTCTAGCTCAATCTCACGATTAATCTTCTTGCTAGCTTCCGTACGAATCTCCTGAATCAAACGATCACTAACCCAATTCCATTCTTCGAAAGCAAAGGAACGGCGTAAGCCTGGCGCCATATTACGAGCAATCATAGCTGCCTCAATACAGAAGGTTCCTGAACCGCAGGTTGGATCAATCAAAGGTTTATCTGGATACCAGTTTGATAATTGCAGAATTGCTGCTGCCATGTT
This sequence comes from Streptococcus oralis, assembly GCA_905370255.1. The sequence goes on from CAJPKC010000256.1 coordinate 2,547, forward strand.
CTCTTTAATAGGAGCACCACCTTTTTCAGTACGATAACCTCGTTTGAAAAGACTAGAGCCACTTGTGTCAATCATGATAGTCGCAACATCTTTAAGAATTGAAACCTCTATTTTAAACTCTGGACCATTTTCCATCAAGGGAACGCCTTCTGGTCGAGCATAATGTTTCTGCAATTTCTTGACAACTGCCTTTTTAGAAATAGCTTGAACACTAGGTTCATTATGAAGTTTTGATTTGACACACTTAGCCTTTGAAATTGGAAAACGCGCTCCAAGTGGTAAATAGTTTTCCCAATCTAAGGCAAAAACTCCTTGAAAAAGTTCTTCAAATGTTTTTGCAGGAAAAGTCCCAACAACAATCTTAATCCTATCTGCAGCTCGTAGCCACAAATTAGTTTCAATAATTGCCTTTACATCTCCTTCAAAGCGAACGCGACCATTCTCAACTTGACAATCATAGCCAAGTGCACGCACTTCACGACCTACAACAGCCTCTAAACCTGCTGCAGCAGTCGCTATTATATTAAATGTTTGTTTCATGTCAGTCTTTAAAGACCTTTCTCTTGTTCACCTTTAAAAAATGAGGTTGAGAAAATTTCTCAGCCCCAACCTATATGCAATTTTCTATAAGCCATGTTTTGTTCCAGAAGTGACTAGGACCACTTCCTTCGATAATCATCTGTCTACCACTAGCAGCTCTAGCTGATAGCAGTCAGAGTACTACGTTCGTTTCCGCGCACTCCATGCCCCGACCAAAATTTGGGTTGCTAGCTTGAGGGGTTTACCGCGTTCCACTCTCTCTG
>CAJPKC010000257.1 GCA_905370255.1 Streptococcus oralis
ATAAGAGCCGATAGCTTGTTGTTCTTCAAGATTTGGAAATACAAATTTCAAGCTAGAGAAGTCTTTAAAACTAATACTTTTCCCATCTCGAATTCCATAGGTAACTGTCTCTAACCGTTTTATAAACTCTTTCGAAGTTAAAATCGAGTTCCAAAAACCTGGTAAGTGATTTTCTTTATCAATAAAATCTATAATTGTATATGCAGGTGAAGTTATTCCTTCTAATTTAGATAAAGCAAAACCTCCTTGAAAAGAACGTAAATGAATTACAAACTGACCTGGTTTGACAACCTTATAATTATTGAGAGTAGCTTCATCATACTTAATATCAATACCTATTTCATCTCTCAAAACCATACCATCAATTTGAGAAGCAGACAGCACAGGTAATAATGCTCTATTTTTCTCAGATACTGACTTAAAAATCTCATCTGCACGTTTTATTTTCCACTCACCCTCAAATCCATCCAAACGAATCTCAGGAACGGTCTGTCCAGCTTTGGGAAACATCTTGGAGAGCATGGTCGCCTTGAGAGATTGGTAGTTGGTGAGATTGTCCTTGTAGCTAGCCAGAAGGTCGTCGAGGGTACGGAAGAGGGAGCCGATGGCGGATTGTTCTTCAAATGAGGGGTAAAATAACTTAATCGCCTTCAAGTCAGAATTATGTAAATGAACAACTGATTTACCCTGTGCACGTTTAGATAATTCTCTTTGTTGTGAACCATTTGAAAGTGTGATTGCAATGAATAATGAGTTTAGGTATTCATGAGGCCTAACGATATTTAAATCTCCTCCCAAAATAATACCTCTATCAATGACACATGATGCCCTAGATATATCATCTGCACTTTCTCCAGAGGCTGGAATGATTACTTCTCCTCCCTCACTTACAACTGAGTTTTCTTCCAGATTAGCATAAGTTTCAACATTACTAATCACTGACTCATAATTCGTATAAAGACGACCATATAAAATGACAGGTGTTCCATGAGATTGCAAATCTTTCTTAGAATACCCCCTCCCTTTTGAAAATTCTGCAACCTCTGACAACTGTTTTTTTATCCAAGGTTCTGAGAAATCTCTAAATCTTACTATAGGTATTTTTTCTTTTTTAATCGACATATACTCTCCTTTGTTGTTCAGAAATGTGATACTTATAGTTTTCAAACATGCTTAGTTGTTATCATCATCTCTAACAACTTTAAATTTCATTCTAGTTTCTCCGTATTTCTGTTTTAAAATTTTCTCAGCCATTTTCTCAGGTGGAACAAGTCTAAATGCACTGTCCATAACATACTTTGTTATATATGTTTTGAGATTATCACATTTTTCAATTAATTTCGTTTCTTTACTAAAATTTTCAACTATATCAGCAAACTCATTAAAAGTATTGGCCTTTATAAATATATTATAATATTTTGAAAATTTTTCGACCTCTATTACAACCTCATGTTTCAAATCTGATAATTTTACATCATCTTGAATTACTAATGTCAGTAGCAACTCATCCTTTAAATCAATAAATTCGTAGTATTTCGGAGTTATTACTGTATAACAAAGTTTTAAAAATATCTTCTGAAATTTATCTTCATTATCTGATTCAGTCAAAGGGAAACTTTCATCTCCAAAAAAAGTTGCTGCTTTTTTCAATTGGTTTAATATTTTATAGGACCTCTCCGCCCTCTCAATTGTATACTGTAAGAAAATACGTTCTCTTTCGTTCGCTTCTTGTCTTTCAAAAAATTCTCGTTGTAACTTATGTTCATCTTTTAGCTGTTTAAGTTGCTGCTTATTTTGGAGCTTTGCTACATAAACAGCTACACCAGCACCCAGTAAAGCCCCAATCATTGAACTAATAAACTGAGAATTAAGAAATGTAATTATAGTATTCATTGCAATTTCTCCTATTCAAGTGAAGGAAAACGTCTAGTCTTAGACTATGAGTATTATACTTAGAGACTAAATTTTTTTGCTGAACTATTTTCACATAGTATTTGACTTCTGATTACCGAATCAATTCTTGAAAAGTTTTATCTATCTAATTTAGGTAATCATAACTTACTTTAAGAGCAACTCTCTCATCCCATCAACATCTTGACTTTGCACAAATACAACTTCCCTCCGACCAGTTAATTCAACCAATTTATCTTTGCCTAGAATAATGGCTAAATTCTTAATTATTGAACGTTTAGCTGTTTCATTAAAATATGTAAATATAAATCTACTTTGGTAATATTTATTGTCAACCAATTTAAAACAATTTGCAAAAATTTCCTTATCAAGTGGATCAACAGAATGTCCAAAAATAATAATATTTTTAACAATTTTTGGTATTCCTTTTGATATATCAAATTCCTGGTCAAAGAATCTCTCATATACAATTCCAGTCTCTTTAACGACACGTTGATAGAATTTTTGATAAGGTATTAAATCGCTATTGATTTCTGTTGATTTATCTTCAATGCCAAAAACCATGGTATTAATTTTATGTTTTTGTCTTTTTAAATCAATTTCTCCATGTATAAAATGCGTCTTTTCTAAGGGAATTTTATAAAGTTTATTTGGGGTATGTGTATAATTGAAACTAATCACACTAGCCTCTGAAATTCTATCTATGGCATCTAACACTGTCTCACTAGGAATAATTGGGGCAAATTCAAAGTCTATAAAGTCTCTATAAGAAAGATAAATTTCTAGGAGCTCCGTCAGTAAATCAAGATGATTAATAAAAAGATTATTTAATTCTGATATAGCTAATTCTCTCTCTAGCTTATCCCATCCGGAACTATTATAAAGTTTTAAAAAAATGGTGCCAATGAATATTTTTGAAGTAGAATTTCCCTCTTCATTCATCATTTTATGAAATCGGTCAACATATTTGGGGTATAAATCACCGCTTTTGTGATATAACTTATCGGAATTTAGTCTAAAAAAATCTATTGCTTCAGCAAGTTGAGAAATCATTATTTCAAGATTTGACCAATTTTCTCCGAGTGTAGACTTATTTTCATTAATATATTGAATATATAAATTATTTCTGTACTTTTCAATATCAATCAGATGTTTTTTAAGAAATCCATCCAACTGATTTTCTCTTTCCACAAACAATTTAGCAGAAAACTCCAAGAAATCTTTGTAACTTGTTTTTCGACCCATGGCTAAATCAAAGCCGTTTCCTAAAATCAATATCGTATCTGCCATTTTTCCTCCAAAGTTCTCCTACCTCCCCACTCTCAGTGGTTCAATCACCTCTTCGATCAGTTGGGTATAGGCTTCTTTGATTTGTTTTTTATAGCTGAGTGGGTTGAGGGCATCTGCTACTTCTGCCTTGTAGTCTTT
>CAJPKC010000258.1 GCA_905370255.1 Streptococcus oralis
CGTACAAAATAGTCGATATAAATGTTTTGCAAATCATAACCTGCTAAGAGGGTATCCCCAAATAAAATATTAAACATTGGAAACTGTTTTCGTTCAATATTGGTAATATTTTCATAACTCAACAATGATCCCAAATTTAGTTCTAACTTTTCAATAAGTTCTTTCTTTTCCAAATAGGTATAGTCATTCCTTAGGTTATCAATATTCTCAGCAGAGATAGTTTCAACTTTTAAAAATGTTTTTTTAGGATCGTTATGAATAGCAATGATTTTATTATTTTCAATAAAGTCATACTCACTACTACGTATTGATACCAATTTTTGCTTATCTAGAACTAACAAACCTTCTTTAGTATTTTTCAACAACATATTCTTTCTCCAATTCTAAACTTTCATTAATTTGCTTCCGCCAATCAGTATCATAATAAAATTCAACATGAGATACCAAAAGATATAAAATGTGATTTCGTCTGTTTAAATCTATGCTCAGTGTAGGCAATAAACTGAATAAAATAACCATCAATACACGATATACGATAAACGATTTTCTCATATATCTCTTAATCAATATCTCATTACTAAAAACCTCTTTATGGAAATCAGAATAATCTATTTTTACAAGACTATTATCGAAAAAATTATTTGGTGACGGCAATACACCTTGACTAATAATATCTAGGTTATTTAACATACTTCTTGAGAGTTCTTGTAAAACACTTGATAATTCTTCAAATACTATTAATTCAGATGAAATTTCTTCAGACTCTCTAGGGGATAAGACTTTAATTTTCCTTTCAATAGTTTTATATTGTTCTTTGTTGGCAACTGATTTCACCTGACTTAAGTAATAGACATAATTTGAATAATATGACAAGTACCCATGAGAAATGCCATCCTTATGCTGTTTCGTAACTGTCAGTAATAAACGTTCAATAAATATATTTTGTTCATCAACCGTTTTCTCCCAATATCGAGCTTTCTTTACCAAACGATGGATAGTACTTGACATCTTTAATATTACTTCCTGAGCTTTATCCGCGTTGGTAAAAATCGGAAAATCTTTGTCTACTTCAAAAATACCTTCTTCAACTCTAATATACCCATAAAAAGTTTCCTCAATATCTCTGACTGTTCTTTCTGGAGATATCAAAAAGACCAGTTTCATATTTTTACTACTCTTCGCATACAAGTAAATACCACTTTCATTACCAATATAATCAAAATACAATTTGTGATTAGCTTCTAATGTCCTACTATCATCAAAAAAAACAATTACCTTTTTCAAAAGAACTCTCCTTACTAAAATTAACCATATGAGAGTTTAGTTACTGTTGTTAAACTCTCTTACGAATCTTGTTACGCACAACATGATGATGAGCCACACGTGCTACATACTTTACATGAGCTACTTCCACTACTTGCTGCCGCTGATGAAACGAGATCAGTCTCATCCAAATCCAAGATAGACAAGTCCAATTGTGAAATTTCTTCAAGTGCCTGTTGTTGTTTATTGTCAAGTTTATTCATTGTATTCCTCCTTAGTAGTTATTCTGTAGTGTTCAAAATCATTTGTTTTGATTACCGCCTTGACACTTAACATTATATCTCCCGTACAGTTCCTTATTTCAACCTTGTAACAATCTGTAAAAAATATATACATTTTTCCTCGAACAAAGCAAAATAATACCGAAACTGATGATATAAGCACCAAAAATGATATAGTTTTTTGAACAACTCCCCAAAAGTTAAACCGAAGAGAATCTAACTTTGGGAGTGTTGTTATTATAAAATTGACTTATGAGAATAAAGTTCTGCTTGAAGTTTTTTCATAAATAAGGAGTGCTCTTGATTATGCTCCTCCAAGTAATAGAATACTTAGCCCTTGAATCGCATAATACAAGAAAATGAATATACTATTGTTGAAAAAACAAGGGGGAAGTTACCTAAAATGGGATGTAGCCAAAGAAAAAGTTAGAAGAGATGACCGAAATAGAGTGACTTTAAGTAGAAAATGAGTAATTGAAAGCGGAGAATACCGTTCTAAAAAAATCGAGATTACTCCGATTGAGAGAAGATAAAAAACGATAACCGTCCGAGGATTGGAAACAGTATTTTCTTTAAACTTTCTTCTAAATATTATTAAGCTTTCTCGTTTAACCTATAATTAGCACTTAAGACGGCCAGATAAAAGGGTTAAAAATTATGATATAAAAGCTGATATTCAAGTTATTTATTGTGAATACATGGGAAATTATGGTTATCGTCGAATGACTCTCGAATTGAGGAATCGTGGCTTCGTAGTGATCCATACGAAGGTGCAACGTCTTATGAAAGTACTTGGTTTAACAGCTCGAATTCGTCGTAAACGTAAGTATTCTTCATATCAAGGAGAGGTGGTTAAGAAAGCAAGTAACCTTATTCAACACCAGTATGAAGCATCTGAACCAATGGAAAAGTGCTACACAGATGTGACAGAATTTGCCATTCCAGCAAGCAGTCAAAAGCTTTATTTATCACCAGTTTTAGATGATTTCAACAGTGAAATTATTAATTATGTGACCAGGGTTGGCAATATCAACATGATTTCTATCATCATTTTATAGAAGATAAAGGGATCCAACCATCTATGTCACGTATAGGAATAGTCCAGATAACGCCATGATGGAATTCTTCTTTGACATCCTTAAGTCTGAGATGTTTTATAGTTATGAGAAGACGTCTAAGTCGCTTAACCAATTGGAACAAGTTATTGTGTACTATCTTGATTATTACAACAACAAACGAATAAAGGTAAAACTAAAACCGATAAGATTGACGCCGAAAAACTGGTCACGTTTCAGTTCATCCTCAATCGTAAACCAAGCTATGTCCAAGAGGCGCTTTATCTAGAATTACACGACCTCAGCCGTTTCTATCAGAATCTTACTGAGGATATTGTCTACGCTAAAACCGTCTGCACAAGGTTTTACAGGTCACTTTTCCTGAATTGCAAAACATCTTGTTGGCACCAACTGGGGAACAATATTGGAACTTGGTCATGACTTTTCCATGTAATGGTTTTGTACTGAAGTCAGATGACGCCACATTAACAGCTATCATCCGTCAGTCTACGGCAAAACGCATCTCTGAAAAACGTGTGACTTACTTAGTAGATAAGCAAAACTAGCTAATCAGTCTTATTGTGCGGTCAAGAAAACCTCTCCAGTGATAGAAGAGGTCAAATACTATGCAGGGAGTTACTTAGGCTTTCTGAACACAGACAAGGTGTTTTAGTGGAGATGGTAATATTGACTCAATCTTTGCCAGAATACAAGTTTCTTCTCTCTATTCC
>CAJPKC010000259.1 GCA_905370255.1 Streptococcus oralis
GGATAAGGAAGGTAACGAGATTCCAGGTTATCCAATCGAAGACGGTGAAAATCCTAAGAGAGATATTCCAGGTTACCGCTTCGTAGAGACTAAGAAACTTCCAAACGGTGATACAGAGCACGTTTATGAGAAAGTGCCAACGCCAGATCCAGTGCCAACACCAGATCCAGTGCCAACGCCAGATCCAGTACCAACACCAAATCCAGTGCCAACACCAGTTCAAGAAAAACCAGCTCCAGCTAAGGAAAATGCTCCTCAATTGCCAAATACTGGTACAGAAGATCATGCTAGCCTTGCTGCCCTTGGTTTAGTAGGTGTCTTGAGTGGATTTGGACTTATCGCTCGTAAAAAGAAAGAAGACTAATCAACTCTGTAGAATAGTGAGAAAGTCATCTTTCTAATTAAAAACTAGTACATCCAAAGATGTACTAGTTTTTTTTATCTCTGTGCTGCTTGTTTTAAGGATAGAACTATGCTACAATCTTGTAAAATAAACAAGGATATCAAGATATGAAAAGTGAATACCAAAAAATGATTGCCGGAGAACCCTATCGCCCGTTCGATCCAGAACTTCGTGCTCTAGCACAAACAGCACGACAAAAGCAAGCTTCCTTTAATGAAGAAGTCGATCCAATAAAAGGTATGGAAATCATCAAAGGATGGTTTGGTTCAACTGGTGAAAATCTCTATGTCAATACTCGTTTGGTAGTGGATTATGGTGTCAATATTCATTTGGGAGAAAATTTCTATTCCAATTGGAATCTGACCATGCTAGATGTTTGTCCCATTACCATTGGCGACAATGCTATGATTGGTCCTAACTGCCAATTTTTAACACCCCTTCATCCCCTGGATCCAGATGAACGAAATTCAGGTTTAGAATTTGGGAAACCAATTACAATCGGCAAGAACTTCTGGGCAGGTGGTGGGGTTATTGTCCTTCCAGGTGTTACACTAGGTGATAACGTTGTTGCAGGAGCAGGAGCTGTCATTACTAAATCTTTTGGTGATAATGTAGTTCTGGCAGGTAACCCAGCACGAATTATCAAAGAAATTCCAGTCAAAGAAAATTAAAAGAACAGCATTTTGCTGTTCTTTTTTGTACCATAAACAATGAGTATTAATGAAGTTCGGATGGGCTTAAGAAAACTTTCAGAAAAAGTTTAGGCTTATTTTAGGAAAGTCACGTAGACTAAGAGCATGTAAAATGAAAGACGAGGAAACGAGCATGAAAGCAAAAAAATGGACATTCCTATTAACAAGTATAACAACTCTAGCACTGGTAACAGCTTGTACCCAGTCAACTTCAAATACAACAGCTAGCAATACTGCGACAACGAAAACGACATCAACTACAGAAGCTAAGAAAACTAGCTATTTTACAGACAAGGACTATGATACTTCTTATGATGAAAAGACAGCAGCAACTGTAACCTTGTCAGGATCAACAGCGAAGGGATCAGGTGACGGAGTTGCCGTATCAGGATCTACCGTTACAATCTCTAAGTCAGGTACCTATGTGATCTCTGGTCAATCTGATGGAGTTCAAATCAAGATCGAAGCTGGGAATTCTGATGATGTACATATCGTACTAAAGGGTGTGACCATGACCAATACCAATGCAGCTATTTCTGCAACATCAGCTGGTCATGTTTACCTAACTCTAGCAGATGGCACAACTAATAGCCTCTCAGATTCTGCTTCTAATAGTGATGAAAAAGCTGATGCTGCCCTCTTCTTTAAAGTGGACTTGACCATCAATGGTAAAGGAACTCTCAATGTAGATGGTAAGAAAAACAATGGTATTAAGGCCAACGATACACTTCACATCACAGGCGGGACCTACAACATCACAGCAGTCGGAGATGCTTTTAATGTCAATGATGAACTCAATATTACTGGCACAACCATGACTATCGATGCCAAGGAAGACGGAGTTAAGGTCGACAATGATGAGGACACATCTGTAGGAACCATGTATCTCTCTGATAATACCATCACTGTTACTGCAGGGGACGATGGTATCCACGCATCAGGTGATTTGGTTATTGATAGTGGTACCTATACCGTTAAGAATTCTACAGAAGGGCTTGAAGGTAAGTCAATCACTATCAACGGTGGAGACATCACCATATACTCAACAGATGATGGTGTCAATGCGGCCAACAAAAACGCCCAACAAAGTGAAATCTTCTTTACTATGAATGGTGGGAATTTAACCGTTGAAGTTGGTCAAGGGGACACGGATCCAATTGACTCAAATGGTAACATTACTGTTACGGGAGGAACCATCAAAATGACTGGTCAAACTGGTTTTGACTTTGATGGAACAGCGACTTACACAGGCGGAGACATCTATTTCAATGGTGAAAAACAAACTGAGATTGTCAATTCGATACCTGGTGGAGGTGGACCTCAAGGAAATGGAGGCCCTGGTGGACGACCATAAAAGAAAATCTCCTTTCTCGAAAGAGAAGGGAGATTTTCTTATGTTATTAGGACGAAAAAGAATTATTCTCCGTCTTTTTTAAAGATGTTTTTTACGCCAGATACTGCACCTTCGACAGCTTCTTTTGCATCTTCAGCAACTTCTTTAGCTTTTGAAGCTACTTTTTCTGCAGCTCCTTCTGCTTGAGTTTTTGTATCGCCAGTTAGTTTACCAAAACCTTCTTTAACAGAACCTTTAGCTTGGTTGAATTTTTCTTCGATTGACATGGGGGTTACCTCCGTTAATTTATTCTATCATCTAAAATCCATCAGATAATAACTTAAGTATATACCCTTTGTTGTGAAAAAGCAAAAAACTGATACGAAAAGCATCAGTTTATTTTTTAATAGGTTACAACATTCAATTGACCTTTATCATATTCAGCGATAAAGATATTAGAGACTTCTTCGAAACCTTCTTCTTTCAATTTTTCTGATAGCCATTCCTCTGATTTGCCAATGGTTTCTAGGATTTCAACTTGGACAACGCCGTCTGTAATGACTGGGTACTTAGGATTCTCGTCACCCATTCTTACGACAATTAGCTGTCCGTTTTGCTCAATCACAGCTCTCTTGACTTCCTTTAGTTGGAAAATTCCTTGAGCACGCAATTTAAGGGCTACATCTGCGGCTGCAAGACCTTTTGAACGACAGGCTTCTGGATCTAATTTTCCGTTTTTTATGATAATAGTTGGTTTTCCATCAATCAGATGTTTGATGAAGTAAACATTGGTATTAAGCCATTTGAGTGACAGAATCAAAATCGTCCAGATGATGAGGATGACGAGATATTGAAGGATGGTAATCGAGCTATTGTAGATGACCCCGCCGATAATAC
>CAJPKC010000260.1 GCA_905370255.1 Streptococcus oralis
GTCTTGATACTATATAAGAATAGTCCCAGACCACCTAAAAAGTGAAATGCAATTTCCTGCCAATTAATGGACATTTTCTTTTTCCTCCGAAAACTAATCGCGGAATTTCTCCCATTCTATTTTAAAGGATTCTAAGCAATCTCACAAGTAGTAAATGAAGTTTTTTTAGAAAAATGCTTCTAATTGTCTAATTTATATCATTTATTCACTCCTTTATAGATATTTATGGGCAAGTGTTGACTCTTCCTTTAAATAACGTAAAATGAAAATGAACAGTTCTGCTTTTTCCAGAGCAGTTACTTTTTTAAAACAAAAATAAAGCGCTTACTTTTTTGGAAGTAAAAGGAGAAAAAGATGAAGAATCCATTTTTTGAGAAACGTTGTTGCTATAGTATTCGAAAATTATCAGTGGGTGCCTGCTCTTTGATGATTGGTTCGGTTTTATTTGCCAACCAAGCTCTAGCAGAAGAAGTTGCAATCCCAGCGAATGAAACAAGGACTACTGCTGTGGCTACAGAGCAAGCATCGCCTGCCACATCAGAGCAACCAACTACAGCTTCACCTGAGGTATTAAAGCAGTTGGAAGAGACAGAAAACAAGGTTAGTGAACAACCTATTTCAGAAGAAAAACCAACCTTGGACCAATTGACTGCAGCTGATAAGGAAGTAGCTAGTCCGGTTGCTGAAGCGCCTAAGGCTGAAGAAGCACCTGTAGCTACAGAAAATAAGGCTGAAGAAGCACCTGTAGCTACAGAAAATAAGGCTGAAGAGAAAGCAACTGTCTCAGATGTTCCTAAGAAAGAAGAAAAAAGTCTTCGACCAAAAGAAATTAAGTTTGACACTTGGGAAGATTTGTTGAAATGGGAACCGGGTGCCCGTGAAGACGACGCTATTAACCGTTCTTCAGTTGAATTGGCTAAACGTTACCGTGGGCATGTAGTCAACGAAAAAGCCAATAAGGATGCCAAGGTTGAAGCTCTTGCCAATACCAACTCTAAGGCTAAAGACCACGCTTCTGTAGGTGGTGAAGAGTTTAAAGCCTATGCTTTTGACTACTGGCAATACTTGAATTCAATGGTCTTCTGGGAAGGGCTCGTTCCAACTCCGGACGTGATTGATGCTGGTCACCGTAATGGTGTTCCAGTATTGGGTACTCTTTTCTTTAACTGGTCTAATAGTATTGCAGACCAAGAAAAATTTGCTGCAGCTCTTCAACAAGACGAAGACGGTACTTTCCCTATCGCTCGCAAGTTGGTTGATTTGGCTAAATACTATGGATTTGACGGCTATTTTATCAACCAAGAAACAACAGGAGATATCGTAACGCCTCTTGGTAAGAAAATGCGTGACTTCATGCTCTATACCAAGGAATATGCGGCTCAAGTCAATCATCCAGTGAAATATTCTTGGTACGATGCCATGACCTATGAATATGGTCGTTATCATGAAGATGGTTTGGGTGAATACAATTACCAATTCATGGAAAAAGAAGGCGATAAAGTACCTGCTGATCACTTCTTTGCCAACTTTAACTGGACTAAAGAGAAAAATGATTACTCTGTAACAATGGCGCAATGGCTAGGACGCAGTCAGTATGATGTTTTTGCAGGTTTGGAATTGCAACAAGGTGGTTCTTACAAGACAAAAGTGAAATGGGATGCCCTTTTTGATGAAAACGGGAAACTTCGCTTATCACTAGGTCTCTTTGCACCTGATACTATCACGAGTCTTGGTAAGACTGGCGAAGACTATCACAAGAATGAAAATATCTTCTTTACAGGTTACCAAGGAGATCCAACTGGTCAAAAACCAGATGACAAGGACTGGTACGGGATTGCCAACCTCGTAGCTGATCGCACACCAGCAGTAGGCCGTAGCTTTACAACATCCTTTAACACAGGACATGGTAAAAAATGGTTTGTAGACGGTAAAGTTTCTAAGGATTCTGAATGGAACTATCGTTCTGTATCAGGTATCTTGCCTACATGGCGCTGGTGGCAAACGTCATCAGGTGCTAAACTTCAAGCTGACTATGACTTTGAAGATGCCTACAATGGTGGTAACTCACTTAAGTTTGCGGGTGATTTAGCTGAAAATACCAACCAAGATGTTCGTCTCTACTCTACAAAACTGGAAGTAACAGATAAAACAAAACTTCGTGTTGCTCATAAAGGTGGTAAGGGAAGCAAGGTCTATGTAGAGTTTGCGACTCAGAAAAACTATACTTATGGTGGAGAGAATGCTCGTAAAGAACTGACTCTATCTGACGATTGGACAAAAGATGAATTTGACTTGAGTGCCTTGGCAGGTCAGACCATTTACGGTATCAAACTCACTTTTGAAAATACTGCTGCCCTTAAGGGTTATCAATTTAACTTGGGTGAGTTGACTGTTACAGATAATCAAGAGGCTCCTCAAGCACCAACAGCTCTTAAAGTAGCTAAACAATCTCTGAAAAATGCTCAAGAAGCAGAAGCCATTGTCCAATTTACTGGAAATAAAGATGCTGATTTCTATGAAGTTTATGAGAAGGATGGCGATGCTTGGCGCCTATTGACAGGCTCATCTGCAACTACGATCTACCTACCAAAAGTTAGCCGTTCAGCTAGTGCGACTGGAACTAGTCAAGAGTTGAAGGTTGTCGCAGTTGGTAAGAATGGTCTTCGTTCTGAAGCAGCAACTACAAACTTTGAGTGGGGAATGACTGTCCAAGACACAAGTCTTCCAAGACCATTAGCAGAAAATATCGTTCCAGGAGCGACTGTTATCGGAAGTACCTTCCCAGACACAGAAGGCGGTGAAGGTATCGAAGGTATGTTGAATGGAACTATCACTAGCTTATCTGACAAATGGTCTTCTGCTCAGTTGAGCGGTAGTGTTGATATCCGTTTGACACAACCACGCCGTGTCGTTAGATGGGTCATGGACCATGCCGGTGCTGGTGGAGAATCTGTCAACGATGGTTTGATGAACACCAAAGATTTCGATCTCTACTATAAGGATGAAGCTGGAGAATGGAAACTAGCTAAAGCTGTTCGTGGCAATAGAGCCCATGTTTCAGATATTACTCTTGATAGTCCAATTACGGCCCAAGACTGGCGTTTGCACGTTATCACATCTGATAATGGAACACCATGGAAAGCCATTCGTATCTACAACTGGAAGATGTATGAAACTCTTGATACGGAGAGCCAAAACATTCCAATGGCTAAAGTTGCAGCGCGTGTTCTAACTGACAATAAGGTTCAGCTCGGCTTCTCAGAAGTTCCTGCTGGGGCAACCATCACAGTCTATGACAAGGCAGATTCACAAACTCCAATCG
>CAJPKC010000261.1 GCA_905370255.1 Streptococcus oralis
CTGCAAAGTTCTGCTGGCGGAGGGCTTCGTAGACAATCATGCAGACGGTATTAGACACATTGAGACTGCGGACATGTTCATCATTCATGGGAATACGGAGAGCCTTCTCAGGATGTTCTCGCATAAAGTCCTCAGGCAAGCCCTTGTCTTCACGTCCAAAGAGAAAATAATGGTCCTCGTCAGTCGATAAATCCACCTCAGAATAGACTTTTTCTGCGAATTTAGAAATCAGATAGAGTTTGCCCTTCATCTGAGACATGAAATCCTCCAAACTCTCGTAAAAATAAATCTCTAGCTTATCCCAATAATCCAATCCAGCTCGCTTCATCTTGCGGTCATCAATAGGAAAGCCCATTGGCTTGATGATGTGGAGGGGAGAATTGGTCGCAGCGCAAGTACGCGCGATATTGCCTGTATTTTGTGGAATTTGTGGTTCAAATAATACAATGTGATTTGTCATGACTTGCTTCCTTTCACCATTGCAAAAAAATAGCCACACTGCCCGGAGTCAAGCTCAGCAAACAGCGTGGTTAAGGCATCGTTAACTTACCTCACAACAGGTTTGAAGTAAATCAGCGAAACTACTTTTTTAGTATAACACTTTCAGCCTGATTGTCAATAGAAATGACTTGATTTTTTCATTTTTTTTACAAGCATATTTACAAAAGTTAAAATTTCAACTTTCAGCAAGCAATATCATAGAATTTACATAGATTAAGAATTTTTGGAACAAGTTTTTTCATAAACATATGATGTTTAAAGCAAAATATTTATTCGAATCCCCTAATCCCTTTATTAAAGAAGGAAACAGTCGGTTGTTGAGTGCATTTTTTTCTAAAAAAAGGTATGATAGAGACATATTGAAAAAGTAGGTTAACTAACTATGAAGATTATTCTTGTCGGAGGGGGGAAAGTTGGTTCTGCCCTTTGTCGTTCACTTGTCGCTGACAATCATGATGTTGTCTTAATTGAACAGAACGAAACTGTTCTAAAATACTTGACCAGCCGTTTTGATATTATGGGAATCGCAGGTAACGGAGCTGACTTTGCTATGTTAGAAGCAGCCAATGTTCAAGATTGTGATATTTTCATTGCCATGACTCAATACGACGAGGTCAATATGGTTTCGGCTGTTTTAGCAAAAAAAATGGGAGCAAAAGAAACCATCGTTCGTGTCCGTAATCCTGAGTATTCCAACCCTTACTTTAAAGAAAAAAATATTCTCGGATTTTCACTCATTGTCAATCCAGAACTCCTAGCTGCTCGTGCCATTGCAAATATCATTGACTTCCCAAACGCTCTATCTGTTGAACGCTTTGTGGGCGGTTTGGTCAGCCTAATGGAATTCGTCGTTCGCAAAGATAGCAATATTTGTCAGATGTCTATTGCTGATTTTCGTAAAAAGTTCGGTAACGTTATCGTCTGCGCCATTGAACGTGATCATAAACTGATGATTCCTAGTGGCGACCTTATGTTAGAAGATAAAGACCGTATCTTTGTAACAGGACATCGTGTCGATATGATGCTCTTCCACAACTATATTAAGTCCAGAGTTGTTAAGAGTTTACTCATCATAGGAGCTGGGAAAATTGCTTACTATCTCTTAGGTATGTTAAAAGACAGTCGTATCGATACCAAGGTTATTGAGGTCAATCCTGAAAGAGCTGCCTTTTTCAGCGAAAAATTTCCTAAACTCTATATAGTCCAAGGTGATGGAACAACTAAGGATACCCTCTTAGAAGAAAGTGCACAAAACTATGATGCTGTTGCCACTTTGACAGGAGTCGACGAGGAAAATATCATTACCTCTATGTTCCTGGATAACATAGGTGTTCAGAAAAATATTACCAAAGTAAACCGCACTAGCTTATTAGAAATTATCCACGCAACAGATTTCTCAAGTATCATCACCCCTAAAACAATCGCTGTTGATACCATCATGCACTTTATCCATGGTCGTGTAAATGCGCAATATTCTGACCTTCAAGCTATGCACCATCTAGCAAATGGACAGGTAGAAACTCTTCAATTCCTGATCAAGGAAGCCAATAAAATGACTGGCAAGCCTTTATCTCAATTGAAGCTCAAAAAGGATATCTTGATTGCTGCTATTATCCGCAATGGAAAAACGATCTTCCCAACAGGAGAAGATACCCTCCAGGTCGGTGATAAGCTAGTGGTTATCACTTTGCTTTCAAATATCACCAAGATTTACGATTTGTTAGAGAGGTAAGCTATGAATAGAAGTATGGTACGCTTTCTTCTTGCAAAGCTACTCTTGATTGAAGCTGGGCTACTTTTAGTTCCGGTTGGTATTGCTCTTTACTATCGAGAATCTAATCAAGTTTTTACAGCTCTTTTCTCTACCATCGGGATTCTTGTTGTCCTAGGTCTACTCGGAATCATCAGTAAACCTAAAAAACAACGTATCTATGCCAAAGAAGGAGTCTTAATTGTTGCCCTATGTTGGATCCTCTGGTCTTTCTTTGGCTCCCTTCCCTTTGTCTTTTCAGGTCAAATCCCCAATTTTATCGATGCCTTCTTCGAAACTAGTTCCGGCTTCACTACTACGGGAGCAACTATCTTAAATGACGTTTCTGTACTAAGTCGTTCGCTTCTATTTTGGCGGAGCTTTACCCACCTCATAGGAGGTATGGGGGTGCTAGTTTTTGCCCTAGCTATTATGGACAATGCAAAAAACAGCCACTTAGAGGTTATGAAGGCCGAGGTCCCTGGACCAGTATTTGGTAAGGTTGTGTCTAAACTAAAAAATACAGCCCAAATCCTCTACATCCTCTACTTAGCTATGTTCGCCCTTTTTGTAGTTATTTATTACATTGCAGGGATGCCTCTCTACGATAGTTTTGTTATCGCTATGGGAACAGCTGGAACTGGGGGATTCACTGTTTATAACGATGGTATTGCCCACTATCATAGTTCTCTCATCACTTATTTGACAAGTATTGGGGTTTTGATGTTCGGTGTCAATTTCAACCTCTACTACTATCTCATGCTTCGTCGAGTTAAGGAATTCTTTTTCGATGAGGAACTTCGAGCTTATCTCTTAATCGTGGCTATATCTACTGGCTTAATCACACTCAACACACTGCACCTTTATAGTGGCGTTTCACAAAGTTTTGAGATGGCCTTCTTCCAAGTTTCTAATATCATTACCACTACTGGTTTTGGTTATGGCAACATTACAAATTGGCCTTTGTTTTCTCAGTATATCCTACTGATGCTGATGGCTATTGGTGGTTCTGCTGGATCTACTGCTGGTGGTCTCAAAGTGATGCGTGGAG
>CAJPKC010000262.1 GCA_905370255.1 Streptococcus oralis
ATGTTCATCACATTTATGAAAATTATATTGTCCTAAGATTTGTTGCAAAAAACTATTCATTTAAATCCTCTTTCAATTTTTCAACAGTATTCACATAATCAATATATTCTAAATTATTTGAAAATATTCTATTTTTTTCCTCTCCAAGGGCTTCTGCAAGCAACTTTTCTTTTCCATCTTCATGAATTGGCTTCTCTTCAAAAAACTTTTGTCCATTGATACACAGATTAATCAAATAGTCAGTATCAAAGCTAGCTCTTATAAAGCTTTCATTAGTCATAATTTTATCTCGAACTCTACTCTCTGCGCCCTTAGGAGCATGAATCATGCTAAGTCTGAGCGACTCATGATTTAAATTATACCGTAAACTGTCTAACGAAAGCCTTTCTTGTTTACAAGTTTTAAGGAAATTATATAAAATATATTCAATGCTAATTTCATCAATTAATCTACCAATATCGTTCAGCCTTTTTGAACCAGAAATATCGCCATCTGGATGCAAGTCAATCAGCAATTGTTCAAATTTGTCATCAGGTAAATTTAATATCTGATTTATAACAGTCGTATCAACATCATCTTCAACAATGTTATTCCAATACATTTCAAGACTTAACTTTGCTCTCCTAATAGATTGTCTCTGGCGCTTCGCTTGCGAAGTAATAATGTTGAAAATCTCTTGAAAAGATATTACCGAATAGGCACCATTCCCATTACTATGTGCTTGCACAATCTGTCTAGAAATTAAATCTTTAATCTCAGACAGTGTCTCCTCTATATGTTCAATATCATCTACCAAAGAACTTTTAGAAAATTTCAAAATTTTTTTAATTTCATCTTTGCAAAAATTATCAATAGGCGATTGATTCTCTACTACTAAATCACAATATTTTTTACCATCAGGATAGGTATATAGTTGAACTTGACTCTGATTAGGGACATAAGCTGCTCTTTTATATGTTTGCTGAAATGTTTGCTTATCCATATCCCAGCCTCGAACTTCACAAATTACATGTAAAAATCTATTATTTCTGTTCGTACCCGAGGTTTGATATCCTGTAGGATGAAGTCTAGAATTTATTGTTCTAACATTAGCATAATCATTCGGATACTTTCCAGCTTTTTTGGCTTTTACTTGATGTCTTGATACTACTGTTTGAGCTTGAAAAATCTCAACATCTTCACCGCCATTTTTTTCAAGGATTAATTCATATGAGCTATAGTCTTCCTCTTTTTCTACAAGTTTTCTAAGTTCAGTTAGTGCCAAAAATATCCCAACTTTTCCTTGATGGTTATACCCACTCCAACTTGAAGTGGCATTTCGCCTATCATACTTCATTTCTTTATCCTTCAACTCTATTAATTTCTCTTGTATCTTACTCCACTTTTCAAATAAAAACTTTTAGAAAATAATAACTACAAATATATTAACATTCCAAAAATCATAAAGCTAATTGACAAATTCTGATTCTATCACACACCCCAACTTATTCAATTCCCAACAATTTCAAGCCTACACAAGACATTTCAAACTTTTAAAACAAATCATCAAACAGGCTGAGCTGGTTATCCTCTGGCATATTGCCGAGAATGCCCATTTCATCCATCTTTTCAACCAAGGTTGATGAGAGTCCTCCACGCTTGCGGAGTTCAGTTTTAGAGAGGAATTCTCCCTCTTGACGGGCACGAACCAGTTGCTTGGCAACGTTCTCTCCCAGACCATCCATAGCGACAAAAGGTGGGATGAGGGTATCTCCATCGATGATGAATTCAGTCGCATCACTGCGATAGAGGTCCAACTTGCCAAATTTGAAGCCACGTTCCCACATCTCATTGACGATTTCAAGTGTTGTGTAGAGGTCAATTTCTACGTTGGAAGCTTCATTGTTTTTACGCTTTTCAGCAATTTCTTGCATCTTGCGTTTGATAGCATCCAAGCCTGCACCCATGGTCTTGATATCAAAGGCCTTGGCACGGATGGAGAAGTAAGCACAGTAATAATAAATTGGATGGTGAACCTTGAAGTAGGCTACACGAAGGGCCATCATAACGTAGGCTGCCGCATGGGCTTTAGGGAACATGTACTTGATTTTTCCACAAGATTCGATATACCACTCAGGCACATTATTGGCCTTCATGGCTTCGATATAACCATTGCGCTCTTCTTCTGAGATTTTAAGCCATAATCCCTTACGCACTCGCTCCATGATGGTAAAGGCCATCTTAGGTTCTAAACCTGCGTGCATGAGGTAAACCATGATGTCATCCCGACATCCGATAACGGTTGATAGGTCGGCAATCCCTGCCTTGATCAAGTCTTGGGCATTTCCCAACCATACGTCGGTACCGTGAGACAGACCAGAAAGCTGAAGCAACTCCGCAAAGGTCGTCGGATGGGTTTCATCCACCATGCCTCGAACAAAGTTAGTTCCAAACTCTGGAATACCAAGCATACCAGTTGAAGTCCCGATTTGTTCAGGCGTCACTCCCAGAATATCGGTTCCCGAAAAGAGAGCCATGACATCAGAATCATCCATAGGAATATCATTTGGATCAATGCCTGACAAGTCCTGGAGCTTGCGAATCATAGTCGGATCATCATGTCCAAGGACATCGAGCTTGAGGACGTTCTCATCGATATCGTGGAAGTTAAAGTGAGTGGTCTGCCATTCAGCAGTTACATCATCTGCAGGATACTGCACTGGAGTAAAGTCATAGACATCCATATAGTTAGGAATAACAACGATTCCCCCTGGGTGCTGACCGGTCGTCCGTTTAACACCAGCAGCTCCTTGGGCTAGGCGCTCTACTTCGGCTTCACGGTAGAACTTGCCATAGTCACGCTCGTAACCCTTGACAAATCCATAGGCTGTCTTAGCAGCCACCGTACCAACCGTTCCTGCACGGAAGGCATATTCTTCCCCAAAGATATCACGTACATCCAAGTGGGCGCTCGGCTGATCCTCACCTGAGAAGTTCAAATCGATATCAGGTACCTTGTCCCCGTCAAAACCAAGGAAGGTCTCGAAAGGAATATCCTGTCCATTCTTGCTGAGCTTATGCCCACAGTTAGGACAGTCTTTATCTGGCATATCAAATCCTGAACCGTACGAACCATCTGTGATAAACTCACTGTACTGACACTGACCACAGACATAGTGAGGAGAGAGAGGATTGACTTCTGTAATCCCAATCATGGTCGCGACGAAACTGGATCCAACAGACCCACGTGAACCAACCAAGTAGCCTCGTTCGTTTGAACGGTGCACTAGCATTTGCGAAGCCAGATAAATCACGGCGAAA
>CAJPKC010000263.1 GCA_905370255.1 Streptococcus oralis
CAATATAGCTGAGAAGGCCATCATAGACGGAAGCCTCTGTATTCCTCAACCAGGGTTAGCTAAAATCAGCATCTTTCTAGTATCTCTATTTGGTAAACTGATGTTCAGTAAATTCTCTTGCAAACTTCAGTTAAGCATGATGAACAAACTCTATCCTAAACTGGCTTATCCAGAGGAAATAAAAGCTTATTATTTGGAGGATCTGCCAAGGACGCCTATCAAAACATTGGTGACCATTTACAAAACCTATATGGGGCGTTACAAGCTCAAGGACACAATTTCTGCTAGTAAGGCTCAGGTTCTGTATATCTACGGTGAAAAAGAATTAAACGGTGTGAAAGCATCGGCGAAATTATTTCAGCAGCTACATCCAAATACGATCCTTTATGAAGCAAAGGGCTATAATCACGGTTTTTTATCAGCTTACCTGCCTCAAGAGTGGATTGATTTGGTTGAGCCGTTTTTAAAGAGTGATCCATTGGAAATCTGATATGCTGTAAGGAGGAATCTTATGCTAGGAGCAATTGTAGGAGACATTGTAGGTTCTGTTTACGAATGGGGCAATATTAAAACGAAAGACTTTCCATTATTTCGTGAGGATTGTTTTTTCACTGATGACACTGTTATGACCTGTGCTGTTGCTGAAGCCATCATGAACGGTGGTCAGAAGGATGACTTTATTGATGCCATGAAGAAATATGGCAGAATGTATCCCGATGCTGGGTACGGGCCTAGGTTTAATACATGGATTCAAAGCAATGATTGTTCCCCTTATAATAGCTTTGGCAATGGCTCTGCCATGCGTGTTTCTCCTTGTGCTTGGATCATGGATTGTGGTTTCTTTGCAAGAACAGGTACTTGGCCATCTAGTAGAAATCTTGCGAGAATTTCTGCAGAGGTGACTCATAACCATCCAGAGGGTGTCAAAGGAGCTATGGCGACATCTGATGCTATCTTTTTGTGTCGTTATTACTTTGGAGGCTACTGTGGCGACCACGAGCAACCAATCAATGATGATCCGGCAGAATGTAAGAGACGCATCAAGGAATACATAGAGAAAGAGTACGGATATAACCTTTCTCAATCACTCGATGACATTCGTCCTAATTATCATTTCAACGAAACCTGTCAGGATACGGTACCTCAAGCCATCATTGCTTTTCTTGAAAGTACAGATTTTGAAGATGCTATTCGAAATGCCATCTCTCTTGGTGGGGATAGTGATACTCTTGCTGCTATCACCGGAAGTATAGCAGAAGCAGCTTATGGCATACCTGATTAGATTAAAGACAAGGCCTATAGCTATCTTGATGAGCCTTTAAAAGATGTGCTTAGCCGATGGGAGCAAGAAGTTTCAATAACATAACAGAGATTAGATAAAGACAACCAAAAACACTAAAGCGACGAGATAAGTAACAATCTCGTCGCTTTTGCTTAAAAGTTAATGTTGCTATGGATTTATTCAGGCACCTAGTTAGATTTTTGCTGATTCAAGAGGAAGATACAAGTCATTACTGAGATACAGGATACAAGAATCAGATACCAAAGATTTTCAAGACCAAAACCATGATCTAGCATCAAGCGGTATCCCCAAGAAGCGGGGAAAAGACGCCCGATTGCTTGAAGAAAATCAGGTAGTAAGTTGCTAGGAAACATGATTCCTGAGAGCATAATTGAGGGTAAAAAGACAAGTTGCGCTATCATGGTCAGCTTTGCTTGATTTTTTACAGTAAGGCCCAGTATACTTCCGATACTTAACGATACGAAAATGTAGATTGCCAGTGCGAGAAAGAATAGGGGAAGTTGATTCGGTAGACTTGCTTTAAATAAAATTGGAGCAAGTAGTAGGATCAGCATGCAGGTCATCATCAAATGAACAAAGGCAGAGAGAACTATGGTCACTAATCCTATGTGCATAGGCACACCATTTGCTTTATAAATCTTTTTTATGTCGCTTCCGTATGTTTCAATCAAGGAAGGCGGTAAGCCGAGAAAGGCCCCCATGGAAACACTCATGACAATCATTGACTGTATGAGTGTACTACCCATTTCAGGCATAACGGAAGTAAAAATACCACCTATGAGAAGAAAGAAAATAAGCGGTACAATATAGTAAGTAACCAAGAGAGACTTACTTCGTATGTCCAATTTCCACTGTAATGCTAGGCTATATAAGAATCCATTCATTCCGACCCCCTCCTTGCCATTTCGATAAAATGCTGCTCCAGTGTACCACGATCCACCTTAATATCCAATACCTGGATA
Organism: Streptococcus oralis; assembly: GCA_905370255.1. The sequence continues at coordinate 2,266 of CAJPKC010000263.1, forward strand.
TTTTTCTGTTTGCATTCTTCCAATAATGAAATCAAAGTGTCCTCGATCGTATCTGTTTCAAAAGATTCCTCTCCGTCCCGGGTCTTTAAATGGATGAAATATTTTCTTCCCAACCTGTCTGTCAGTTCTGAAGGAGTACCACAAAAGACAATCTTTCCACTATTCAAAATAGCAATGCGGTCACATAAGGTTTCAACTTCGGCCATATCGTGGCTTGCCAAAACAATTGTCTTGCCCTGTGATTTGAGCTTTCGGATTTGTTCATGGAGGGATAGTCTTCCTTCAACATCAAGTCCCGCTGTCGGTTCATCGAGAAAAATAATATCCGGATTACTGATAAGTGCAAGAGCAAGATGTAATCTTCTTTTTTGACCGGTGGATAATTCTATGTATTGCGACTCCTTCATTTCTTTTATGCCAAGGGCCTTTAGCATAGCATCATCAATGTATGTATGATTCCATTTTGCAAAGAGCTTTATGGCTTCCATTGGTTTGATGTGGGCGGGTAGAGAGGAGGACTGTAGTTGAATTCCGGTTTTCCCGTTTACAACGATAGTGCCTTCGTCATATTTTCTCAGACCTTCGATACATTCAAGCGTTGTTGTTTTACCAGCTCCGTTCACTCCGAGCAGAGCAAAGATTTCTCCTTGTTTGATTTGAAAATCGAGACCTCTAAGAACCATATTGCTACCATAACTTTTCTTTAATCCAGAAACCTCTATTGCGTCTTTCATGGTTCTACCTCCTCAAGGGGATTGGTTCCAAGCCTTGAAAAATAGACTTGTAAAGCGGGCCCTAAATAATCATTAACGATTTTTTGCTTTTCTTCCCAAGCGTTTGAGGCGGTATCAATATTCCCTATCTCCATCAACTTCGGAAGCATAGTCATATCTCCATTTGTAAACTCCATAATCAAGCCCCAGTATTATTTCACAACCTGTTGGCATTGTTAGATTTCGTCAGGTAAGTTTTCTTTTTGAAGCTCTAAGATTTGCATACTTAGGCGGATACATCTCTCCATAACATCAAGTCC
>CAJPKC010000264.1 GCA_905370255.1 Streptococcus oralis
AAGCAAAATATGATGAATTAGTTGTTCAATACCCCGAAAACTATTTAGCGATTTATGATTTGCCATTGGATACTGATTTGAATAAACTAGATCACTATCCATCAGTGTTTATTGGAAAAGAAGAATTCGAGGAGTGAACTGATTATGAGACTTAAGCAATTAAAAATCAAAAATTTTCGTGGCTATAAAGATGAAACAATTGTTGATTTTGATAATTTGACAGCTTTTATAGGTAAGAATGATGCTGGAAAATCAACAATTTTAGAAGCATTAGAAATCTTTTTTAATAACAAATTAGTTGTTTGTGAGAGGGATGATTTATCTGTTGGAGTTGATTCAGATTCTATTTTTATAACATGTATTTTTGATGAATTACCTGACGAGATAGTAGTTGATGCTTCTTCTAAAACTAGTTTGAAAGATGAAAATCTTTTGAATTCGAATGGTGATTTGGAAATTAAAAAAACTTTCAAATGCTCGTCAGCAAAACCAAAACCTGAGACGAAAATTATTTGTAATCATCCTATAGATGAAAACTACAATGATTTATTATTGTTAAAACAAGCTGATTTAAAAAAGCGTGCGGTTGATTTAGAGATAGATGAAGATAAATACGACAAAAGAAGTAATGTCTCTATTCGACAGGCGATTTTATCTTCTAAAAGAGATTGATTAATTAAAGAGATTGAATTAGAAGTTACAAAAGAGGATGCAAAAAAAGTATATGGAGTAATTGAGACTTTTTTACCAATTTATGCGTTATTTCAATCAGATCGAAGTAGTTCAGATTCTGATAAAGAAATTGCAGATCCTATGTCTGTTGCTGTATCTCAAGCATTACAAGAGTTGCAAACTGAGATTAATAAAATAAAAAGTGAAGTGCAACGGAAAGCAATTGAAACAGCAGGACGTACATTAGCTAAGTTGCAGGAGATGGATGAGGATCTGGCTGCTTCTCTAGTTCCAGAGTTTAAATCAGAACCTAAGTTTGATTCGCTTTTTAAATTATCAATAAAATCGGATGATGATATATCTATCAATAAAAGAGGAAGTGGAGTTCGTCGTTTAATTCTCCTAAATTTCTTTCGGGCAGAGGCAGAAAGAAAATTATCAGAAGCAGAGAGGAATAAGAGCATAATTTATGCTTTTGAAGAACCGGAGACTTCTCAACACCCATCGCATCAAAAATTACTCATAGAAGCTTTTCTAGAGTTAGCATCCAAGGAAAATACTCAAATAATTTTAACAACCCATACTCCAGCTCTAGGTGGACTATTACCCACTGCTAGTCTTCGATTAGTAGAAAAATCGGATAAGTCACAAGTTAGTAGTGGAGGTGATGAGGTTTTACAAAAAATCACAGAAACTTTAGGTGTTTTACCGGATCCAATTTCAAAAGAAACAAAGGCATTAATTTTAATAGAAGGTAAAACAGATATAATTTTCTTTAATCATTTATGCAAGGTTTTAAAAGAAAGTGGAGAAATAGATAGGACTTTTCAGGAGGCAAATATCGCACTAGTACCTACTGGTGGTTGTGATAATTTAAAATCTTGGATTACAATGAAAACAGTTGATCAGTTTGGTCTTCCTTTTGGAATATTTTTAGATTCAGATAGAATTTCTCCCACCAATCAAACAAAAAATACTTCTACCGTTGAAAAGAATAGAAAACATGGAAGAACTGCATTTTGTACTCGAAAACGTGAGGCTGAAAATTATCTTCATCCAGATATCTTTGATGGGCATGTAAATATAACTGATTATAACGATGTGAAAGAGGAGGTTAAGAATTTTAATCAAACTAATGAAAATAAGGTTTTACAAAATAATTGGCCAAAGATGACAGTAGACCAAATTCATGAACAAGAAAAATATATAGATGAAGACGGTATAGAACATTTTGAATTAACAGAAATTGTCAAAGAGTTTTTATCTTTAGTTTAGTAATAAGGGGAAAAAGTTTATAAATTTATGGTTAATACAGGAAAATCATTAGAGGATTATGCCCAGTATGTATATTCTCGCTTACTAGAATTAAATGATTATGAAAATACATTAGTATCAACAAAAGTAACCATTAAAGGTCAGAGTGGAGCAACTAATGAATTTGATGTTTACTATCAATTCACACATTTAAATATAGAGTGTAGAGTAGCTATAGAATGTAAAGATTGGAAAAATAAAGTGTCAATAAAGGAAATACGTGATTTTTCTACAAAGCTACAAGATGTTGGATTGGGTAATATAATTGGAATAATGATTTCAAAGGTTGGTTTTCAAGAAGGAACAAAAATTTTTGCAGAATCAAACGGTATTAAATTGATGACAGTTGACGAACTGCCATCAATAGTAGATATAGTAGCTGGAACAATTAAAAAAGGATTTTTACCTGATGAGAAAATACAGGGGGAACCCTTTTGGATGTTGATGGAACAATGCAATGGGGAAGTTACAGGGTCGTTCTACCAAGTTCCAAATGTACAAGGTTCACATGTAACATTACCGTTATTTTATTCAAAAAAGATGGCTCAATATTATTATTATTATGACAATGTACCTGACAAAGAGAATTATTGTATACGTGGAGTTTCTAATTTCCAATTGAGAAGCCTTATTAGATTAGCTGAACTACAATCTTTACAATTTATATTATTTCCTTTCCCGTATTCTTTGGATGGTGTAGATTCAAATAAATTCCCTGGAATTATTGTATCTTCTGACGTTATAAAAAATAATTACTTATGATCTTAAATTAAGGAGAAAAATAACCATGATCAACCGTTACTCTCGCCCTGAAATGGCGAACATTTGGACTGAAGAAAATAAATACCGTGCTTGGCTTGAGGTGGAAATCTTGGCTGACGAAGCATGGGCTGAATTGGGAGAAATTCCTAAGGAAGATGTGGCTTTGATTCGTGAAAAAGCGGACTTTGACATCGACCGTATTTTGGAAATCGAGCAGCAAACTCGTCACGATGTGGTTGCCTTCACACGTGCGGTTTCTGAGACTCTTGGTGAAGAGCGTAAGTGGGTTCACTATGGGTTGACATCTACTGACGTGGTAGATACTGCCTATGGTTACCTCTACAAACAAGCTAACGACATCATCCGCAAGGACCTTGAAAACTTCCTCAACATCATCGCTGACAAAGCGAAAGAACACAAGTTCACTATCATGATGGGTCGTACCCACGGTGTGCACGCTGAGCCGACAACTTTTGGTCTTAAATTGGCGACTTGGTACAGCGAAATGAAACGTAACATCGAGCGTTTCGAGCATGCTGCTGCTGGTG
>CAJPKC010000265.1 GCA_905370255.1 Streptococcus oralis
AATGGAAAAGAAATGGCGTAGCGTTCGAATATGCATTAGAGAAAATAAATCCATTTTAAGATAACGGAGGAAAAAGTGATGACAGATAAAATTAAAGTTAAAGGTAAGCAGTATATGTCAGAGAGTTCGGAAGTAAAAAAACTATTCGCTGATGAGTATGAAGCAGCAGTGAAGAAGGGTTACCAAGAATTCATGTTAAAAATAAAAGATTCAGAAGCTGATGCCGTCACGGCTTTCTTAAATCTACTAAATGAATTGCAACAAATGGTTTATGAGGTTTATCCAAGTACTGTTCGTAATTATGCAAAATCTTTAAGCAGTTACGTATCAAATCTTGAATCTGCTGGTTTTACGGATAATGAATTAATCCAGTCTATCAAAGCAGATAATGATAGTGTTCAAGGTAAATTGAAAAAAGAGCAGTATGAAGAGGCAGAAAAAGTCAAAAAAGATTTACAAGCCAAATTAGATGCTGCATTGGATTTACTCAATGAACCTAAGAGTAATTTTAATGGATTTGAAGATGGGTTAACTACATCACTAAATAGTTTAGCAAATAATAGAAAAAATACCCATGTTTCACTATCCGATGCTCAAGATAAAGTGATTAAGGAACTTCAAGAATTATCAGGCGTTTTTACGAGATTGAAAGATGCGATGGCAAATGCGAAGCATCTCCATGTAGTCAGTGTTGATGAGATTGCAGGTTATATGGAACTTAAAAAATTGACTGCTGAAAACATGAGAGATCTTGAAGCAATCCAGGATAAAAATGATGGGAAAATGCTTGCGGCTGCATACTCTAAAGATCCTTTTAACGAAATGGCAAAAGTACCTTCTAAAGGAGTTAGTGTATCTATGATGACAATCGTTAATAGAACCTTGTTTTGTACGCTAAAAAGAGACTTGGATCAAGCAACTCCCGAAGAATTAAATGATATAAAATCTTTCGTAAATACTTTATTGAAAAATAATTCAGTAGAAGATGTTCAAAGTTATATGGATAAAATAATGGAAGCAGGAGATCGATTTGGCATATCATTAACAGCTGTTGGTGTAAGCAAGTTACCTGGTTTTCCAAAAAGAAAAAGAAATGAGACAGATGCATCTTATCAAAAACGGATAGATGATTTTATAGCAAATCAGGAGAAACAGACACCTGAATTACAAAAAATACAAAAAGATGTTGAAAAAGCGAATGCTTTGACTAATCTGTATGCGGCAATCTATGTCAGAAAGATGGGGGATGATACTTTTAAGCTAGAGGGTTCTGGGGCGACTGTTGATAAAAAAAGTTCTATTGATAATCTAAAAATGGGGAATGGGAAGATTACTTTTGATGAAATTTATAAAACTCAAACGAAATCGATAGCAGGGCTTGATAAGCATGAAACTGTTACTCCTGTTACTGTAGGAGTCTTTGATACTTATGGAGAAGGTAGAGGGCTTGAAATGGCTGCTGAATTGGAGAAAATAGAAGAAAAACGACTAAAGGCTAATCTAAAATTTGTTAGTGATGTAATTAAGACTGGAGGTTACTTAGGTGGACCTGAGACCATAGCAGTTACTCAAACTTTAGGAGCTGCGATAGATACAGTTGTAAATTCTGATAACCTTTCTAATGCTAGGGATGCTGCAGCCGGTTCTGCTGGTTTATTACCTAAACAATATCAAGCTCCTGTTCGCTCAGGTGCTGGTCTTGTCAAGGCATTTTCTACCTATCACTCTGCTTTAGAACAAATTGAAGAAGATAAGAAAAATACCGAAAAAGAAGCATTCAATTCGTTTAACGATGTTGGAGGAGGGAGTGTATCAACTGGACTTGATGGGAACCAAAAGGTAATATCGGCACGTTTTTCTTCAGCTTTTGATTTGCAGTCAGCTTTGTCTTATGCAGACTATCAAGAAAATGGTTTGCGAAATATCGTTTATCAACAAGCTTTGACTGAAACGGGTGATAAAAATCTAGCACTCAAAAGTTTAAAAGCCTTTGATGAAAAGATGAAAGACGCCAATATTTATAATAGTACGGTGACAAACTTTATTAAAGGGGATAACGTTATTACACCGAAGCCATCCGAACTTGTTAATGGGTTTAGTCAAATTCAAGATGAAAAAATTATTCCATCTAAAGGACATTGGCAAGAGTATCAAGAATCAATCCTAATGCAAGGGAAGGATGCTGATATAACTTATCGTAGAGGAGAGGATATCCGAATCCAACATAATCAGCTGTTTGATCGTTTAGTGGGTTCAGGAGGACAATAAATGAATAAAAGAAAACAGTTTATTTTAGTGATAGCTGTCTTACTAGTAGCTTTCTGTAGCTTTGTCTATCTAAAAAAACAATTCTTTTCTCCTTCCAAGCCAAAGGAAGACTCCAGAAAGGAAACTCTTGTATTTGATTCTTCGCTGAAAGATATTACTTTGACAGATGATGGGCGCTATGTCTTAGTTAGTCCAAAAGATGTAAATTGGCAACCCAATGATTTAACACTTACAAGAAATTATGTAGTTTCCTCATTTATATCATATGATCAAACCTATTCTAAAGAATATAAAAAATTATCTAGTAAGCTCACAGCATTCGAAATTTTAATCTATGATCTGCGTAAGAAAAATTTTGAAGAAAAGCGTATAGACCTCAAAAAGACTGTAGAGAAGTATACTTCAGAGTATAGCTTGATAGATGATGGATCTATGGAAAATATAGGATATGGGATTTATCATGATAACATAGACTACTTTGAAATTTTTGTCTCTAAAAAAGATAATGTAAAAGAAAGAAAAAAACTATTGTTAAATCTGGAAAATGGGAAATTGACAGAGCTTAGTGAAGCTATGGAAGAGGTGATTCTCGCACAAAATAGTTTCCCTTCCCTATTCAGAACCAATCTCGATGATATTCTATATTTTAATGGATTTTCAGACTTAAATTATTTAACTTATATTAATGATAAAAAGGAAAACGAGATTGGGCAGGATATTAATCTTAGCCGTGAATTTCCTGACTTGGTAAAGCGTTTAAAGAAAAATAGAGTTACAAAAATTCAGTATCGTAGAGGCTTGGTTTCTCCTGCAGATTACTATGAAGATCTTCGGCATTGGTTTGCGCCAGTTGGTCAGGATAAGCTAGATATAATCGCAAAGGACTATGAAACGGAAGAAGAAACTCCTCTAAATAATTACCAAGAATTCATTGATTGGTCCAAAGCGGAAGCTGAAAAATCACAGGAAAGGATAAAAGCAAATGGACAAACAGAGACAGATTAATACAGATAAAA
>CAJPKC010000266.1 GCA_905370255.1 Streptococcus oralis
TCAATGAAAAAAGAAGATTACCGTAAATCCTACGATTACCTTCTCTTTAGTAATTGACTAGCTTTTCATCACGATTCATTCCAACTCATTCAATCTCCTTTCTAAAAATTCAGCCGATAGTCAGACATAGCCGCCCTGATTTTATCAAAACTTTCATCCAATGCCAGCAGCTCCTGCATAATTCTGTTTCCATCAAAAGTAATAAAGCTCTTAGATTCATTGAAAAAGGAATCCTGAATCCTATAGTAATAGCCGCCTTCTTCGGTTTTTATTATACTACCTGAAAACTGAGTATTGGCATAGTTATCATAAAGCTGCAGGGATTGATTGTCTCCATCCACTACCAGCACCGTGAAATTCTCACCGTTGATTTGCTTAAATAAATCCATTTTTAGCCCCCCGCCCAATCAAAAACTTAAAACCCACTTCACAAACTGGATAATCTGAACAAATAAAAAACCATACCAAAGAATCAATCCAATAAATAAGAGTACAGCCAGCAAAATCAGCAAAACAATTTCAAAAACAGCCACAATTTTACTAACATACTTTAAGAATTTATCAACTCTCTCAAGCCTCACCCCTTTTTCTCTCATCAGTCCATAAAGCAAAGTGAAAGGAATCAATACCATTCCAATACAAATAAATACCTTAACAAACAAATAAAGAATAAAAATCATATTCCCTTCACCGCCTTTCCAATCAATACAATCATCAAAAGAAAGACGAAAACAGCAAGAGAAGCTGATAGAACTAATACACCAAAAACAAACCGCAGCAGTTTCTTAATCATATCATCACCTCATTTCTATAAAATAAAAACCAGCTCCTAGCTGGCTGTATCATCTGCTTAAAAGAGTAGAAAAAATGTTATAATAAACCAAAAAAAGCATAAGAAGAAAACCACATGGCAACACTTTCTGATGACCAAAAGAAGAATTTTATAGACCAAGAAATAGGGAAAATCATTAATCCTTATCGAAGAATCATAAAAGAATATGCCTTGCAAAGACGAGTTGGAGCAGTTGAAGAATTCACAGTAGAACTATTTCAACAACTAGAAAACTTCATTAACTTGCATTTTCAAAAATCTTCCCTCTTTCCTCTTTCTTGGAAAATACCGTTCCCAAACTCACGCTATCAAAAGTCGAATTTTTTCAGTATCAGAAGATACAGAAGCAGTCGAAGCATTGCCTCAGTATTTAAACCAACTGCATGGCTTCACTGTTGAATTTCTTTCTAAATATATCCATCTACTTCATCTATCAGATGATTAAGCGCCTGTTCCATTACCTGAGTAAGAGCAGCCCGGTATTCTTCAACAGCCTGATCATAAGCATCCACTAATTCTTCTGGAACTTGTTCTAACCAAGCTACATCAAAACTTCTCACTGATTCAGCAAGTGGCAGCCGGAACTCTTTTTCTCGACCCACCTCTGCAATGAATTTATACAACTGTTCACGATTCATTCAATGACCTCTCTTTCCAAAGAAAAAAGCGAACCATCATCAGATAATCCGCAACAAAACAATATTCAATTCAGTTTACATTTTTTCTACTCTTCTAAACAGATGACGAATCTGCTTAGTCTGTGCTCCTATCTTCGCACAGTATTTTCACTAGGAGTCCCTAGCTACCGCCCAATCCACCTGCCAGCGAAAAACCAAAGTCCCCCGCTTTCCATATCTGTCTCTATGTAGACAGGCTTCATCTCCGACGCTACCAGCGTCAGCAGTTCCCAACGATTTATCCAAGTCAGCTCATTGGGCAAAAGCTGGTGCGTGTGTGCTAGATTTGTCCCAACCTAGAACAACTCCAGTCCCGCTTTTAACCCTCTAACCGATAACCCTTTGACATATCGTCAATTTTAGGTTATAATAATAGTTGCTAAACTTTGGTGTGTTGGTTAGTTTCAGTGGAAACTGTCTGACGCACTTTTTATTCTATTGTCAATGTGCAATATCATCCATTGTGTTAAACCTTACTACTCAATTTTTTTTTACTTATGCAAAACATAACTTTGAATAAGATTTAACAGGATTTTATATCCCATCGGGATATTTATAGTATATCCCATTGAGATATTTTTGTCAATAGTTTTTTTAAAAAAACTTAAAATTTTTTAAAAAGAGGTTATCACATGTTCCCAGAACGCTTAAAACAATTAAGAAAAGAAGCGGGTTTAACACAGAAACAAATCGCAGAAAAAATGCAAGTCGGACAAAATTCATATTCCAACTGGGAAAAAGGAATCCGAACACCAATAAAACCCACAATAGAAAAGCTGGCTGAAGTTTTTGAAGTTTCTCCAGATTATTTGCTAGTGTCTACTGACGACCCAAGAACTCAAGTAGACATTGACATTGACGAGGCTATAGAAAAATCCGTTGCTTACGACGGCAAACCTATTACAGATAATGATAGAGAGATTATCAGAAACTTTCTAAAAGAACATTTCCACGGCAAATAAAGAAAGCAATATATGGACTTATCCCAACTCATTCAACAGAGCGAAAAAGAGGGATATTTGATTGTTTTCAAAGATGACCTTGATAGCGACGGACGACTGATCCCCTATCAAAATCAAAACATCATTCTTGTTAATAGTGCTTTATCAGATTGTGCCAAAATGAATGTTATTTTTCATGAATTATCTCATGCAAAACGCAAGGACACTGAAAACTATCTAAGTCAAGTTCCTACCTTTATCCACCGAATCGAGACACAAGCCGAAAAGGATAGGATTACAGACTTTATGAATTTAATCAACCTGGAAGCACCCATTGATGAAAACTTCAATTATCATACTTACATGAAAAACGCTCTAATCCCGCCTAAATTTGAAAACTTTGTAAAAGAAACGGCTCGGAAAATGTATGAGGAGAATAAGGCTCAAAAAATTATTTGATAAGCAAAATAAAAAAGGACTAATATCAGTCCTTTTCTTAATATTGTGTATCGTAAGCTAGCTCAGACATCTTTTTAGCTTTTTTATAGGTCTCAGAATTTTTCTTGACATAATCATCATTATCAAAAGTCAATATGTCATCTTTTAAAACGTACGAAAATTCATGTAAATTTGTCTGCTGCACTATAATTACCTTCTTTTCGGTATCCACACGCCATATATCCCCACTATCTTCATCCCCATGTTTAGCCGCATATGCTCCTTTAAACAAAGCTTTCTCTCCATCAATTTTCAGGATATTATCCTCTATAACCACATTATAATATTTATGATACACATAATATGTACCATCTAGGCT
>CAJPKC010000267.1 GCA_905370255.1 Streptococcus oralis
CTCTGTATGGTCGCCTTTGAACCACGCGCCTGTTCAGGTGATAGATAGTGAACAGAACCTAACATAGAGTTGGTCTGTGTCAAACTTGTTTCTGCAAAGGCCACCGCAATCCCAAAGTCTGTAACTTTTGCAGTGCCATCAGGAGTCAAGAGAATATTTTGAGGTTTCAAATCACGGTGAACAATCCCCTTTGCATGTGCCAAACGCATAGCTAAGAGAATCTGCCCCATGATACGAACAGCTTCCTCGTTAGAGAGAGGATAGTGTTCCTTGATATAGCGTTTGAGGTCAAGACCAGCTACATATTCCATAGCTAGGTACTGCTGACCGTCTTCTTCACCGATATCTGTAATTCGAACGATATGAGGATGATCTAGGTCTGCCATTGCACGCGCTTCACGCTGAAAACGTGCAACAGCGATTGGGTCAGTCTGGTAGTTGGTTCTAAGAACCTTCACTGCAACTTCTTCCCCATCCAGAATCAAATCTTTGGCCAGGTAGACATCTGCCATCCCTCCGCGGCCAATTTGTTTGATAATCCGATATCGTCCGGCAAATATCTTGCCGATCTGGATCATTCTGATTCCTCCTCAATCGCAATCAAGGCAACAGTAATGTTATCAAGCCCTCCGGCATTGTTTGCAAAACGTACTAAGGTTGCCGCCTTGTCTTCAAGTGAAATATCACTTGTCACGATGTCATAGATTTCACTTCCTGAAATCATATTCGTGAGACCATCACTGTTCATAACGATATAGTCACCAGGTTCCAAGCTCACAATCCCTAAATCAGGTTGAATCTCATCTTTTTGTCCAATAGACTGGGTGATGATATTTTTTTGTGGATGCGCTTCAGCTTCTTCAGGTGTTAATTGACCTGCCTTGAGTAACTCATTGACTAATGAATGATCACTCGTTAATTGGTGGTACTCTTCTCCACGAACCAAGCCGATACGAGAATCACCAATATGAGCATAGATGGCTTGGTTATCAATGATTGCAAGGGCTTCTAGAGTTGTACCCATTCCTTTATATGCTTCATCACGCCCCAATTGATAAATCTTTTGATTTTCAATTTCTAGGTGTTCTGCAAACCATTCACGAACTTCATTCACGGTATCAATCTGAGTATCTACCCAGGCAACACCTAAGTCCGTAACTGCCATCTCACTGGCAATATTACCCGCTCGATGTCCTCCCATCCCATCAGCCAAGATAATCATCGTACGACCGGCACGGTTGACAAAAAGATTGACATAGTCTTGATTATTTGTACGTTTCTGACCCACATCTGTTAATAATGAAATCTCCATTGTGTCAGTTCCTTCCTAATTGGATATCTTACGAAATTGGCTAATAAAGAATCCATCACTTCCGTACAATTCAGGAGTAATGAGGATGCAGCCATCTTTTAGGATATCCTTGCATTCGTGTTCTAGTTTAACCTGCTCGAACTCTGGATGACTTTCTAAAAATGCTTGAACCACTTGAAAGTTCTCCTCAGAGACAATAGTGCAGGTACTATAAGTTATTATACCACCTTTACGTAGCGTTTGACAAACACTACCTAATATTTCCAACTGAATTTCCTGTAATGACGCGAAATCAGCAGTGTCTTTGTTGTATTTGATATCTGGTTTCCGACGCAATAGACCAATCCCTGAGCAAGGGGCATCAACAAGAATCTTATCAAATTGATCCTTGCCAAAAAACTCGTGAACCTTTCGGGCATCCAATTTTTGTGTTTGAACACGGTCTGCTACGCCTAGGCGCTCTGCATTCTCTTGAATCAAAGTGAGTTTATGGTCGTAGAGATCCAGAGCTGTTACCTGACCTGTCGTTAGATAAGATGCCATATGGGCTGTTTTCCCACCTGGAGCCGCACAGGCATCCAAAACCTGCTCCTCTCCTTGTAGCTCTAGTGTTGGTGCAACCAGTTGACTAGACTCATCTTGGATAGTAATAACCCCTTCAGCAAACAAGTCATGACCCGCAAAATGCCCCTGCTCCTTGACCAGACCAGAAACTGATAAAGCAGAATCACTTGCATCAAGCAGAGCTTTAATTTCCTCTTTTCGGCTCAAATCTGTCACCCGGATACTGGCTTTATTACGTTCTAATAGACTTTCAAAAATCGCTTGCGCTCGCTCTTCTCCATACTCTTCCTTGAGCTTAGAAACTAACCACACTGGCAAAGAGTAGGCGATAGAATCACGCTTGTTCTTACGCTTGATACTGTCAATATCAGGCAAACCCTCACGCAAAATACGGCGCAAAACAGCATTGACTAGTTTTTCGCTACCCTTTTTACGAAGTTTTGCAATTTCTACCGCTTCATTGACCACTGCATGATCAGGAAGCTTATCCAAGTATTGGAGTTGATAGACGCTCATGAGAAGCAAAACATAGAGCCAGCTGTCTAGCTTGTCTCTATCCTCAATAAAGTGAGACAAATACCATTCTAAAGTTAGTTTACGAGCTACGGTTCCATAAACAAGCTCTGTCACCAAACCTTTGTCAGTTGCTGACAGTTGACTTCCCTTGAGGTGTTTATTTAAGGCGATATTGGAGTAGGCTTGATTGACAAAGACATCCTCTAGCACCTTTAAGGCTAAGTTTCTAGCCGTTTCTACTTTAGTCACCAAATCGTTCTCCTACAGCCAAACTTCGTCCAACACCGTTGAGGAAGGAAGCAATGTCCATTTTAGGTTTTCCTGCTGGTTGAACCTGTTTGAGAGATAGAGCTCCTTCTGCTGTTGCGACAATCAATTCTTTCTTACCGATGGAGAGTATCTCACCCGGATTCCCCTGACCTTCTACAGGCAAAGCCTCATAGATTTTGAAGCGTTCTCCCTTGAGGAAGGTATGAGCAACTGGCCATGGATTCATCCCACGGATTTGGTTGAAAAGTTGACGGTTGGTCTTGTTCCAGTCCAGTTTTTCCTCCTCAGGTTTGATATTTGGTGAGAAAGTTACTTGGCTCGGGTCTTGTGGTTGAGGCTGAATTTCACCAGCTATATAAGCAGGTAGAGTATCCAAAAGCAAATCACGCCCAACAATGGCCAATTTTTCAAACAAAGTTCCAACATTGTCCTCATCAGTAATGGGAATACTGCGACGAGAAATCATGTCCCCTGCATCCATTTCCTTGACCATTTCCATAATGGTTACTCCTGCCTCCTCATCACCCTGAATCAAGGCATAATGAATAGGAGCTCCACCACGGTGCCTAGGCAGGAGAGAAGCATGAACAT
>CAJPKC010000268.1 GCA_905370255.1 Streptococcus oralis
AAAGCAAAAGATGATGGTAAAGGTGCATTGTTCAGTGGTGGAGGTCGGACTATGTCAGTGGAATCCACAGGTTATTTTAAATATGATATGACCTATGATTTGCAATCTAATGTGGCTCGTGATGATATGGAAAAAAATGGGTTACGCGGATATTATTATGATATGGTTCCAGATGATGAAAATACCCCAATAAATGAAAAAATAGAAAATGTTAAAAACTATGAAAATGAAATGCAATCACGTCGTCCTGAAATGGCTTTATCATCCTATGAAAGTTATGAATTTTTTACGGGTCAAGGGGGATACACTGTTGAAGATATTGGGATTGAAAATGTTAATAAAGATATAAAAAGTATATCAGATTATAAGGGAAATTCATTCGCAAAGGATAAATTTGAAACATGGCAAAATAAAATTTATGGACTGGGAGATAGCCAAAGTAGTATCCTAGAAAGGAATATTAATGGGTAAAAAAATTAAAATATTATTTTGCATCCTTCTTGTGACGATAGCAAGTGCGGGATTTTTACTACTACGAAAAAGTGGGCAAAAACAAACGCAAAACAACTCAGAAGTTGTGAAATATGTGGATGTAAAATTTGAGAAACCAACAATTCATGTTTTTGATGACAATAAATTTGTATTTGTTGCGCAAAAAGATGGTTTTGGAGGTATTGCATTCGGTCAAGATTATATTTCTGTTTTTGATGTTCATCAAAAACAGATTAATATAAGTAGGGATAAAGAGCAAATCGTATCACCCAAAATGGTAAAAGATGAGTACTTTAATATTATTTCTTATGATTTGAATGCTGCTGGCTTTCCAAGTAAAAAGACAGAAGTATATCAATTATTAGGGGAAAAAGAGTATAGAGGCTCACACGTTATCAATCAGTATTATGCAGATAACAAGGATTATATACCTGTAACTTTATATAAAGTTGGAAATAATGCGAGTAAAGACATTATGGTTGATATTACAAATCAGAAAGTTGAAAATATTGATAAATTTGGTGATTTACAGAAGACCAATTTTTCATATGGGGGACTTGAATTAGGTAAGGGAGGAGTATTCGACAGTTTACGTAAATTAATGGAGGAAAAATACCATTTGAATTTTGCAGCTGGTTATATTAATACGAATATTGCAAATAGAGATCCTGAAAAGATAGATATCTCCAATACAAATTTTGCTCAAGACTATCCAGAAATGGCTAAAGATATAAAGAATTTAGCTCGTTTATATATGAGACCTAAACAGTACTCAACCAAAGAGTGGTTTGATACAGTTCTTCATTGGTTTGCACCAAGGGGGGAGGATGTATTAGAGATCTATGCGACGGATACGAAGAGTGGTGAGAAGACACAAATAAAATCCTACGATGAATTGCAGGCTTGGTCTTCTAATCATCCAGACTAGAAAGGGTTAGAAACAATTTGAAAAGAAAAAGTGTTCTAGTAACACTAGTACTAGTAACTTTGTTGCTGATTTGGACGATTGTAAGTCAAAGTTCTTATCAAAGCAAAATCAAATGCGGTTGATAGGAGACTCATCATATCTAATAATTAATAATAACGAAGGAGATTTATGGTTAAAGATTATAAAGAACTAAGAAGACGCTATAATATTCCAGTGATAGTCCTATTGGTCATTCTAGCCTTACCGTTTTTATATATCGTGCAAGTGACCCAAAGTAAAAGGATCGCGACCATTTGTTTTATGATTTACTTACTGATGGAGCTGATTCTAGTTATCATTAAAGATACTCTTTTAGTCAAAAAGTTGAATAGTCTTATCTACGAGGATATCAATCTTGACTTGATGGCAAGCTATATTCTGAACCAAAAAGGAAAGAGTATCAAAACTATTAAAGCGCGTGTACAGATTACCACTATTTTCTATTTCTATAGGATTGGTGACTTTGGATCCATTGAAGCAGTTGTAGACGAACTCAAAAAGAATCAAAAGTTTACAGATGTTGAACAAGTAAAATTAAACGAAATTCTATTGAATGCAAACTTATTTTCTAGACCTGATTTGAAGGAAGATGAGTTCGAGGAATTGCTCTCTGACTATTTAGCAGATTATGAACCACTCAAGATGGCATACAGAGCTCGCTATGATCTACTGGTCAAAAAAGAGCCCAATGATGCTGTTCTAAAGGAAGTGACAAACAACAAGTTCTCTCAATTGGAATCTATGTACCTGAAGGCAGTCAATGAATATCTCAAAAGGAATAGAAATAAGGCAATGGAGCTATTTCGTACCATTGCGAAAGAAGATGAGAGATTGTATCTGGTCCGAATGGCTCAGGCCTATCTAGATAGTGAAAACTCAGGAGAAAAGAGTGTTTCGCTTGATGCAAGACAAGAAGAAGTCACTTTGAAATTATTGCGAATGAAGCTGGTAGAAGTCAAACCAGCTAAATCAACTAAATCCACAAAAGGACTCGCTTTTTTCAAAGGCTGGAAAATCGCTTTACTGTTAATTCCTCCGTTTTTATTGTATGCGATGGTCTTAGTTGTAATAGCCGTCGTCAAAAAAATAGGGTCATTCGTTCTCTCGAAATCTGGAAAATAGATAATTGGACTGAGTAAAATATTGAAATTAATTTTTATAAAAGACTCATTTGAAAGGAAGATATGCTAAATAGACTATTGAAAAGCCCTATTTTAAGTTGTTCAATTATATTTGTTATCTGCTCAGTAGCAAGGCTAATTGAATACTTCTATATTAGGACGGATAAAACCTTCTTATCTGAGAATTTTCTACATAAACTTTTTGGAATTCTTCTACTGTGGGGAGTCCTTTCAATTTGTAAATTAAGATGGAAAGATATTGGTTTCAGTCCTGACGGAACCGTGAGTGGTATAGGGAAGGGGCTACTTTTTGGCTTAGTGTGTTCCGTCTTTGCATATACAGTTGAGTGCATTGTTCTCTTGTTTCTTCATGGCAATGTTCACTTATCGTTTTACGCCAGTGGTTTTTCCTTAACAAACGAAAAAGTATCTCAAGCAGGAATCTTACTTATTCTCTCAAGTGTGTTGTTTAACCTGATAAATGTCTGGATGGAAGAAGGAATATTTCGTGGCCTTTTCACAAAAATTCTTGAAGGGATTTCTTACCGCAAGAGTCTATTCTTTATAGCCTTCCTATTTGGAATATGGCACTTGGTAATGCACTTAAGAGATTATCTTCAAGGAGAATCGTTACTCTTAAATCTTATTACCCTGGGGCTTGGCTATGTTATC
>CAJPKC010000269.1 GCA_905370255.1 Streptococcus oralis
CAGTATGAGAGAGAATGGGAGAAAAAATATCTCGTTTAATAATTTATGAAAAAGAGGATATTGAAAGTATTCTGTAAACTTCAAAAATTGGTATAATCTTTGTAAGATTCAGATATGGGTAGAGCCAATTTTTTAGGTTCTACCTATATATCTGCATTATACAGAAGTTTTTGATGTGTTGTGATATAACACTGTTGTAACATCTTGACCTAATAAGTTAAAATCTTTAGAAGGAAAAGAGGTAGTTACAATGAGCAAATATTTTGAACCTGAAAATTTAGAGGATGTCAAGCTTTTTGTGTAAGTTTCAAAAAAATATTTGGCTCTATAATTAATGTTGGGGTTGGCAATTGCTAATCTCAACATTTTTTATTATTATAAATAAAAAAACCTCCAAGTCCCCAGTTCACCACAACTACACTTGGAGGAGGTGTTCATATGAACGACCTAGCTAAAATTTTAGGCATTGATGAAGCAAAAGTCAATATAAAATCTATAAATGATCATGCAATCTCATTTTATATTCAGACAGATATCAAGCCTCATTCATGTCCTAACTGCAACGCATTGACTTCTAAAGTACATGACTATAGGATTCAAAAGATGAAAGATATTCCTTTGCAGGGTAAATCCTGTTTTTTATTTTTGAAAAAGAGGCGTTATCATTGTTCTCATTGTGGTAAGCATTTTTATAAATCTTATCCTTTTATTGCGAAGTATCTACATCGGACATCCAGACTTACTCGATGGATTGCTAGCTCATTTTTCGATACCCTGAATATTCAACAGATAGCAAACAGGGCCAATGTTTCATCTCATACCGTTTCGTTTATCAAGTGCTTTCTACAATTCATCATTCTTCTTCTAATCTTGGAGAAGCCATTTCCATAGATGAATTTAAGGGGAATGTAGGCACTGAGAAATATCAAACGATAGTGGTTGATCCTGTAAAACATAGAGTATTTGATGTACTCTATTCTAGAAAAGGAACTTGTCTGGTCGACTATTTTAAATCGCTTGATCAATCTAAACATATGAAAGTCCAATACTTTTCTTGTGGGTTGAAAATCAACCCACCCCAACATTTGACAAAGAACCTTTTTTTATAATATAACAGCCAGAAAACCCATGGTCTTTAGACCGTGGGATGAATGGCGTTAGGTTTACAACATATATATTTTACTTAAATACTATCATTTAAAATATATGCTATAATACATATATAGGAAATCCTATTTCCGAGTCTATGAAAGGAGAAAATCGTATGTATCTTACTGTAAAACAACAAGTGAAACATCTGTCCAAGGAAGATTACATCACAATCAGGGAACTTTGTCATACGGCTAAGAATCTTGCTAATGAGGCAATCTATAATGTGCGTCAGCATTATTTTACAGAAGGTGAATTTCTCAAGTATGAGAAGAATTACACTCTTTTAAAGAATAGTCCTAATTATAAGGCCTTAAATTCCAATATGGCACAGCAGATACTGAAAGAGGTTGATGGCTCGTTTCAGTCATTTTTTGGTCTGCTTAAACTTGTCAAGCAGGGAAAATATGCTTTTATGGATTGTAAACTGCCACATTATCTTCCAAAAGATGGATACACAACACTGATCATTGGTTTTGTAAGACTTAAGGGTAATCAGCTGATACTTCCGTTTTCCAATAGTTTTAAGAAAACGCATAAGTCTGTTGAAATTACGATACCACCCATACTTCTTGATAAGACGATAAAAGAGATACGCATTATACCGAAAGCGAATGCAAGGTTCTTTGAAATCCAGTATATATATGAAGCTGAATGTATTCAAAGAAATCTAAACACAAACAACGCACTTGCACTTGACCTAGGTATCAACAATCTCGTCACAGCCGTATCAAATAGTGGTCAATCGTTCATTATTGACGGGAAAAGACTGAAATCGATCAATCAGTGGTTCAATAAAGAAAATGCCCGTTTGCAATCGATAAAAGATAAACAGCATTTTAGTAGAAAGCCTACAAATAGACAAAAAGCAGTTGCTCGTAATCGCAACAATAAGGTGAACGACTATATGAATAAAACTGTTCGTAGGGTGATAGATTATTGTATCATCAATAATATAGGTACGCTTGTTGTTGGTTACAATGAGACTTTTCAACATAACAGTCATATTGGAAAGCAAAACAATCAAAATTTTGTAAATATCCCTTATGGACAGTTGCGTAACAAATTGGAATATCTTTGCAAACTAAATGACATTGTTTTTGTAAAACAGGAAGAATCCTATACATCGAAATCATCTTTTTGGGATAGAGACGATCTCCCTGTTTACAATGCCGATAATCCAAAAGAGTATCCGTTTAGTGGCAGAAGATTACATCGTGGTCTATACAAAACGGCAAGTGGTAAAACAATCAATGCAGATGTTAACGGAGCATTAAATATCATGCGTAAAAGTAGTGTTGTGGATATGAATATCCTATACAGTAGAGGCGAAGTGGACACGCCGATAAGAATAAGGATTGCCTAATTACTTAGGTGGAAACTTAAATATCAAACTTCTTAAATAGAGCTGTTAGGCTCTTAGAAGCCCATTACCTTTAGGTGATGGGTAGTTCACTAAGACTCTGTAATTACTCTATGAATTAATAGTTGACATTTTTATTTGTGGTGATATACTTATCACAAAATATAACTATATTAACGAGGGAGCTTATATATAGGCTGAGAGGAAAGTGTGACTTTCGACCGTTTACCTGATTTGGATAATGCCAACGTAGGGAGCTGTTTTTTTACTTTCTTTTCAGAGATACAGGTTCTGTATCTCATTTTTTATTGCAAAAAACCGCCTAAATATAAGTACAAAATTTTATAGTGATAAACTTTATTTTAGGAGGATTGCTTATGGATGGAAGTAATGTCAAGAAATTGAGTGTTTCAGGTTTATTGTGTGCACTTACAGTTGTAGGTAGTATGTTTTCTTTTCCTGTTTTGGGCAGTAAATGTGCACCGGTTCAGCATATGATCAATGTTCTTTGTGCGGTAATACTCGGACCTGTTTATGGAGTAGCTGTAGCATTTGGTGCAAGCCTGATCAGAAATTTATTGGGGGTAGGAAGTCCTATGGCATTCCCTGGAAGTATGGTCGGTGCATTTCTTTGTGGAATTGTATACCATAAAAGTAAAAAAGTATTTCCTACACTTTTAAAATTAGAAAACAGTTAAAACGGAGGTATGGATATGTTAAAAGAAATTCTTGA
>CAJPKC010000270.1 GCA_905370255.1 Streptococcus oralis
ACTCCGTCGTGTGGTTGAACAACAAATCCGTGACAAAGTCACAGACTTCCACTTGGATAACCTTGATGCTAAACACCTAGAAGCTGACATGGAAGATGGTGTTTTGGTCATTCGTGAAAAAGCCTAAATCAAGATTTAGAAAATAAAAAAAGGAACCAGTTCAAAAGCTGGTTTCTTTTTTTATTATTAGATGACATGACGTTCAAAGGCATCGTCTGAGATTCCTTGTTGGAGAATCAATTTTGCCCATTCCTTAGCAGAAAAGAGGCTGTGATCCTTGTAGTTTCCGCAAGATTCAATAGTTGTTCCTGGGACATCTTCCCAAGTTGTTGTTTCAGCGATTTCCTTCAGTGAATCCTTGATGACAGCTGCGATTTCAGCGCTAGAATGACGTCCCCACATAATCATATGGAACCCTGTACGACAACCAAATGGTGAACAATCGATCATACCGTCGATGCGAGTACGGATTAGCTTAGCCAAGAGGTGCTCAATAGTATGAAGTCCAGCAGTAGGGATAGAGTCTTCATTTGGTTGAACCAAGCGGATATCAAAGTTAGAAATGATATCTCCTTTCGGTCCAGTCTCTTCTCCAATCAAGCGGACATAAGGAGCTTTTACAATCGTATGATCTAGTTCAAAACTTTCAACAATAACTTCTTTTGACATGGTATTTCCTTTCAACTTTCTTCTTTCATTATATCATAAAGCTATAGTTGATAAATGTCAATGATAGAAATTTTCCTAAAAAGATTTTCATATTAAACCTATAGGAAGAAAAAATTTTCAAATCAATTTGAAAAATTCTGAAAATTGTATTGACACTTGGCGAAAAAGGGACTATAATGTATAAAAAGTCAAAAAGGAGTTTATTATGAAATTTTCAAAAGTAATGGCCCTAGCAGGAGTGACTCTGTTAGCGTCAGGTGTTTTGGCAGCTTGTTCAGGTTCAGGCTCTAGTGCAAAAGGTGAGAAAACTTTTTCTTACGTTTATGAAACAGATCCAGACAGCCTCAACTATCTGACAACAGGTAAGGCTGCGGTTGCTAATATCACAAGTAATGTTGTTGACGGTTTGATGGAGAATGACCGTTACGGGAACTTCGTGCCATCTATGGCAGAAGACTGGTCAGTATCTCAAGATGGTTTGACTTACACTTATACAATCCGTAAAGATGCCAAGTGGTACACTTCTGAGGGTGAAGAGTATGCACCTGTGAAAGCTCAAGACTTTGTAACAGGTCTTAAATATGCGGCTGATAATAAGTCAGAAGCCCTTTATCTTGTTCAAGAATCCATTAAAGGTCTTGACGCTTATGTCAAAGGTGAAGTAAAAGACTTCTCAGAAGTTGGAATCAAGGCAATTGATGATCAGACGGTTCAATACACTTTGAACAAACCAGAAAGCTTCTGGAACTCTAAGACAACCATGGGTATTCTTGCACCAGTCAATGAAGAATTCCTTACTTCTAAAGGAAGTGACTTTGCCAAAGCAACTGATCCAAGCAGTATTCTTTACAACGGTCCTTTCTTGTTGAAATCATTGGTAGCAAAATCTTCAGTAGAATTTGAAAAGAATCCAAACTACTGGGATAAGGACAATGTTCATATTGATAAAGTAAAACTATCATTCTGGGATGGTCAAGATACAGGCAAACTTGCAGACACCTTTAAGGATGGCGGCTTCTCAATGGCTCGTCTCTTCCCGACAAGTGCAGGATATCCTGAACTTGAAAAAGAGTTTAAGGATAACATCGTTTATACACCACAAGATTCTGCTACTTTCTTAGTTGGAACAAATATTGACCGTCAGTCTTACAAGTACACTTCTAAGACTACAGATGAGCAAAAGACATCAACTAAAAAAGCTCTCCTAAACAAAGACTTCCGTCAAGCCATCGCCTTTGGTTTTGATAGAACTGCTTATGCTTCTCAAGTAAATGGAGAAAGTGGAGCAAGCAAACTTCTTCGTAACTTGTTCGTACCACCAGCTTTCGTACAAGCTGATGGTAAAAACTTTGGTGACTTAGTTAAAGAAAAATTGGTAACCTATGGTGACGAGTGGAAAGATGTCAATCTAGACGACGCTCAAGATGGTCTATACAATCCTGAAAAAGCGAAAGCAGAATTTGCTAAAGCTAAGACAGCTCTCCAAGCAGAAGGCGTTCAATTCCCAATTCATTTGGATATGCCAGTTGACCAAACTAATACTACAAAAGTTCAACGTGTTCAATCATTGAAACAATCGCTTGAAGCAACGTTAGGAACTGACAATGTTGTCATTGACATTCAACAACTTCAAAAAGATGAAGTTCTTAATGTTACCTACTTTGCTGAAACAGCTGCTGGAGAAGATTGGGATCTCTCAGATAACGTTGGATGGTCTCCAGACTACATTGACCCATCTACTTACCTTGATATCATCAAACCATCTGTTGGTGAAAATACGAAGACTTATCTAGGATTTGATGCTGGTACAAACAACGCTGCTGCCAAACAAGTTGGTTTGGAAGATTACGAAAAGATGGTTGTTGAAGCCGGAAACGAAAACACTGATGTTTCAAAACGTTATGATAAATATGCTGCGGCCCAAGCTTGGTTGACAGATAGCGCTTTGATTATTCCAACAACTTCTCAAACTGGACGTCCAATGTTGTCTAAGATGGTGCCATATACTCTTCCATTTGCATACTCAGGTAACAAGGGTATGAGTGAAGCCCTCTTGTACAAGTACCTTGAACTTCAAGATAAACCAGTAACTGCTGATGAATATCAAAAAGCTCAAGATAAATGGAAGAAAGAAAAAGAAGAATCTAATAAAAAAGCGCAAGAAGATCTTGCAAACCATGTAAAATAAAAGAAGGTGGAGTTAGTAATTAACTCCACTTTTTCATTAATAAAAGACCTAGGAAGATGTTTCTCAGGTCTTTTTTGATTATTGTTGCCCTTTAGGGTTTGGATTTTGTTGAGGATTTTGATTTTGTTGAGGGTTTTGATTTGTATTTGGAACAGTTTGGTTTTGTCCATTATTTGGACTAGTAGTTTCAGCTACTGTAGTTTGATTTTCGGTTGTTGTAGTAGGAGCTTCTGTAGTAGCTTGTTGGGTTGTTTGAGGGATCCAGTTACTACGAGCGCCAACTTTGAAAACATACTCACCATTACGATATAGACCTTCAGGCATTGTCCAATCACCTGGGTGATCATCCTCGGAAAGGTACTCCATCATTGATCGGTAGATGTTGGCC
>CAJPKC010000271.1 GCA_905370255.1 Streptococcus oralis
TTTTAGGAGGAGACTCCTCTACGTATACATCTGATCCATATAGTTTCCAAAGTATTTTGGTCTATATTGTATTATTTGGAATTGGAGTCTATGCGTTGGCCTCACTTGTACCATCCATTGCAATCATAGTACGTCGTTTACGAGATGCAGGTTACCACTGGGCCTTGATATTCCTATCGCTAATTCCATATCTTGGTGGTTTTATTATTTTTATCTTAACCTTACAACCAACAAAGGTAGAAGTAGCGTTTAATAATTTCAATAACCCACAGCAATAAAAGTGCTTAGCAGCCTTATAGGCTGCTCCTTAGTCAATTTGCCAGAAGACCGGTCTTTTGGTATAGTAGTATTATCAAAAAATGAGGAGATTTTATTATGATCGAAGCTTATAAGAAGTTTTGGAAGGGCTACGTAGATTTTGAGGGACGTTCAACACGTTCAGATTACTGGTTTGCATATTTGGCAAATATGTTAACTGTCGTTGCTTTTTATGTGTTGTTAGCAGTATTTGGAGGAATTGCAGGTGCAACTGATTCAAGCTTTTTAGCTGTTATTTCACTTATCCTACTACTTATCTTTTTTGCCTATGGTATTGCTGCGTGTTTACCTGGTATTGCTGTAACTGTTCGTCGTTTGCGTGATGCTGGCTACAATTGGCCGTATATTTTTGTTGCATTTATCCCATTTGTAGGTGGTATTATCTTAATTGTGTTGTTGTGTAAACCAACTAAGGTTGAGTATCCATTCAACAACTTCAATAATCCACAGCAATAATAATGACTTAACAGCCTTGCTAGGCTGTTTTTTTAGTTGATTTGTCAAGCTCCTCTTCTCTTGTTATACTGAGAGTAACATAAAAAAGGGGAATTTTAATTATGATTGAAGCCTACAAAAGATTTTGGAAGGGCTATGTTGATTTTACGGGACGTTCAACACCTTCAGATTACTGGTTTGCATATTCGGCACATGTATTGATTTTATTTGCTTGGTATTTGCTCCTAGCAGTGTTTGAAAGAATGGCAGCTGAAACAGGATCAAGCGATTTATTTACTATTGGAGTTATTTTACTACTTATCTTTTTTGCCTATGGTGTTGCTACGGTTTTACCTGGTATTGCTATAACTGTTCGTCGTTTGCGTGATGCTGGCTATAATTGGCCGTATATTTTTATTCCTTTAATTCCATTTGTCGGTATTTTTATCCTTATTTTTCTACTGTGTCAACCAACAGAAGTAGAAGTGCCATTGAACAACGTCGATAACCCACAGCAATAACGACAATCAACCAACTCAAAGAGTTGGTTTTTCTGATGTCAAAAAAGTTTTATGTTAATGTTGCACATTTTAATATTTCTGATATAATCTTATCTGAGACTAATCAATACTAAAATATATTTAAGAAATGTGAATATTCTATGAAACTAATTCGTCATTTAAAAGAAAAACGTTATCTTATTTTGGCATTTACCCTACCAGCTATCCTTTTGGCTCTGGCTATCGTCTTTTTGCAACCTGCGCAGAATCATGCTAAGGTCCAAGTTAAGGTGGGGACTAAGCAATCATCATCAAGCAAACCCAAGGCTTCATCCAAGTCATCGAGCTCAAGTTCGTCGTCATCTTCTTCAACTTCAAGTGAGTCTTCAAGCGAATCATCGTCAGCAAGCTCAACGGTAGAAGCAGCTAGTCAGACAGAAGCAAGCTCAACTCCTGCGGTAGCATCGGCGCCAACGCCTTCTTCAGCACAAGAGACTTATCAAGCGCCTCAGTATAACTATGTGCCACCAACAACTTATACCGAGTCACATAGTGAGGCTTCAAGCTATACAGCCCCTGCCTACAGCGCAGATGTTAGCTCTGGAACAGCAGAATAAGAGTCAAAGAGAAGGAAAGTTAGACTAAAAATGAAAAGTAAAGTTTTAGTGTTAGTGACGGCTTTGTCTAGTTTAGTCCTCTTGACAGCTTGTTCAAACCTGCAGAATGGCTTAACAGCGACGACTTCATCTTCATCAGTAGAGCAGTCCCAATCAGATAGTAGCGAAAGTTCAAGTGAAGAGAAGAAAGTAGATACCTCTGCTTATGATGCCATCATCAGCAAGTATCAAACAGCTGTAGCTGACAATCAAACTGACGCTTCAATTAATCCTTTGGTGGTGACCTATGCTAATTCTCAAACAAGTCCTGCCTCAACGGTCTATACTTACCGTGATTTGGATGGTAATGGTGTTGATGAGTTGATTCTTGCTTTTAAGCCAGGTAAACTTTTTAAAGAACATGTGATTACGGATATTTACACTATCTCTAAGGATAGTGGTCAGGTTGTTCGTCTGACAGAAGGTTCACAACTGGGCATGTTGGGTGAGCGTATGACATTGGCCTACCTCATGGATAACACCTTCAGCTACTATGGTAGTGCTGGTGCTATGGCTGGTGGAGGTGCAGGCTACCGCTTTAGTAGTGATGGTCAGTCTCTTGTAAAAGAGGACAGTGATTCGGGTGCAGATGAGGTTGATCTTTCTAATTGGGATTGGAAGGATCTGAGCAGTGCCCCTACTAATAATAGCTCGAGCACATCGTCACAAACTCAAACAAGTTCATCAGCCCTCAAGCCTGATGAACTCAAAAACGGCAACTACAAATCAGCTGTAGGGACATGGAAATCTTCAAATGGAAAGACCATCACCATTACTTCGGATGGGCAATTGGATTTCTGGGGCTATACTTATCCTATCGACAAAGTCTCACCCAATCAGTATGTGTCTGATATATATACCTTAACTTATGTTGATTCTAGTCCAGTAGGGAATACCCCAATTCAGCTTTGTCCTAAGGGAGTTAGTGATGCAAGTGATGCGGGAGATAACAGTAAGGACCGTATCTTAGCAACGAATGGAGTGCCATCTGAGGAAAGTTATTTTTACAGAGTGGATTAATCTTATCAGATGATATAGGAACTAAAGAGTCAGGCCTTGGGTCTGGCTTTTTTACTATCCTGTCAACTTACAGAACGAGACAATTTCTCCATTCTTGTGCTATAATAAAAGTTATGACTAATGAATTTCACCATGTAACCGTTCTTTTACACGAAACTGTTGATATGCTTGATATCAAGCCCGATGGTATCTATGTTGATGCGACCTTGGGTGGCGCAGGACATTCGTCTTATCTTTTGTCGCAATTATCTGAAAAGGGTCATTTGTACTGCTTTGATCAGGACCAAAAGGCTATTGATAATGCTCAAGTGCGTC
>CAJPKC010000272.1 GCA_905370255.1 Streptococcus oralis
AACCCAGTTGGTGTCGGGATTTTTATAAAATAGCCCAATACGACAGAACTGGCTGCCAAGATAGATACTAGGGCAATTTTAGTTGTTTTGGTTTGCTTCATACTGTCTCACTCCATATTGATCTGCTTGTGCAATGGCACGGTAAACAAAGGCTTTGGAAGTTTCAATTGCTGGTAATAGTTCCTCTCCCTTGACTAACTGACTAGCAATGCTTGATGCAAAGGTACATCCTGCACCAGCATTTTGTCCTTGAATGACTGGATTTTCAAGAATGGTAAAATTCTCTCCATCATAAAAGACATCCACAGCCTTATCCTGACTGAGACGATTTCCACCCTTGATAATCACTGCTGGCGCACCCAAGTCATGTAATTTCTGAGCTGCAGACTTCATATCTTCTAAGGTTTCAATCTTTTGGCCTGCTAGCAATTCTGCCTCAGGAAGATTAGGAGTAATCACTGATACATAAGGGAAAAAGCGAATCAACTCTTGACAGAGCTCACTGACTGCAACATCGTGCGTTTCCTTACAAACGAGAACAGGGTCCAAGACGACAGGAACTCCTGATCGTTCCTTGATGAAATTCAAAGCTTTCTCAGCAACACCAACAGTCGGTAAGAGACCAATCTTAATCCCTCCAAAGTCTACGCTCTTGAGACTATCCAACTGTTGTTGGAAAATAGTTTCATCAGTTGGAAAGACTTCAAAACCATTTTCTGTCAAAGCAGTCAAGCAGGTCATGGCTACAAATCCATGCAAACCATTCAAAGTATAGGTTGCAAGATCAGCAGCTAGTCCACCACCACTAAAAATATCATTTCCTGAAAGTGCTAAAATACGATTATTCTTCATAACGAATCTCCTTCAAATACAAACCATTGGGTGCTGCAGTTGGACCTGCCAACTGTCTGTCTTTTTTCTCCAAAATCAGGTCAATCTGCTCAATTGGCATCCGATTGTTGCCAATTTTTAGCAGGGTTCCAACCATATTTCGAATCTGCTTATAGAGGAAGCCATTGCCAGAGAATGTAAAGGTCAAAAACTGCCCTGTTTCATCAACCCTAAGACTAGCTTCCGTAATCGTTCGAACCTTGTTCTCTACACTAGTCCCTGATGCTGTAAAACCGGTAAAATCATGGGTTCCTTCTAATTTCTTCACAGCCTTTTGCATACGTTCCACATCAAGTGGATATGGATAGTGGGTGGCATAATGGCGACGCATAGGATTTTTAGGACGTCCTCTATCTACGATAAACTCGTAGGTCTTGCTATGCTTAGCATAGCGGCAATGAAAATCATCAGCCACAATCTCAATCGAAATCACATCGATATCTGCAGAGCTTTGGGTATCGAGAGCAAAGCGAAGTTTCTCCTCATCCATCTGATAGGGAAGATCAAAGTGGATGACCTGTCCTAAAGCATGAACGCCACTGTCCGTTCGTCCTGCACCATGGATGGTAATGCCCTGCCCTTTATTTAATTTTGTTAAAGTTTTTTCAATTTCCTCTTGGACACTACGCGCGTGAGGTTGCCTCTGAAAACCAGCAAAAGCGTAGCCATCATAGGAAATTATAGCTTTATATCTAGTCATGTATCTATTTTATCAAGAAAATTTCTCTGCAACAAGTTTGAGAATTAAAAATTGTAAGGGGACAGTTTTGGGTTTCATCTAGTTCTTACCTAGATTTTCTCATGATGTATTTTCGTATAGGTACTTCAACCATTTGAACGATTTCAAATCCTTCTTTTTGGTAAAGATTGTAAGCTGTTTGATTTGCCTCGTAGACATTTAGAGAAATAGTATCTATGTCTTCATTTTCAAAGGCCAAACTAACAAATTTCCTTAAAGCCTGGCTACCTAAGCCTTGCCCCTGTTTCTGAGGATTGATAAAAAATCTCCCGATATGAAGATTCCTGTCTTCTAGCCTGATTTTCTGGATAAGCCCCACAAACTCTTGTCCATCAAATATTGAAAAAATTCCTTCCAGCTTTTGTAAGGATTGGACAATCAAGGGATAAGAAATTTTGGGTCCCATCCATTGCTTCTGAAAACTTTCTCCCAAAGCATTAGACCAGCGACAAATGAGTTGGGCATTTTCTAACTGAAGTCCTTTTTCAAAGTGAATTTTCATATTTGCTCCTAAAATTTCTCCTTTATCCAACTATTATACTCTTTCTCTTATTTTTTCCGAATAAATAAGTATGATTCATCTTTACTTTTTTCTTGTTGGAACGATTCTTGCTTCCTTTCTAGGCTTGGTCATTGACCGCTTTCCTGAGCAGTCTATTATCTTTCCTGCTAGTCACTGCGATTCTTGTCAGACTCGCTTAGGTCACTTGGATTTGATTCCAATTGTCTCTCAAGTAGTCCATGGCTTTCGCTGTCGCTACTGTAACTCAAGCTATCCCTTTTGGTATGCTCTCTTTGAATTTGGTTTGGGGCTTCTCTTTCTATCTTTCTCTTGGGAATTTCTAACCTTTGGACAACTTATTTTGATAACTGCTGGCTTGACCTTAGGAATCTATGACCTCCAGCATCAAGAATATCCCTTGCTAGTCTGGCTGGCTTTTCACATGATCCTCATGGTTTGCTGTGGTTGGAATCTAGTTATGATTTTCTTTCTTATCTTGGGAATTTTGGCCCACTTTATCGATATCCGCATAGGTGCAGGGGATTTTCTCTTTCTGGCTTCTTGTGCCCTTGTTTTTAGTCTAACCGAAATGCTGATTTTAATTCAATTTGCTTCCACAACTGGCATCCTAGCCTTTCTCCTACTAAAGAAAAAGGAAAGACTTCCTTTCGTGCCTTTCCTCTTGCTGGCTGCTTGTGTAATTATTTTTGGTAAGCTACTGCTTCTCGGATAAAGTCAGCGATTTCTGCTACTTGTCCTTCATGCAGAGCCTTAACAATCTTGGAACCGACGATAACACCGTCTGATACAGCATTGAAGCGTTCTACATCAGTCTGAGTGGATACACCAAATCCTGTCAAAACTGGAATGTCAGCCACTTGATGAAGTTGAGCCAAGTGCTTGTCCAAGTCATCTCGGTAATTCCCTGATTTCCCAGTCACCCCATTGATAGCAACGGCATAGACAAAGCCTTCTGCCCCTTCAATGAGTTCCTTTTGACGATCAATTCCTGTCGTCAAGCTGACTAAAGGAATCAAAGCAATGTCTGTATCCGCCAAATATGGCTCTACAAAGT
>CAJPKC010000273.1 GCA_905370255.1 Streptococcus oralis
ACCTCTTCTGCCAACTGATCCAAGATTGGAGCTTGCATGCGGCATGGACCACACCAAGTTGCCCAAAAGTCAATCAGGACAAGACCTTGGCTGGTTTCTTGTTCAAAAGTTGCATCTGTGATTACGTGTGCCATATTTCCTCCTTTTTCAGTAGTGACTACTGATTCTGCATTTCTACTTTTATTTTACACTAAAAGATGTCATTTTAGAAATATTTGCTACGGGGACTCCTTAGGCATCTTCTTTCTTTTTACGCCAAAAGATGAGACTAGAAGCTGTAAGGCTGATCACCCCTAAGAGACCCAGAGAATGGTCTTTGCTCCCTGTTTGAGGAAGCGTATGATCTGCTTTCTCTCCTCCCACTACAAGAGTTGCAGCTTGAGGATCTTCTGCCAATCCTTGTGAAACAAATTGAGGTCCATAAGATACAGCTAGTGTATGAAGAGAGTGCTCTTGTCTTGCTGATCCTATTTGCATCTGCTCTGCTTTTTCAGGAAGAGTTTGGCTTGGTTGGACAAAGTATTCTGGGCTTGGCAGTGTATACTCTTCCTTGTAGTGTACTTCTGGAGCAACTAGAGCAGCTCCTTCAACTTCTGGTAAATTCGCATAGTCTGTATCGCTTGCACTTGGCACATAGGCTGCCTTTTGAGCACGTGTCTTTTCGACAATTGGAATCGCCGCCTGGATAGAATCTGTCTTGAAGGTCACTTCATATGGATGCTCCACCGTTAAATCAGATGGGTCATAGGTGTTGAAAACAAGCGCTAACTTGTGACCTTTCTTAACCGTATAGAGATTTGGTTGGAGATAAACGGTGTAATCGTGGTATTCTCCCACTTTAGGCTCGATGCTTGCGCGAGAGCTTGATGAATCGTAGCCAGACTCAGGGTTCGCAAGATTGATCCACCCTTTAGCAATCACCTTGTACTTGGTCTTGATGGTTTCGTATTCGGCAACAGATAGGTTGCTTAAATTGCTTCCCATCCAGAAAGCGTCTGCTGTTTTATCTTGCTTGACGCTACCATTTCCTACCACGTCAAAATCCTCATCTGCCACATCTACCAAGAGGGCGTTGATTTGGAAATTCTTTCCTTGACCTTTGGCAAGAGCTGCCTTGAAATGAACGGGGATGTGGCCCTTGATCGTAGTGTCCTCAGTAACATCAGAAACAAAGGTCAGATTGGCCTTAGAGGAGGCTTTGCTGACTGTTTCATTACGGTTAGCGATCTCAACACCTGCAGCCGCATAATCACTAGAAATGGTTTCTTCTAGACGTTTCGAGCTTGCATTCAAGAAGAGACGTTGACTGCTCTTCCAGTTATCATAGCTGGTCCACTTGCTTGGATCATAGTTGTTTTGAGCTAGAACCGCTGGCAAACTTTCGACGTGATTGTCCACACCGTAGAGGTAATGGGTCAGCCAGGTATTGAGCAGGTCATAAAAGTCCTGACCATTGGCAGTGATGCCGTATCCCCGTGACATAGCCGCTGGATAGACGTGATCTCCTTGGTGGAGATAGAGCTTGACATCTTGTCCTGCTTTCTTGAGGGCATCGTACATGAGTTCAAAGTGTTTGGTCTTGACATTGTCATCATTCAAGCCATGGACGATCAGGGCGCTGGTCTTGAGATTTTCTGGATGAAGGGTATAATCCCGCTCCTTCCAGACATCACTGTAGTTACGATCATGGGCGTACTGGTCCTTGTTCAATTGGTTGATGTAGTTGGAATAGTTTTGCCAAATTCCTGCCCAGTCGTCTTGGTCCAGCATCCGTGTGCTAACGTAAAGGGAGAGCCATGAAAGGTCACTATAAGGTGCATTACCAAACTGGGTTCCTTGGCTATTGAAATAATCATACCAAGAGGCAATCCCTGCTGCTGGAACAATGGTCTTTAGACCTTCTACGCCTGTTGCTGCCACACCAAAGGTCGTGGTTCCAGCCCAGGAGAGACCTGTCATAGCGACATTGCCTGTTGCCCAGTCTGCCTTGATTTCGACATTGCTAGTCTTATCGGTGTAGGCCTTGCGTTTGCCATTGACCCATTCGATGATATTCTTAAAGGCATTGATTTCGAGATCAGACCCCGTCGTGTTAAATCCTTCTGATCCCTTGGTACCAAGTCCTGCACTGGAGATAAAAGCATAGCCTCTGACCAAGAAATAGTCGTACCAGTTGAGATTTTCGTAGTCATAGATATACTCGTAGGGACTGTAGTAATACCAATCCGAAGCCTTGGCCTTCTTAGCCGCTTCTACTGTTGACGAGTTTCCAACTGCCTGACGTTTAGCCGGTTGCTTCCGCAATTTCTTCATATCATAGGAGCCATCTGTCGGCAAGCCCAAGCTTTTAAGAGTCACATAGTTCTCATCCAAGGTTCCTGCTACATAAGGACGCGCTTCCAGAATGGTCGCTGCCTTGAAGTCTCCCCTGGCAACTGCCTTAGGCAACTGGACAATGGCCTTGACTAGATCCGGCTTGCCATCCGCATCTGTATCGTAATCGGTCTCCACATAGACTGGGAAGCGGACGATTTCGCTATCCTCATAGTGGTAGTCTTCATCTGATTTTTCCCCAGTTGTATAAGGGAAGATGGGTTGAGCCCGCCCATTTAAAAAGAGAGGAGCTTTCTTTTCAGACCTATAGGCATCATAGAGTTTCTTAGCAATGCTATACATATTGGTCAGCTCTTCTTGACTGACCTTGCGGTTCAAGTCTTCTTGAGTACTGATCATTCCTAGACTCTTAGCAAAGCGTTCCCGATCCGCCGCCGATTGACCGACCTGTTTGGAATCCGTCGCAGCCCACTGAAGCAATTCATCAACAGCATTTTGAACCGTTAATTCCTTATCCTTGAGCTCACTATTTGCCAAGCTTCCTGTGTAAGAGGTTAAGACTTGTCCTGTCGCTGGAGTTGATGTTCCCGTCGAAGCCACTGGACTAGTTGGGACACCTGCCCCCTGAGGTGCCTGCGGGAGGTTTGTTTTTTCAGTTACCGTCACGGTCTTTTCTTGTCCGACTGGCTGGTCAACCTTCTCCGTCTCTGCCGGAGCAATTGGACTCGGTCCTGCAGGTTCAGAAGTTTCTACTTCCTTCTTAGGTTCCACACTTGGAGCGGATGCAGACTGGTCTACTTGAGATGGGGAAGCTACCCCTTCAGAAGCTACAGGCTCCGGAGCCACCTGAGTCACCACTTCTTTCGTTGGAG
>CAJPKC010000274.1 GCA_905370255.1 Streptococcus oralis
GTCATGCTACCTCTCCTTCTAACACACTCAAAATATTTTCATATACGTAGTTTATATTATCATAAAACTTCTGATGTGTCTCTTGTTGGTTAGCTGTCATCTCTTCACGCTGCTCAAAGACACTCTGACTGATCACAAGACTCTTGGCCATGAGCTCTTTCTCCTGGATAGATCCCAGATAAGCCTGATCTTCTTCAACAACTTCTAAAAATTGTTTACAGGTGTCTGTTACATTGTTTCCAACGTACTTAATCTTATTTCCAATAAGATAAGGTTCTGCTTTAACATAGCTTTTCTTAGTAATAACTTCGATAGCTTCGCTCTTAATGAAGTCTACAAAATTTTTCAAAGATAACCAGGCACGAAAACCATTAAGAGAGGCATCAGAAACAGCCAAGACAATATCTGACACAGCTATAAAATTTGCTGTAACTAAACTCTCATCATTGTGCGTATCAATTAGAATGACATCAAATTGTGCTTCTAACTCTTCGTAATGTTCGCTAAACCACATAAACAACTGGAGATATTTGTTGTTTCGACTAGCAAGATATAACTGCTCATCTGTCAAACGCTCATCACCACAAATCAAACTGAGATTTTCTGATATTGGAACAATTTCGTACTCTCCAGTCGTCAATATATCATAGACAGTTTTCTCACATTTTACATCAAATGTTATTGTCAAATTGCATTCCCAAGCTCCATCAATGAGTAGTGTTCTAAGCCCCTTAACCCCTGCCAACCACTCCCCTTCATTAAAGGTATCTGTAGTCTTACCACCGCCACCTTTTCCTAAGTTTGTTGTCTGAATCTTCATGATTCCCTCCTTTGACAATTGTGTATTTTGTTATATAACTTTTTATATACTTAATTATACCTAAAATAACTTTACTTGTCAATATAAAAGCACAAAAAGTTATATAACTTTTTGTGCAACTTGTTATCCGTATGTACCACCTATATTTCCACCAACATAGGCTTTTAGCTGGATTTGTTGAACCGTAGTATTGAAATTTCCAACGAAATAGCTGTTCTCTTCTCCATTTTTAGTTAGAACAACCAAAAATTGAATCACATCATCTGATTCAGTTGGCATCACTTCCAATTGTTTAGGTTGAAAATCATACTGATTCGTCAGAAGAGCCATCGCAAAGGTTTGAACCATCGCATTCTGTGTCATAGATAAATGATTCTCGATTGTTCCCTTGACATTTGGCAGAAAATTCGTCTTTTTTATATCTGCTACTGCTTCTTCAAAGGCTTTTAACACTTCTTTTTTGTCTTCTGAGCTTGCCTCTGCGTAGGGGCGTTCTAGTTTTAACTTAGCTGTCCGATAATTCTTCTCGTCTGCTGTTTCTTCTTTGGAAGACGGCTCGTTTTGAGTGGTTCCTGAAGAACTCACCTGGGCTGTTTCTTCTATTTTAGTTTGTTGAGATGGCCTGAAACTCGATACAATCCCTATTCCTGCCAAAATCAATAGAATACCTACTACAATCGATACAACCATATTCTCCTTTATCCAATCAATCATTTTATATACTCCTTTTAATTTGAACTTAATTTAGCTTCTCTGTCATCTGGATAAGCAAAAGAGATTACCTGTTCTTGTTGTTGTGATTTAGTCCAAATACGATAATTCCATGTATATGGAGTTTTGAACTGATCCCAACCACTCAGAGGTGTATTTTGTTCTACAAATAAGATAGAGCCATTCTCGAAAACATGACATACAATTCCAGTATGACCATATCCTCCACCTCCTACTTGTGTAGAAAAAATAGCGCCTCTTTTGGGTGTAGCCTTAACTGAATTTCCAAATATTGCAGCCCATGCTGATGCCTGATCTTTCCAATTACCTTGAACTGAACCAGAATGCCCCCATAAGTGATTTCCAATACTAATTGTAAGATTCACACATTGTCCCGCATACTCGTCACTTCCAGGATTATAACATCCTGTAGACTTAGCATAATCCATGCCTAAGCACTTAGGATAAATAATGAATGGTTTCAAGCCATCTGGTAAGTCTTCTGGTTTGTACCCCCACGCAGTCGCATCTGAAGGGACAGTTCCCGTTCCATCGGTACTGCTACCTGACTCACCACATCCACTTCTCTCAGCTGAAGAAGACACCGCACTATCTGAAGAACTGATATCTTGTGTACTGGATCCTTCAAAAGGCTTCTCGCCATGAGCAGCAATAGCTTCCTTATCAAGCCACTGATACTTCGTACCTAGTTTTTGATACATATCAGTTAGTTTGCTCTTATAAGTGCCATCTGTGGCCCATCCACCATCTGCTATAGCAGATAGGCTAGCAATACCATTTGTATTGTTTATAGCCCCTTTATAAAGCGTCTGGTGAGCCATAAACTCAGCTTTCCCTACAATCCCAGCCTCATAGCTAGAGAACCAGGTATAAGCTCCTCCTGTGCCATCTCCAACATTTGCTCCAGGCTTTGTTCCCGTTAGGTCAACACTGTCTTCACCATACGTCGCCAGAGTAACTGGAAAATTACTTTTGCTAGAGGTTTTAACACCTCCCATATTATGAGCTTTCCAGAAGGAAGTACCATTAGGGTTCGTAAAATTGAAGCCATTCTCTATCATTGTTTGAGTGATAGAAGCTGAAGGTAGGAAACCTCCTGCCTTCCAAGACAGGATATAGGCTTCCTTATGCTTTTTTACAAAATCATCGATGGAACCATCAGCTGAAGAAACTGTGGAGTCGCCAGTTGAAGATGTTGTTTCTACAGCACCACAATCATTTCTTCCATTATTGGTTACAGCTCCCATTATCCCAACTAACATGGTTATCCCAACATTGACAATTAATAGAAGAGCTACAAGAGGAATGAGGATCTTCAGTTTAAATATTTTTTTCATGGATACCTCGCTTATCTACCACAATCCTAATATTGTTCGCAAAATTCCATAAAAAACTAAAAATACAATAAATCCTATTCCAATCTTCTTGAGACCGTTCAAAAACTCCTTATCTCGTTCTTTTTGTGCTTCCAGGCGTTTTGGATCAGATTCTCCCTCTGAAGCGAACTCATCTCTTTCTTGTTGCATGCGTTATTTACGAATCAATACGTATTGATCAACTCTCTGCTTAGTCCTGGCAATCATTCCTCGTTTCTTTTTGGCCATTCTGGTTTATCTTCCTTTCTTACTCAATACTGCCATTGCGATCACCT
>CAJPKC010000275.1 GCA_905370255.1 Streptococcus oralis
ATCCTGAACATGCTCCTTATGGGATTCTGGCATGGAATAACATGGTTTTACATCGCCTACGGACTCTTTCATGGAGTGGGCTTAGTCATTAATGATGTCTGGGTTCGAAAGAAAAAAACGCTCAATAAAGAACGGAAAAAAGCAGGGCGGCCACCTTTTCCTGAGAACCGTTGGATTCTGTTGCTTGGCATGGTGATAACCTTCCATGTCGTAATGGTTTCATTCTTAATCTTTTCTGGATTTTTGAATGATTTATGGTTTAAAAAATAAATGGAATTAAAAAATAGAGGGAAATTTAAAAATGGATATCAAATCAGAAGTTATTGAAATTATCGATGAATTATTTATGGAAGATGTTTCTGACATGATGGATGAAGATCTTTTCGATGCAGGTATCTTGGACAGTATGGGAACGGTTGAATTGATTGTAGAAATCGAAAATCGCTTTGATATACGTGTCCCGGTTACAGAATTTGGCCGTGATGATTGGAATACAGCCAATAAAATCGTAGCAGGGATTACGGAGTTAAAGAATGCTTAAACGCCTGTGGTTAATCTTTGGGCCTATCTTTGTAGCGGGATTGTTGGTTCTTCTATTGATCTTTTTTTATCCAAGTACAAGAAGCCATAATCTGACGGAGGAGAAATACTCTGCGGCTTCGATAAGTGCAGAAAGCTTTAAGGAAAGAAGTCAAAAAGTAAGAGCCCTTACAGATCCCGATATGCGTTTTGTCCCTTTCTTTGGATCAAGTGAATGGATGCGTTTCGACAGCATACATCCTGCGGTCTTGGCGGAGAAATATAGTCGCCCCTACCGACCCTATTTTTTGGGACAAGCAGGAGCGGCCTCGCTTAACCAGTATTTCGGTATGCAGCAAATCTTGCCAGAAATCGAGGGAAAGCAGGCAGTATTTGTCATTTCCCCTCAGTGGTTTACAGAGGATGACTATGAGCCAGCCATCTTCCAAAACTACTTTAATAACGATCAGTTGACAGCCTTTTTAGAAAATCAATCGGGAGATATAGGAGCCAAACATGCGGATAATAGACTCTTGAAGCAGAATCCAAGCGTACCGATGAAGGGGATTGTTGAGAAACTGGCTAAGAATGAACAGTTGTCAGACTTTGATCATTCAATAATTACAGCTTCTGCAGAATTCAATGAAAGGCAAGCGGCCCTTTTTGGTCAATTCTCCATCCGAGGCCGATTAAAGTATAAAGATCATATTGAAAAATATTTGAGCAGTCTCCCAGATCAATTTTCTTATGAAGAATTGGAAAATATCGCTCGAAAAGAGGGTGAAGAAAATACGACCAATAATGATTTGGGAGTAGATAATCATTTTTACAATACTAAGTTAAAGAAAGATTGGAAAAAATGGGAAGGATCTCAAAAGAATTTTAACTTTCTCAAATCACCTGAGTACAATGATTTGCAGTTAGTGCTCGATCAATTTGCCAAATCTAAGGTGAATGTGCTCTTTGTCTTTCAACCTGTCAATAAAAAATGGATGGATTATACTGGACTGAGTGAGGAAATGTATCAACACTCTGTCGAAAAAATTCGTTACCAGTTGGAAAGTCAAGGATTCACCAATATTGCTGATTTCTCAAAAAATGGAGGAGATCCTTTCTTTGTTAAGGATACGATTCATATTGGTTGGTTAGGTTGGTTGGCGTTTGATAAGGTTGTAAATCCTTTTTTGAGCAATCCAACAACAGCACCTAGTTACCAAATGAATGACCGCTTCTTTAGCAAAGATTGGGCGGATTACGATGGTAACATCAAAGATTTTCAATAAAATGAGCTAAAAGTTTGGGATTTTAATCCAAGCTTTTTTGTTTAAATGGCGAATATTTAAGATGCAAATAGGTCAAAAGTTTCAAAATTTTTAGAAATAGCGTATAATATAAAAGAGAAAAAGAAAAGAAAGGGATTTTAAAATGAACAAACGTTCTTTGTTACCTGTCTTGTCGACAGCCCTGTTAGCTCCAGCCTTCTTAGCTGGACAAGTATACGCTGAAGAAGCAACAACTCCTGCAGAAAGTTCAGCTGTCGCAGCAACTCCAGCTCCGTCGGCGACTCCAGCTCCTGTTGAGAGCCCTGCGGTACCGGAAACTTCGGCTACTTCAGAAGCGATTGCACCTGCAGAAGCTCCGTCAGCTCCTGCTGAATCTCCTAAAAGCGAAGAAAAGGACACTGTTATCTTACACACCAATGATGTCCATGGTCGCATTGTAGAGGAGAAGGGAGTAATTGGTGATGCTAAGTTAGCGACTGTCATTGAGCAGGAACGCGCGAAATTAAATCAAAATACTCTAGTTGTTGATGCGGGAGACGCCTTCCAAGGTTTACCGATTTCCAACTCTACGAAGGGTGAAGCACGTGCTGAAATTCTCAATCAGATGCAGTATGATGCCATGGCAGTAGGAAACCATGAGTTTGACTTTGGTTTAGACGAAGCTAAAAAATACAAGGAAATCTTGAAATTCCCATTACTTAGTTCAAATACCTACGTCAATGGTGCTCGTCTCTTTGAAGCTTCTACAATCGTTGATAAAGATAAGACTGTGGAAGGTGATGAGTTTGTTGTAATCGGGGTGACAACACCTGAAACAGCAACCAAAACTCACCCTAAAAATGTCAAAGGGGTAACTTTTACAGATCCAATCTCTGAAGTCAATAAGGTCATCGAAGAAGTTCAAGCTAAGGCTCGTGCAGAAGGTAAGGACTACAAACACTATGTTGTGTTGGCTCACTTGGGTGTGGATACCACAACCCCAGTTGAGTGGCGTGGTTCAACCTTGGCAGAAGCCTTGTCTAAAAATCCTCGTTTGAAAGGGAAACGCGTAACAGTAATCGACGGTCACTCTCATACAGTAGAATCAACTACTTACGGAGATAATGTGACTTACAACCAAACTGGAAGTTATCTCCATAACGTTGGTAAAATTACTTATAAATCCCGTCAGCTTTTGGGCAATCCAACTCAGATTACTGCTGCTGAAGCCAAAAAATTAGAAGCAAATCCAAAAATTGAAAAACTTGTCAAGGACATCAAACAAAAGTATGACGCTGAAAATGCTATAGAAGTTGTTTCAAATAGTCCAGTTGAATTGAACGGTGATCGTGAAAATGTCCGTGTCCGTGAAACCAACCTTGGAAATGTCGTCGCAGATTCTCTCTACCAGTATGGTCA
>CAJPKC010000276.1 GCA_905370255.1 Streptococcus oralis
CAAATGGAGCATACAGTTACGCCCGTCTCTTCCCTACTAGCTCAAACTACTCTAAAGTAGCAGAAACATACAAAGACAACATTTACTATACCCCACAGGGAGCTGGTATTGCTGGTTTAGGTGTTAACATTGACCGTCAAAGTTATAAATATACATCAAAAACAACTGACGAGGAAAAGACTTCTACTAAGAAAGCTCTTCTTAACAAAGACTTCCGTCAAGCTTTGAACTTTGCTTTTGACCGTACTGCTTATTCAGCTCAGCTAAATGGTAAGGATGGAGCCGCCCTTGCTGTTCGTAACCTCTTTGTCAAACCTGACTTTGTTTCTGCTGGAGATAAGACATTTGGTGACTTGGTTACTGAGAAAGTTGTTTCTTATGGTGATGAATGGAAAGACGTAAACTTTGCGGATGCTCAAGATGGTCTTTACAATGCTGATAAGGCTAAAGCAGAACTAGCTAAAGCTAAAAAAGTCCTTGGAGCAGATGGTGTAAAATTCCCAATCCACGTGGATATTCCAGTTGACCAAACATCTAAAAACTATATTGCTCGTATCCAATCATTTAAACAATCTGTTGAGACTGCTTTGGGTACAGATAATGTAGTCATCGATATCCAACAAATCACTACAGATGAATTACAAAACGTCACATATTATGCAGCTAGTGCAGCAGCAGAAGATTGGGACCTTTCAGGTGCCGTTGGATGGAACCCAGACTATGAAGATCCATCAACTTACCTTGATATCCTAAAATCAACTAACAGTGAAACAACTAAGACTTACATGGGTTATGATAATCCATCAAACCCAGCGGTTGCTCAAGTTGGTTTGAAAGACTATGACAAATTAGTTGATGATGCAGCTAGTGAAACAAGCGATCTTAACAAACGTTATGAGAAATATGCAGCAGCTCAAGCTTGGTTGACAGACAGCTCACTCTTCCTTCCGGCTATGTCATCTTCAGGAGCAGCACCAGTTATTTCTCGTGTAGTGCCATTCTCAGCCTCTTACACTCAATCTGGTGATAAAGGCTCAGATGTTTACTTCAAATATCTTCAATTGCAAGCTAACACTGTAACTGCTAAAGAGTACAAAGAAGCTCGTGAAAAATGGCTCAAAGAAAAAGCTGAATCAAACGAAAAAGCTCAAAAAGAATTAGCGAGCCACGTGAAATAAATAATGCTCATCAGAACTTTCTCTCCAAAAGGAGAAGGTTCTTTTGGGATTTTAAAGGAAATAATATGAAAAAATATGTTTTTATGCGTATCTTGCGGTCGTTAGTTTCTATCTTTTTAGTAACGACCTTGATTTACACAATCATCTATACGATGGTTCCACGGAAGTTGATCTTCAAACAAGATACTAACTACAATAAAATTGCAACAACAGCTGATAAACGTGATAACTATGAAAATACCGTTTTTGAGCGTATGGGTTATATCGAATATTACGATACGAAAGAGTTGCAGGAAAAAGCTAGTAGCATTGACCCTTCTGTAACCGTTGATGCAAACGATACAAATAAAGCTATCTACGAAAAATACATCCAACAAATTGGAAACGGTTGGACTTTGGGTGAGTTTACAGAGAGCGGTCAATTCTATGCTACTCGTGAAATCCCTATTTTCGAACGTGTGTTCAAATTCTATGCAAACTTGCTTGATATTGACCATACAAACAAGATTCAAGACCCAGAAAATCCTAACTTAGAGCGTTATTTGCGCTTTGAGAATGACCCTGCTATCGGTTGGTCTCTTGTGGGTTCAGGTACTAAACATAAATACCTCTTGTACTTCAATAGTCAGTTCCCATTTGTCCACCAAAACTTTGTCAACTTGAACCTAGGAGATTCTTATCCAACTTATGCCAATACTCC
The DNA here is from genome assembly GCA_905370255.1 of Streptococcus oralis. The sequence continues at coordinate 1,879 of CAJPKC010000276.1, forward strand.
TGTTCTTCAAGTTATTACACAAGGACAAGGACAAACCAAGACTTCTGAAGTTCAATTCCCAACTGGTAAGAAAACATCATCAGTTAATATTTACTCAAGAACCTACAAATCTCCAAGTCAAGCAGATGCACGTGAAGTAGCAAACTATGGTAAGGATGATCCATACACAGCTACTGAAAGTAACTATCAGTATCCATCAATGATTGCAAGTTCTGCTATCACAGGTTTGATTGGTCTTGCTATTTCATACGCGATTGCAATTCCACTTGGTTCTGCAATGGCTCGTTACAAGAATACATGGATTGATAGTTTCTCTACAGGAGCTTTGACCTTCTTACTTGCTCTTCCAACGATTGCCCTTGTATACATCATTCGTTTGATTGGTTCTTCAATTGGATTCCCAGATTCATTCCCTATCTTGGGTGCTGGAGACTGGCGTTCATATGTTTTACCTGCAGTTATCCTTGGTTTGCTTGGAGCACCTGGTCTAGCTATCTGGATTCGTCGTTACATGATTGACTTGCAATCACAAGACTTCGTTCGTTTTGCTCGTGCTAAAGGTCTTTCTGAAAAAGAAATTTCTAATAAACACATCTTTAAGAATGCTATGGTACCACTTGTTTCAGGTATTCCTGGTTCTATTATCGGTGTTATCGGTGGAGCAACTCTTACTGAAACAGTCTTCGCCTTCCCAGGTATGGGTAAAATGTTGATTGACTCTGTAAAAGCGTCAAATAATAACATGGTCGTTGGTCTGGTCTTCATATTTACAAGTGTCTCAATTTTCTCTTACTTAATCGGAGATATTTGGATGACTATTATTGACCCACGTATTAAATTGACAGAGAAAGGAGGCAAATAATGTCTACAATTAGTAATGATAAATTTCAATTTGTAAAACGTGATGATTATGCCTCTGAAGCAATTGATGCTCCTGCCTACTCATATTGGGGTTCTGTTTTTAGACAATTTTTTAAGAAGAAATCAACAGTGATCATGCTTGGGATTTTGATTTCCATTGTCTTAATGAGTTTCATCTATCCAATCTTTTCTGATTTTGACTTTAATGATGTAAGTAAGGTAAACGATTTTAGTGTCCGCTTCATTAAACCAAATGCTGAATATTGGTTCGGTACAGACAGTAATGGTAAATCTCTCTTTGATAGTGTCTGGTTTGGAGCTCGTAACTCAATTTTGATTTCGGTGATTGCGACCTTTGTCAACCTATTTATCGGTGTTATCATCGGTGGAATTTGGGGGATATCAAAATCTGTTGACCGTTTCATGTTGGAAGTCTACAAC
>CAJPKC010000277.1 GCA_905370255.1 Streptococcus oralis
CATCCACATTGCATCAAATAAGTAATTGACTCTCGGATGGATATGATTATTTCGGTAAATCAACCAAGTAATCAGACTGATCAGACCTGTAAACAGTTGATAACCTCCGATAATCATCACAAGGAGATAGAGAGCTATTCCTTGCAGGATGACTGAATCAAATAGGATGACTGCAAGAAAGAGCTTGGCTATGGTTACAAAAATATTTTCTCTACGGGACTTTTCCTGAAACCATCGCGTCAATAAATGCCAAACAGCCGACAAGGAAAAGTAGGCCATCAAGAGTTGATAACCAAGTCTCGGTACAATCTGCCCAAAACAAATCAAGAGAAGACCTAGGATAATAGCTAGCATACCCTCCCCTAGACTTCTCCATTTACTATAAGTTTCGGAAAACTTAGGCATTTTCTTTCTCCAATTGACGATACAAGTGGCGAATCGGTTGTTTCAGCGTTGGATGAATAAAATGCGGAGCTATTTCCTGTAAAGACTCTAAAACAAAGAGGCGCTCAGCAATATAAGGATGAGGCAAGATGAGGTCGTCTGTATAGATGACTTGGTCCTCTACAAAAAGCAAATCCAGGTCAATCAAGCGAGGTCCCCAATGAACCTCTCTGACCCGTCCCATCTCTGCTTCAATCTCTAACAAGGTTTCTAACAAGATTGGAGCTGGCAACCAGGTTTCCACTTCAATGACTTGATTGGCAAAGCTAGCTTGCTCTACCCCGCCCCAAGGTTCAGTCGTAATTACGCTAGACTCCTTGAGAACATGGATGCCACGAGCTCGCATTTTGTCAATCGCTTGCTCAAGATTAGCTGTCTTATCACCCATATTACTTCCTAGAGCGATAAAAGCTCTTTGTTTACGACGGTGAATAGTTACTGAACAGGTTTCTAGCGGTAGATGAATAGGCGCCCATGGTTTTTTGAGTTCCAGTTTAATTTCTTGAACTATTGGATAGGTTTCAAAAGTGCGCTCTACTAGTTTATAGGCTACTGTTTCAATCAGGTCTTCAGTGGTTTCCTGGAACCAAGTCGTCCATTGCTGACAAAGTTCTCCATAGTGAATTGAAGATTCTAAGTCCAGCTCCGTCGCAGCCTTGGTCATATCATAGGATAAGCTAGCTGAAATGACAAACTTTTGCCCTAATTCCTTCTCACTAGAGAAGAGTCCATGAAAGGCGAAAACTTCCAGATCCTTAATGCGCAATTGATCCATAACTAGTCCTTTCTAGAAAAAATCGTTTGAATCGATTTTTATAACCCCATGAGACGGTATGCTTGATCTCGAAGATCTTTGTCTGTCTCAAAAACTCCACGAGCTACTGTTGTCAAGGTTGCAGTTCCTGGTTTTCGAACACCACGCATGCTCATACACATATGCTCTGCTTCAATAACAACGAAAGCACCTTTGGCACCTAGATAGTCCATCAAAGCATCTGCCACTTCGATATTCAAGCGTTCTTGAATCTGTGGCTTTTTAGCATAAACCTCAACTGTACGTGCCAGCTTTGACAAACCTGCCACCCGTCCATCTGGAATGTAGGCGATATGAGCTTTTCCATAAAAGGGCAAGAAGTGATGTTCACACATGGTATGGAAAAAGATATCCTTTTCCACTACCATATTATCATCAATAATCTCAAAAGATTTTGACAAGTGTTCCTCTGCAGTTTGACCAAGTCCTGAAAAAATCTCTTGATACATGCGAGCTACCCGAGCAGGAGTTTCCTGTAAGCCTTCGCGGTTGACATCTTCGCCGACCGCTTCGATAATCATTTTTACAGCTGTCTCAATCTTTTGTGTATCCATTCTCTAGTTTTTCCTCTCCATTAGATAGGCTCTCACCTGGCTCAAGAAATACAAGGAGCCCGTGACTATCCTAACTGTTTTTTTCTCTTCGTCATCTATCATATTTTGGTCTAGAAATGCCTGCCAACTCTGGTAGCTAAGATTTCTAGAATAAGCTACTTTCTTTAGCACTTCTTCATCCGTTGCTCGACCATCATCAAAATGTGTTAGTGTAAGATTAGTATCTGGTAAGTTCTCTAATAAATCTAACATATCCTCTAAAGCCTTGGTTTTAATACAAGTAAAGAGGATTTCCTTGTGATAGTCAGTAAATCGTTCTTCTAGGGTAGCTAATAAAGCTTTGATTGCATGGGGATTGTGTGCCCCATCTAAAATCATCAAAGGGCTTCTAGAAACAACTTCAAAACGTCCAGGCCAACTTGTTTCTTTTAAGGCTTGAGCCACTATAATATTACTTGCTAATTCTCGACCAGTCTCCTGACAATAGGCATCCAACAAAGTTAAAGCCATCCCAGCATTCTCTACCTGGTGCAAGCCCAGCAATCCTGTTTGAAAACGACCTTGTCTAACCAAACTTGAATAGTCAAAGACTTCTCCCGTCCCCACACTCTCTTGATGACTGACTTGATAATCTTCCCCATAAACAAGCCTAGGAGCCTCTTTCGCTTTCGCGATTTGGTTGATAACTGCTAAGGCTTCTGGGACAATATTCCCTGTTACCAGGGGAACTCCTTGTTTGATAATTCCAGCCTTCTGCTCTGCGATGGATTCCAAGCTATCCCCTAGTAAAGCTACATGGTCCAACCCAATGGTCGTAATACCTGTTAAGACAGGCTGGCAAACATTGGTGCTATCCAAAAGTCCCCCCATACCTACTTCCATAATAGCCACATCGACTCGCTCAGAAGCAAAATAATCATAGGCTATAGCAGTGATAATCTCAAACTCTGTCGTCCCCTGCAAATCATGAGCATGCTCCCCCTCAAGTAGTGAGCGATAGTCTACCATCAAGGTCTCTAATCTTGCTTCTGGGATAGATTCCTCATTAATGGCAATCTGATCGGTATAATGAATCAGATAGGGTGAGCTAAAGACTCCAACTCTTAGCCCCATCTTTCCCAACATATTTTTCAAAAAAGCTATGGTAGAACCCTTGCCATTGGTACCTCCGATATGGATAACCTTGAGCTTAAGATGAGGATTGCCTCGTAGGACTAATAGCTTCAACATCCTCTCCAAACCAAAGTTTGGTCGGTCTGTCCGATAGGTTGCGATCCACTGATTCGTTTCATTTTTATTCATCTTATTTATACTGTTTCAAATCTAAATTTTCCGCATCATCTGCCAGACGGATAGCTGATGCA
>CAJPKC010000278.1 GCA_905370255.1 Streptococcus oralis
AAGTTAGCTTGTGGATTTGCGATGCCTAGTTTTTCCATAGCAACAAGCATAGCATCCATGTGGCCAGGACTGTTGATGGCAGGGATAATTCCAATGCCTCTATCTTTAGCATATTGGATTAGTTCAGTAATTTCAGCTTGGCTTAGAGTTGTTCCGTTTGGATCGTCGTAGTAAGCTTTTGTTCCTTCAATGATGGCATTTTTCACATCGTCACTTGCATAGGTTTTGCCGTTTGCAGTGATTGTCATGTCATCCAAGAGGAAGCGAAGTCCATCATTTCCAAGGAGGAGATGAAGGTCAGAGTAACCAAGTTCGCTAGCTTTATCGACGATACGTTTGAGTTGATCTAGAGTGAAGTATTTACGTCCAGCATCGATTGAGATAACCTTGTTTTTCTCAAGTTTTTCAACTTCGCGTTTGGCATCTTCTTCTTTTTGAGCTTCTGGAGTGAAGGTCAAGTTGCTAACAGCTTCTTGGAGTTTTGCAATCGCTTGGTCAATGCTATCTTGTTCAGCGCGACTAAGGTTGCTATCAAGAGAGCGAATAGCCTTTTCAGCTTCTTTAACAGCTGCTACGCTTTCGGCTGTATAGCGACTAAGATCTGTTGGAACTTCTTTAAGAGCTTGTTCAGCAGACTCGTAGTCAGCGGCGAAATATTCAGCATTTGAGTTTGCGAATTGACGCATGAGTTTGAAGAGGCGAGATGGAGAGTAGCGGGCAGATGGAGTATCAGCCCAAGCAGCTACCATACCACCGATGATAGGGATATCAGCACCTTCAGTTTTTGGAACAGAAGTAATCGGTGTGCTCTTAATACCGTTCAAACCTTGGTCCAGGTTATACCAACCTTGTCCGTCAGCATTACGTCCGAGAACATAGTACCAAGCATCATTCGTGTTGAGGATTTCATGTCCTTTTTCAACTAGTAATTTAGAAGAAGCAACATCGTAACCGCCCCAGCCACCAGTCCACATAGAGACGATGATGTCTTTGTCAAAAGTACCAAAAGTAGTATCACTATTATAGTAGATACCATCATTGAAAGCCATTGGTTTCAGACCGTGAGATTTGACGATACGAGCTAGGTCATTAGCATAGGCGATGAATTTATCATAACCCTTGTCTGGGAAACCATCTTCTGGATACCATTTATAGGCTTGAAGTACACTCCATCCCTTGGCATTAGTAGCATCGTTAGCATACTCATCCAAACCGATGTTAAAGATTTCAGACTTGCCAGCAAAGTAAGCAGCGTATTTATCAATCAAAGCTTTTGTAAAGGCAACAGCCTTTTCGTTGTCAAGGTCAACAGTACGTTCTGATTCTTTACCAAAGTAGTTGAAGTTAGGTTTTTCAATGCCAAGTTCTTTCATGGCGTTAAGGATAGCATCCATATGACCTGGGCTATTGACTGTTGGGATAAGTCCAATTCCTTTATTCTTAGCATAACCAATCAAGTCAGTCATTTCACTCTCAGTTAGATGATTACCGTTTGGATCATTGTAGTAGGCATTGGTTCCATTTTCAACAGCACGTTTGACATCATCGCTTGCATAAGTTTTGTCCCCTACAGTTAGAGACATATCATCAAGCATAAAGCGCAAGCCATCATTTCCGACTAAAAGGTGAAGATCAGTATAGCCATAGTGTTTGGCTTTGTCGATGATTTCTTTCAGTTGGTCTGGAGAGAAGTATTTACGTCCAGCATCAATTGAGACGATTTTCTTTTTAGCCAGTTTTTCATTTACTTGAGCTGCTCGTTCTGTAGCGACTGCGGGTGCTTCGACCTTAGCAACTTCTTTGTTTTCTACCTTTTCTGGTTCTGACTGCTTAGCTTCTTCAGTTACTTCTGGTTTTGTTGGAGTTTCTTCGGTTGCAACAGTTTTTTCTACGACAGGTGCAGGAGTAGCTTCAACTTTTGGTACTTCAGTGTTTGTTACAGGTGCCGCTGGAGCTGCAGGAGCTACGGCTTCTGGTGTAGGACTAGTTTCAAGTTTTTCTTCGCTGGCCTGTGGAGACGATTCTCCTGCGGCTTGGATAGTAGGTTGATTCTCTGTTGTAGTAGGTACGACTCCATCAGCGGCAACAGCTTGTGCATGAAAGGCAAAGCCGATCAATACAGAAGCTGCTCCGATTGCATATTTACGAATAGAGAAGCGCTGTTTATTTTCTGGTTTCATTAAATAACCTCCTAATTTATTGTTTTGGTAGCGTTTTCACAAACTGATTCCATTGTATTATCTGAATCTAGTAAAGTCAAGTAATTTAATAAAATACCTAAAAAAAATATAAGAAGTTATTTAATTTGAACTAAATTTTTATTTTTACTCTGTTTTTAGTAAAATTTCTCCAAATTATAGTTTAAAGTCATTTGATATTTCCTACTAAAAGCTGGCGTGCTATAATGAAAAATAGAAAAGCCTGAAACGATTGTCTCAGACTTTTTAATGTTTAGTGATCGCGATCACATGAGATAAATTTAATCTTATAGAAATCAGAACGTTTGTAAGTTTCAATGTATTCCAACACTTGGCCAGTTGACTCAAGTTTAGTTGTCTTGGTTTGGAGAACAGTTGGGAATTGAGCGTCGATTCCTAGGATAGAAGCAGCATGTTCTGGAGTTGGAAATACAATTTCATTGATTTCTTCAAAATGCTCGTCATTCATGTGAATGTGGTAGTCCAATTTGAAACGATTATAGATAGAACTATAGTATTCAAGATTTGGATAGTTGGCATTGATGTATTGTTCAGGGATATAAGATGTGTGGTAGATATAAGTAACACCGTTAGATTCACGGATACGTTCGATTTTGTAATAAAATTGATCGCCACGCAATCCCAATTTTTCTAAGTAGTTAAGATCGTTACCGCGTTCAATAGAAAGAACAGTGACTTTATCGTCCTTGGTTTCAAAAATTTCTACATCAGAAAATTCTACGAGTTTGTGCTTGCGAGCGCGAGCCACAAAGGTTCCTTTTCCTTGTTGGCGGACAATATAACCGTCTTTAGCAAGGTCGTTTAAGGCGCGAACAACAGTGATTGAACTTACGTCATACATTGCAATCAACTCTGCTTCAGTGTAGAACTTGTCGCCACTTGCAAATTGACCTGAAATGATTTTATTTTTCAATTCATCTTTGATATATTGATACTTTGGAATT
>CAJPKC010000279.1 GCA_905370255.1 Streptococcus oralis
AAGAATGTCGAGGATATCACTAAAGCACCATCAGGTATGACCGGACTTGAAACTTCTTTGTCACTTGGTTTAACTTACCTAGTAGAAGCTGGAGAATTAAACTTAATGCAGTTGTTAGAAAAAATGACAGTAAACCCAGCAAAATTGTATCATTTTGAAGCAGGTTATTTGGCTGAAAATGGTCCAGCTGATATTACCATCTTTGATGATAAAGCTGACCGAATTGTAGACACACATTTTGCTTCTAAAGCAGCTAATTCACCATTTATCGGTGAAACTTTAAAAGGGCAGGTAAAATACACTATTTGTAATGGACAGATTGTCTATAAATACTAGATGAAATACTGCTCTATAAAATTTAAATTTAGAGAGAGTCTGTATGTATCCAACCCATCATTTTAAAGACAAGTTCATTTTATTTCTTAAGATTTTCTTCCCTATTTTGGTTTATCAATTCGCAAATTATTCGGCTTCTTTTGTTGATACGACAATGACTGGCCAGTATAATACGATAGATTTAGCTGGCGTATCAATGGCGACTAGTTTGTGGAATCCTTTCTTTACTTTTTTAACTGGGATTGTTTCGGCTTTAGTTCCAATAGTTGGACATCATTTGGGTCGAGGAAAGAAAAATGAAGTGGCTTCTGATTTTTATCAATTTCTTTATTTGGCTTTAGCCTTATCTATCGTACTTTTTGGCTTGGTTTTCTTTTTAGCACCAATTGTCTTACAATTCATGGGGCTGGAAGTGGCTGTATCCAGTGTTGCCATACGTTATCTGTGGCTCCTAGCCATCGGTATTATTCCACTTTTGCTTTTTAGTGTTATTCGATCGCTACTTGATACGCTAGGACTGACAAAGTTGTCTATGTATCTTATGCTTCTTTTACTTCCTTTAAATAGTGGATTTAACTATTTACTAATATATGGAGCTTTTGGTTTTCCTGAGTTAGGAGGTGCAGGAGCAGGTCTGGGTACATCTTTAGCTTATTGGGCGTTGTTGGGGATTTCCATACTAGTCCTTCTTAAACAGGAAAAATTGAAAGAACTGCATTTAGAGAAACGATTACCCTTAGACGGAAATAAAATAAAAGAAGCAATCAAATTAGGCTTACCGATAGGTGGAACTGTATTTGCAGAGGTTGCTATTTTTTCAGCCGTTGGCTTGATTATGGCGAAGTTTTCATCATTGATAATAGCTAGTCATCAGTCTGCCATGAACTTTTCATCTCTCATGTACGCTTTTCCTATGAGCATTTCAACAGCAATGGCTATTGTTGTTTCTTACGAAGTTGGTGCTAAACGTCTAGAGGATGCTAAGAAATACATAAAAATCGGACGACTATCAGCTATGGCATTCGCAATTTTAACACTTTCTTTTCTGTATGTTTTTAGAGAAAATGTTGCCAGTCTCTATGGTCATGATCCAGAGTTCGTTCAACTAACTGCTAGTTTTATGACCTATAGCTTATTTTTCCAGTTAGCTGATACATTTGCGGCACCATTACAAGGGATTTTACGAGGCTACAAAGATACTGTCATACCTTTCTACCTTGGTCTCCTTGGATACTGGGGAGTTGCTATACCTCTTGGTTTGTTTCTAGATTATTCAACAAATCTCGATGCTTATTCATATTGGATAGGTCTTATCGTAAGTTTAGTTGTCAGCGGATTACTCTATCAGTGGCGTTTACAAGTTATTATGAAAAGATTCAAATAATTTGATGAATATATCCTTAAAAATTAGTTTGTGAAATAGTTGTTTTATGTAAAGAAAAGTCTTGATTTCATTGACTTTTCTTTTTTTATATTGTGAAAAAATAGCAAGCATATTCTTTGACTCTCATTAATCTATAAGTTAGAATAGAACTATAAGAAATTAAACTTAGAAAGGCAAGATTATGTCAACTTTAGATAAAAATCTTTTGCTTGAGATGTTCCGTAAGATGGAAGAAATTCGTCGTATGGATTTAAAAATTGCTCAATTAGTAAAAAAAGGTAAAGTGCCAGGTATGACGCACTTTTCTGTTGGTGAGGAAGCTGCAAACGTTGGGGCTATGTTAGCTCTAAACGAAGACGACCTCATAACATCGAACCACCGTGGTCACGGACAAGCCATTGCTAAAGGAATCGACCTTAATGGTATGATGGCTGAAATCCTTGGTAAGTATACTGGAACTTGTAAAGGTAAAGGTGGATCAATGCATATCGCTGACCTAGATGCAGGTAACCTTGGTGCTAACGGTATCGTAGGTGGTGGTATGGGGATTGCAGTAGGTGCAGCCCTTACTCAACAAATGAAAAACACTGGTAAAATCGTTGTCTGCTTCTTTGGTGATGGAGCGACGAATGAAGGTGTATTCCACGAAGCTGTTAATATGGCTTCAATTTGGAATCTTCCAGTAATTTTCTACTGTATCAATAACGGTTATGGAATCTCTGCCGATATTAAGAAAATGACAAATGTCAAGCATATCCATGAGCGTAGTGCTGCTTACGGTATTCCTGGAATGTTTATCGAAGACGGTAACAATGTTATCGATGTATACGAAGGATTTAAGAAGGCAGTTGACCATGTTCGTTCTGGTAAAGGCCCTGTCTTGATCGAAAGTGTAACCTATCGTTGGCTTGGTCACTCATCATCAGACCCTGGTAAATATCGTACACGTGAAGAAGTCGATGAGTGGAAAGAAAAAGATCCAATCGAAAACCTTCGCAAGTACCTTGTTGAAAATAAAATTGCTAGTGCAGAAGAACTTGAAGAAATTCAGGCTCAAGTTAAGGAAGCAGTGGAAGCATCTGTTAAATTTGCTGAAGAAAGTCCTTTCCCTCCACTAGAATCAGCATTCGAAGATATTTACGCAGACTAAGGAGAAGTAGAGAAATATGGAAACAAAATTAATGTCTTTCCGCGATACCATTATCCTTGCAATGTCTGAGGAAATGCGTCGTGATGAAAATGTACTCTTGATGGGTGAAGATGTCGGAGTTTTCGGTGGAGACTTCGGAACTTCTGTAGGTATGTTAGAGGAGTTTGGGCCAGAACGTGTACGTGACTGTCCTATTTCAGAAGCTGCTATTTCTGGTGCTGCTGCTGGTGCTGCTATGACTGGACTTCGCCCAATCGTTGATATGACTTTCATGTAC
>CAJPKC010000280.1 GCA_905370255.1 Streptococcus oralis
CAGATAACCTGGTACTAGTGGTGCCAGTATAGCCAGAGCAAAAACAACTGCTGGAGTCTTGTAGAGAATACTCATAATCTGGCTGACACAAGAACCAATCACCGCGGCAATAAAGGTAGCCAAAATAACATTGGTTGGTTCCTTGAGTAGCAGATAGAGTAGCCAGATAGACATTCCCAAAACCCCACCAGGGATGAGCATGGAACGCTGGACATTTAAAACGATTAAAAAGGTGATAATGGCAAGCAAACTTGCCAGAGCTTGCAATAAAAATGTTGTTAGTGTCATATTAGTTCATGAGTACGAGGGCGACTGATGTTCCAGCCCCTAAGGCAAGGGTAATCAGCAAGGATTCAAACATCTTGCTCATACCAGAGTTAATGTGATTGGTCATAATATCTCGAACAGCATTGGTCAGGGCAATTCCAGGTACAAAAGGCATGACCGCACCTGCAATGACCAAATCAGCTGTAGAAGGCAATCCAGAATAGCGCGCCCAAAATTGCGCAATCAAGCCAAAAACAAGAGCACCTGCAAAAGCTGTCATAAAGGGAATACGAATAAATTTTTCTACATAGAGAGAGAAAGTAAAGGCAAATAAGGTCGCCACTCCTGCTCCGATGGCATCGTAGACATTCCCACCAAACATAATAGAGAAGAAAGGAGCACTGAGAGTCGCTGCAGCAGTCAGTTGAACATTGGTGTAGGGAGACGGCTTGGCATTTAATTCCTTTAGTTGGATAAAGGCTGTTTCCAAATCAAGTTGTCCTGATACGAGTCGCCGTGAAATCTGATTGACATCACACACCTTCTCAATATTATAAGCAGAGGAGGTTACTCGTTTCATTCGAGAGATATTTGTATTTTCAATGGAGAAAAAAATAGCTGCAGGCATGGCCAAAACATTACAATCCATGATGCCTTGTGAATGAGCAATTCGAATCATGGTGTCTTCGACACGATAGATTTCAGATCCATTGCGAAGCAGAATTGTTCCTGCCAACATAATGACATCAATGACTGCATTCAGTTGTTTGACTTCGTCCATGTTTTCCTCCTTCTAAAACTCCTTTTTATTTTATCATAAATTTGAAGGAAAAAAAATCTTTGTCACAAAAACTGTGACAAAGATTGATTAGTTCTCACCTTGATGGATATCTGAAGATGTGGTGGTTTGATTAGTTTGTGGTTCTCTAATCTGTGGCGATGTCTCTCCACGATAAGGGTTCCCTTGCGATGGATTTATAGTTGTCGTAGTTATTTTCGGTTTATAGATAGAAATCTTGATACGAGTAGTATTCAGATCCACTCCTTCACCTGGTTTTGGACTTTGACTGACTACAGTTTCCTCAGCAGTTCCCTCTGGTGCTGTAGAGACCTCTACCACTTCAATATTCGCCTCTTTTACACCTACTATCTGAATTAAGTTATTCTTGGTAAATTCAAGACTTGATCCAATGTAACTTGGCATAGGAACGCTAGTTACCTTCTTGGCTACTGTCAAGGTAATCTCTGTCGCCTTACTGAGATCATAAGTGGTTCCTTCTGACAGACTCTGTCTCATAACAAGTCCTGCCTCTGTTTCACTTGATTCTTCTTCTACAACCTTGATGAGATTTTCAGGAACTTTTTTCCCTTTCAACTCTGCAATGACGTCTGTAGAATTGCGTCCAATATAATTTCCAATCTTAAATGATTGCTGACCTGAAGAGATAATGAGATTGACTTTAATACCTTCTTTACGAGACGAACCAGCATCTGGATCCGTTCGAATCACTCGGCCTTCTTCTACCGTATCACTAGCTTCAGACTTTTCCTCGCCAATTTCAAAATTAGCTTTTTTAAGTTTTTCCTTAGCTTCTGCTACAGTTTGTCCAGCAACATTTGGAATTTCAACAGTTGCTGGTGTTTTGGATACTATCCAAAAGAGAGAAGCCAAAACAAGTATAAAGCTAGCTAAAAGCACCAAATACCTCGCTTTAAAACGACGTTTCTTGACTGGTTTTGCAACAGTTTCTTTACTAGTTGCCTTTTGGGTCGGCTTTTGGCTCTGAGGACTTTCTTCCTTTGGTTGCACTTTAGGAATCGCTGTTAAAGTAGATTGTGAAATTTTCGGTAAGGTTTTTGTGTCAACTTTACTTGTATCTTCAAATACCAGTTTTGGTTCATTTCGACGGTTATAAGAAAGACTGCTCAATAAGTCAACATACATCTCTGAGACAGTTTGATAACGGTCTGTCAACTTTTTAGCTGTCGCTTTAATAACAACGTTTTCTAATGATTGTGGTACTGAAGGATTTTCAGCTATAACAGATGGGAGTGGTTTCTGAAAATGCTGAAGGGCAATCGTGACCGCACTATCTCCATCATATGGGATATGCCCTGTTAACATTTCAAAGAAAATAATTCCCATGGCATAAATATCACTCTGAAACGTAGCTTTAGAGCCACGAGCCTGTTCAGGCGATAAATAGTGGACAGAGCCCAACATAGAGTTAGTTTGAGTCAAGCTGGTTTCCGCAAAAGCTACCGCGATACCAAAGTCAGTAACCTTAGCTGTTCCATCTGGAGTCAAGAGAATATTTTGAGGCTTTAAATCACGGTGAACAATTCCTTTTGCATGTGCTAAACGCATAGCTAGCAAAATCTGACCCATGATACGAACTGCTTCCTCATTTGAAAGAGGATAGTGTTCTTTAATATATCGCTTAAGATCGAGACCTGCTACGTATTCCATAGCTAGGTATTGCTGACCATCTTCTTAACCAATATCAGTAATCCGAACGATATGAGGATGATCCAGGTCTGCCATCGCTCGCGCTTCCCGTTGAAAACGCGCAACAGCTATAGGATCCGTCTGGTAGTTGGTCCTCAGGACCTTTACAGCTACCTCTTCCCCATCTAAAATCAAATCCGTGGCCAGGTATACATCTGCCATGCCTCCTCGACCAATCTGTTTGATAATTCGATACCGCCCGGCAAAAATCTTGCCGATCTGGATCATAGTGCCGCCTCCTCCTTAATCGAAACAAGGGCAACACTTATGTTATCAAGCCCTCCGGCATTATTTGCAAAACGTATCAAGGTTGCTGCTTTATCATCCAGTGAGATATCACTTGTTACAATATCACAGATTTCACTTC
>CAJPKC010000281.1 GCA_905370255.1 Streptococcus oralis
TATCTGAGCCTTAGACTCCGTATTTGATACGCAACGTAATAAGCGGCTATTGGGTTTGTGCGGGTTTCTAGCCCGGAGACCTCCATTTTCGGGTAGATCCGCTCTGACACCCGCCAGTGTACCCGAGTGAGCTGGTAGGTCCGTTGGGGCGCGGGGTGTGCCGGGTGTGGCCCGCGCGGCCTGTTACGTTGGCGGCGTATTCGTCGTCGGCTTCTTCGGCTTTGCGTCGCCATGAGCGTGCTTCGCGGGTGAGTTTGAGTTGCTCGGCGGTGTTCTTGGCTTTGCGTGCTGCCTTGGTGGCGGTGGTTTCTTTGGCGTGGTAGTCGCGGATTTTCGCGTCGAAGATGGCTTTGAGGAATTACGTGCTGATAGCAAAGTTGGTGAGGACTACGTTGCGGGTTCTCATGGTGCGGGAAGGCGGATTGCTGTTCCGACTTGGCGTTGCATACTCAACTATTTAGCAAAAGCCTACCTGCGTGACGGTGGTAGTGGATCTGCGGTGAACTGGTCCGTATCTGCCGAAAGTTTCAGGAGTGCTGACGCGAGCGTACTTGAGAAGGACGCTGTAGGTAAGAAGATCATCGCTGCCTTGAATCGCTATATTGATAACACTTGGCGGCAATCCATGACCGACAAGACCGGAGAATCAGTTGATCTGGCGCATCTGGCGGCAACAACACTTGGATACATCAACTGGAATGTTATCCCTGATGCGTGGACTGGCTGGGCTGGAGACCTAGCTACTGCCATGGAGAATATTCAGAAAACACTTGAGTGGAATCCCGGCGCGAACCTGGATCAGGTGGCCACAGCTCTAGTCGGTCAAGGTAACGATTACCGTCAGCATCCTGGCTTGAAGGGGCTAGTACTTGACAAGAAAAATGACAAGGGAAAATGGGAATCGGTAGGAAACAACTGTAACCGTGACGACCTCTGCTGTGACGGAGATGCTATCGTTATCGCTAATACGCTAGAAAACGGTAACGACTCCAACGCTCATCTCCTATCGGCAACGCTGCGAGAGTACTACAACAATTCCAGCAAACTAGCCAACAGATTCAAGCAGATTGGCTGGAGCTTGGGGGCGAATAATTCCACTGAGGCATATCAGAAAATAAGTGAATATGCCGACTTGGATGGCGCCGTTTTAGGATGGTTCCTGACTGGCTGGCTGGATACGTCAAGGAAGAGATTCGTTTGACAGCTTGCCGAAAGCTAGCTGAATTCATCTACTGATAATTGATTTGGTCTTTTCCTTGGTGTGGCGCTTGGGTAAAAACGCTAAACCCAAGCGCTACACCACCAACAACAAGAGCGCCGATGGCGGGAACGAAAAACTGGCTCAGCAGTTGAGAAAAAGAATCGCTGCGAACTAACGAGCCAACACCATCGAGTGAAAAGAGAAAAGCTGAGAGCCCGATAAAGGCTCCTGCTGAAAGTTGCAACGCACGGGCAGATTGAATACCGATGATATGCTTATTGAAAAGCAGAAGAAGAATCGTGAAACACACATACATGATTGGCATCAATAAGAAGATCACAAAAAATCTCTGATCCCGATCCTCGTACCGTTGAAAGATAAAGATGGCGGCGAAAAGCCACGCGCCGACAAAATATGCCAGAGCGGATACAAGAAACACAGATATTTTTTTGATGACCAGTCCCTTCAACTTTTCGCTACACATTTTGATACGGCAACGGCATCAGGAGTTGTATGCCCCAATAGGTTTTCATTCTACAAGAAGGGTTTCCCTGCATTGCTAAGGATAGCGCTGATCGGGGCGGATGTCGCGTGAATGCGGGCACGAGGTCTGGTGTGTTGAACCCGGCAGCCACGAAAAGGCGCACGGGAGCGCCTATACCAGAGGCTCCCGAGTATCTGTCTGTGGTGTACAGCGTGGTAAGAAGCTACTGGGGGGCGGCTTGGTTATGGGGTTGTTCTGGCGGCTTTCTGGTGAATGCGCGGATTGATTGCCCATTCGTAGTGGCTTGATGTGGCTGTCGGCGAGGTTTTCGCGGATAGCCTCAAGCTCAGTGCCCGATATTGAGTCCAGTTCTCTTGGTTGAGCGTTGACAGCATTCACTTCAGTCATGTCAGGATTCCCAGGTGGTATTCTAAGACGAAAGCTAGCTGATTCAGTTTCCCCAAAGGTAAAAAATAAAGCCTGCGAGAAACTAGCGAATTATATTTTCTGACGGATCATTAGGTTCAGAAACATGGTAGGCTACCCGTTTTCGTATCGCTAAACGAATCAGGTAGCCTGCCATGAAAATAACAGCTGGGATTCCGTAAAGTCCATACAATTTAACATCCGAAGGGGAATTTGGAGCTACTGGATGCCAAATGTTATCTCCGGTTGAAAACACGCTTCCTCCAGTTGAAATCCAAAATGCCATAATGTCAGCAACCACGCCAAAGCAGTAAAGTAAAAGTGGTAGAACAAAAAAGTTTAGCCGCCAGTCTGCTACCTGGATTTTCCGGGTGATTAATAATGCGACTACAGGTACGAGAATCGGTCCAATGACTACCACAGGGAACAGCACCCACACCAGGTCGCTGTGAGAAACAATCTGGAATATCAGAACACATACGCCATAGAGCAGAGCGATTTTGACGATATCACGCATCAGTGCCCTTTCCCTCACCATACCTAGTCAGAGATAAGCCAACTTCACTATTGACTGAAAGCTCATCGATGTTGGAACCGCACCAAATGTCTGTCTAAACCGCAACGTGGTGGGAAAGTGCTGGGCGCAGCCGAGACAAAGTAGGAGCCCAACGACATGGTTCCCGTCCAGGGAAAATACTTCTTAGTGAACAGCTCCTCGTCGCTGAAACTCTCAATGAGTTTGACGGTCTGAGTGTGGCTCGCCGTGTGTAACGCTTGGATTTCATCTAGCGACACATCTTGGTAGTGCTCCCAGATTTCCTGGTTCAAAATTGGGGCGCATGGAGTCAATGAGTGCTTGCAGCTTGCTCCACTGTGTGGTGGTTGCATCTTAAGAGTTCTGTTTTCGTTTTTGCTCGGGCCACGTCTCAATTGCAACACGGACACACGGAAGGGAGCAATCGAGAAAGGTCGCTCTGATGGCGAAAGATGGAACGAACCGAGGCGGGCGCCGCATCCGTGCGGGTGCGAAC
>CAJPKC010000282.1 GCA_905370255.1 Streptococcus oralis
AAATTACTTTGACTAAGTCTCCAATCGGACGCATCCCGTCACAACGTAAAACTGTTGTAGCACTTGGACTTGGCAAATTGAACAGCTCTGTTATTAAAGAAGATAACCCAGCAGTACGTGGTATGATTACTGCAGTATCTCACTTGGTAACTGTTGAAGACGTTAAATAAGCTTTGCTGGTTTAACAACTTTAAATTAAAATACGTTAGGGGATGGGATTTTCTCAGCCCCTAAAACTAAATATATGTATAGGCGAGTTTATATAGGAGACACCTTTTCTCCTATATGAGCGCTAGCATTTTACAAAAGAGGAGAAATAATATAATGAAACTTCATGAATTACAACCTGCTGCAGGTTCTCGTAAAGTCCGCAACCGTGTTGGTCGTGGTACATCATCTGGTAACGGTAAAACATCTGGTCGTGGTCAAAAAGGTCAAAAAGCTCGTAGCGGTGGCGGCGTTCGTCTTGGTTTTGAAGGTGGACAAACTCCATTGTTCCGTCGTCTTCCAAAACGTGGTTTCCTGAACATCAACCGCAAAGAATATGCGATTGTTAACCTTGACCAACTGAACGCCTTTGAAGATGGCGCTGAAGTAACACCAGTTGTTCTCATCGAAGCAGGTATTGTAAAAGCTGAAAAATCAGGTATCAAGATTCTTGGTAACGGAGAATTGACAAAGAAATTGACTGTTAAGGCAGCTAAATTCTCTAAATCAGCTGAAGAAGCTATCACTGCTAAAGGTGGTTCAGTGGAAGTCATCTAAGCGAGGTGACCTATGTTTTTCAAACTATTAAAAGACGCATTTAAAATCAAACAGGTACGATCTAAGATTCTGTTCACGATTTTTATTATCTTAGTTTTCCGTATCGGTACAACCATAACGGTTCCGGGGATTAATGCCAAAGCCTTAAGCAATTTGAATGATTTGCCATTCCTGAATATGCTGAGCTTGGTTTCTGGTAACGCCATGCGCAACTTCTCTGTCTTTGCACTTGGAGTCAGTCCTTACATCACAGCTTCGATCGTTGTTCAGCTGCTGCAAATGGACTTGCTTCCGAAGTTTGTAGAGTGGGGCAAGCAAGGGGAAGTGGGACGGAGGAAGCTGAATCAAGCGACTCGTTATATCGCCCTAGTTTTGGCCTTTGTGCAGGCAATTGGGATTACCGCTGGTTTTGATACTCTCTCAAGAGCTAATCTGGTTGCCAATCCTAATGTTCAGACCTACGCTTTGATTTGCGTTCTTCTAGCAACTGGTTCAATGATTGTAACTTGGCTGGGTGAGCAGATTACAGACAAGGGTTACGGAAATGGCGTTTCCATGATCATCTTTGCTGGTATCGTTTCAGCTATCCCTGATATGATTAAAGGTATTTATGAAGATTACTTTGTCAATATCCCTAGTGAGCGTTTGACTTCATCCTTCATTTTTGTAGGAATTCTGATTGTGGCAGTCCTGCTTATCATTTACTTTACAACCTTTGTACAGCAGGCTGAATATAAAATTCCAGTTCAGTATACGAAAGTAGCTAAGGGTGCACCTTCTAGCTCCTATCTGCCACTGAAAGTCAATCCGGCTGGGGTTATTCCAGTAATCTTTGCCAGCTCGATTACAGCTGCACCGGCAGCGATTTTCCAAGTTGTCAGTGCCTTGGGCTATGACGCAGATTGGGTTAAGACAGCTCAGTCACTTTTGGCAACAACGACCATTAGTGGTATGTTCATGTACGCCTTCCTGATTGTCCTCTTTACATTCTTCTATACTTTTGTACAGATTAATCCAGAGAAGACAGCAGAAAATCTGCAAAAGAGCGGAGCCTACATTCCAGGTGTTCGTCCGGGTAAAGGAACAGAAGACTACATGTCTAAGCTGCTGCGTCGTTTGGCAACAGTGGGCTCTCTTTTCCTAGGTTTCATCTCTATCCTGCCTATCTTGGCTAAAGATGTATTTGGATTGACAGATGCCGTTGCTCTTGGAGGAACCAGTCTCTTAATCATCATCTCAACTGGTATTGAGGGAATGAAACAGCTAGAAGGCTACCTGCTGAAGAGAAAGTATGTCGGCTTTATGGATACTTCAGAGTAAGGGACTTTTTGAATAGCTTTTCTAATGAGAAGTTTGTTCAGATAACCTTTCTTGAACCGAAAATAAACAAAATAAAAGGGGACAGAGTAGACTCACCCCCTTCTATTTTGTTTTTAAACGAGTTTATTAATCGGTTTAATAGATTGCTTTAAAAACAAAAAAGGAGACCAATCATGAATCTTTTGATTATGGGCTTACCAGGTGCTGGTAAAGGAACTCAAGCTGCTAAAATCGTTGAGCGCTTCAATGTTGCACATATTTCAACTGGAGATATGTTCCGTGCGGCGATTGCTAACCAAACAGAGATGGGCGTTTTAGCCAAGTCCTATATTGACAAGGGCGAGTTGGTGCCAGATGAAGTCACAAACGGAATCGTTAAAGAACGCCTTTCACAGGACGACATCAAAGAAACAGGTTTCTTGTTGGATGGTTACCCACGTACGATTGAACAAGCACATGCCTTGGACCAAACTCTGACAGAGCTTGATTTGGCTTTGGATGGCGTTATCAATATCGAAGTGGATCCTAACAGCTTACTGGAGCGTTTGAGCGGTCGGATTATCCATCGTGAAACAGGTGAAACCTTCCACAAGGTCTTCAATCCGCCAGCAGACTACAAGGAAGAGGATTATTACCAGCGTGAAGATGACAAGCCTGAGACAGTTAAACGTCGTTTGGATGTCAATATCGCTCAGGGTCAGCCGATTATTGATCACTATCGCAGCAAAGGTCTGGTCCATGATATTCAAGGAAATCAAGATATTAATGATGTCTTCTCAGCTATCGAAAAAGTCTTGACAAATTTGAAATAAAAGCGTTTTTCCTGCTTGCAATATTTGACAAGTAGTGATACAATGAATTAGTCTGACTTATAATTGTTACCTCTGTGCTCAGAGGGATCAAATCGAAATTTATGGAGGTACTTTTGCGTGGCAAAAGACGATGTGATTGAAGTTGAAGGCAAAGTAGTTGATACAATGCCGAATGCAATGTTTACGGTTGAACTTGAAAATGGACATCAGATTTTAGCAACAGTTTCTGGTAAAATT
>CAJPKC010000283.1 GCA_905370255.1 Streptococcus oralis
GCGTAAAGAGGCTGGTATCACAGACCTTCCGTCAACTCTTCACAACGCTTTGAAGGCTATGACAGAAGACGAAGTTGTTAAAGCAGCTCTAGGTGAACACATCTACACTAGCTTCCTTGAAGCCAAACGAATCGAATGGGCAAGTTATGCAACCTTCGTTTCACAATGGGAAATTGATAACTACCTAGATCTATACTAATGATAAATCAGAAAGATTGTCCGTGAGGACGATCTTTTTTTCTTGCATTTTATATCGAGGTGTGATATATTTTATATAACGAAGTGCGATATATCGAACTGAATAGGAGGTCTGATTAAATGGAATTAACAGATAAGATTAGGCGTGTCTACCTTCCCATGACTGAAACGGGTTTTTATATTCTATTCTGTCTGCAAAAGGAGAACCATGGTTATGGTATTACACAAAAGGTCAAAGAGATGACAGATTCACAGGTTTCAATTAGTCCTGGAACCATGTATGGAACCCTGTCAAAGATGGAAAAGGATGGTTTGATTTCCTTTGTCCGAGAAGAGGAAAAACGAAAAATCTATCAGATAACAGACTTGGGCCGAAAAGTTTTAGAGATTGAGTTGAAACGTATTGAGCGGCTCTATAGAAACAGTCGGGAGGAGCTTTGATGGAAAAGAAAGTTGTTTATAGAATTGCTACCATTGCGGATTATGATAGAGAGGCTCTCTATCTCGGAGAAATGCATGCTCAGGGCTGGAAACTTAAGGAAGTAAGTTATTCTAACTTAGTAGTTGCGGTTAAGTATACTTTTGAAAAGTGCCAACCGGAGCAGGTGGTTTATCAGTTGGACTTTTATCCTATGAAAAAGTCAGAGAGAGCTTCCTATTTACAACTATTTAAAGATTGTGGGTGGGAGCATATTACAGACTTTAATGGTTTTTCCTACTTTAGAAAGCCTTATTCTGGAGTTGAGTCGGATGCCGAGTTTGAAATTTATAATGACGCGGCCGGGAAGTTAGCAATGGTCAAGAAGATTTTAACAATGCGGATGCTTCCTATTTTGCTTCTCTTTTCAGCGCTACTACCGGTTTTCTCAAAGTTTGTCAGTGGAGGTAGTTCTTTCAGTTGGGAAATGTTTTTGATTGTTATCATAGACTGTACTTTATTGATAGTTTTCACGATTCAGATTTCTTATATTTTTTGGAGATTGTTTCAAAAGTGGAAAGAATTATCTGATAAATAAAACCATTTTGGAGGTTAGACAATGAATAGCAAAGTACAATTTCGAATGTTTACCATTTTTGATTTGGATAAGGTAGAAGATTATTTGCATGAGATGCATTTGAAAGGTTGGAAATTTAAATCGAATCGTTTTGGCTTTTTCTATTTTGAACAATGCCGACCAGATGATGTGATTTACCGTGTGTGGAATACTAGCTACCTTAGAAAAAATGAGGTAGATTTACAAAGTATTAAGGATAGAGGATGGGAATTTGTGGAAAATTGTTCTTATTCTGTTTTTCGAAAAGCAACTTGTGATGTAGATTTAAATGATCAATCTTTCATGGACAATCGTCTTAGATGGGATGGTGTGAAATCTGGACTTCGTACAGCTACAGTTTCTATCTCTGGCGGTCTAGTTGTTTGTATGAGCTTGTTTCGCGAAAGTCTCTCTCAGTCTTTCTTCCTTATTTTTGCCCTTTATGCCCTCATGATTTCTTACCTAATCTATAGTTTTTACAGACTTAAAAAGAAATATCTTGAGAATGTAAGATGATTTTCTAGGTCCTCAGACTGATTTTTAGCACTCTTGGTAAAAGAGTGCTAATTTTTTGAGTTTTTGTCTTGACATTCTTTTCTAAGGGTGTATAATAGAATCATAAGTTAGCACTCGGATGCGTCGAGTGCTAAAAAGATCTATCAGAGAGGAGTAGCGAGATGGTTACAGAACGTCAGCAGAATATTTTAAATCTGATTATTGACATCTTTACCAAAACGCACGAACCTGTCGGATCCAAAGCCTTGCAAGAGTCTATCAACTCTAGTAGTGCTACCATTCGAAATGATATGGCAGCTCTAGAAAAGCAAGGTTTACTTGAAAAGGCACATACTTCCAGTGGTCGTATGCCGAGTGTGGCTGGATTTCAATACTATGTCAAACACTCCCTATCCTTTGACCGTTTAGCTGAAAATCAAGTTTATGAGATTGTAAAAGCCTTTGATCAAGAATTCTTCAAGCTTGAGGATATTCTTCAAGAGGCAACGAAAATCTTGTCAGACTTGAGTGGTTGTACGGTTGTAGCACTGGATGTAGAACCAAGTAGGCAGAAGCTAACAGCTTTTGATATTGTTGTCCTCGGGCAACATACAGCTCTTGCTGTTTTTACGCTTGATGAGTCTAGAACAGTTACCAGTCAGTTTTTGATTCCGAGAAATTTCTTGCAGGAGGATTTAAATCGCCTCAAGACCATGATTCAAGAACGTTTCCTGGATCAGACTGTTTTGGATATTCACTACAAGATTCGGACAGAGATTCCGCAAATTATCCAACGTTACTTCACAACAACGGATAACGTTATGGATCTTATTGAGCATATCTTCAAAGAAATGTTCAATGAAAATATCGTGGTTTCTGGGAAAGTCAATCTTTTGAATTTCGCTAATTTAGCGGCCTATCAATTTTTTGATCAGCCACAAAAGGTAGCTTTGGAAATTCGAGAGAATCTGATTGGCGACCAGATGCAAAGTGTCCGAGTTGCGGATAGTCAAGAATCTTGTCTTGCTGACTTAGCAGTGATTAGCAGTAAGTTCCTGATTCCCTATCGTGGGTTTGGAATTCTGGCGATTATTGGTCCAGTTAATCTGGATTATCAACAATTGGTTAATCAACTTAATGTTGTCAATCGAGTTTTGACTATGAAGTTGACGGATTTTTACCGCTATCTCAGTAGCAATCATTATGAAGTGAATTAAGATTGAAATCATTAAAGGAGGCGAAAATGGCCCAAGATATAAAAAATGAAGAAGTAAAAGAAGAGGAAGTTGTTGAACCAGTAGAAGAAACAACTCCTGAGAAGTCGGAATTGGACTTGGCTAATGAACGTGCTGAGGAGTTTGAAAACAAATATCTTCGTGACCACGCAGAAATGCAAAACATTC
>CAJPKC010000284.1 GCA_905370255.1 Streptococcus oralis
ATGGATCTACTTCAAATGGGCAGTCAATACGTGGAGTGTTCGCACAGTCTAAAACAATAATCAGCGAAGCATCAAATTGTTCTTGTGTGATTTCGTCCATTTCTCCAATATATGTTAATGAGCTAGGCATTTCACCAAGTAAATACACTGTTTTTTTAGGATAAGTAGCGCGGATAATTTCTCTTAGCCCTACTTGTGAGCCAATTGCATCTGGATCTGGTGATTCATGACGTAAGATTACAATCGAATCAGCTTTCTTAATTTCATCATCAATTTTTTTAAAATACTCAGTATAATTCATTCTTTTATAATTCCTTTCATCCAACTATCGGACTAATTTTTATTGTAAACAACATTTTATAATACTCTTATTTGATTGTATTTTCAATTTTTCTTAAAATTACTAACTGCTTCTTTTAACTCAGCATCCACTTCTAAAATTTGGCTCTTTGTAACTGAAGGAATGCCACACGCGAGCCTATGTCCTCCTCCTCCAAAAGCTTGAGCAATATGATTCACAGTTGGCCCTTTTGATCGCAAATGACCTCTAAAGGTACCATCTTCTTGTTCCACATACATACTCCACGCCAGAATCCCTTCAACCGTTCCAGGAACTGAAACTACAAGTGAAGCTAATTGGTCAGTAGCTTGGAAACGTTCGAGTACTTCTTTCGTTAAAACTACACTCGCCATTCCTTTACTATATATTTCTAGATGCTCGTAAATATACCCTGTCATTCGATTCACGTTCAACGGTTTTGTAATCATTTTATCCGCAATTCCAGCCAAATCTACATCGTGTTGTATCAATTTTGATACAAGCGCAAAAGTTTTCGAAGTTGTCGACGGATATAAGAATCGTCCGGTATCACCGATAATCCCCGCATAGATGACATTAGCGGCATCTCTGTTCATTTCAAATGGTGTAGTTTCATCAAAAGAAAACTCTGCCATGATTTCACTTGCACTAGCGGCAGTTGTATCCACATAACAGATCTTTCCGTAAGGAGTCACATTTGGATGGTGATCGATTTTGATGGTGAAAGCGGCTTGTTCGTAGCGTTTATCATCGATACGAGGACGATTCGCTGTATCACAAATAATAGCAAGTGCTCCTTCAAATTCTTGATCTTCTACCTCATCCATTTTGGCTAACCATGTTAGGGTAGGCAAATCATAGCCAACAACTTTAATCTTTTTATCAGGAAAATTATACTGGAGCAGTTCTTTAAGACCAACTTGACTTCCCAAGGCATCGGGATCTGCTCTCATGTGACGGTGAATAATAATTGTATCGTATTTTTTAATTTGTTCTAAAATTTGATGGCAAATTTCCATAAATAACCTCAATTCTTTCTCATTTCATTGTAGCACAAGAGTTTTTATTTTTAAAATGAAAAATCTGTGATATAATGGAGGAAGATTAATTGAGGAGGACCTTATGGCATTAGCAAAAATTGTATTTGCCAGTATGACCGGTAATACTGAAGAAATCGCAGATATTGTAGCAGATAAATTAAGAGAATGTGGTTTAGATGTCGATGTTGATGAGTGTACAACAGTTGATGCTTCTGACTTTTTAGAAGCAGACATCGCCATTGTGGCAACTTATACTTATGGTGATGGAGAATTACCAGACGAAATGATGGACTTCTACGAAGACCTAGCAGACCTCAACTTGAGCGGTAAAATCTATGGTGTAGTCGGATCAGGTGATACTTTCTACGATGAATTCTGTAAAGCTGTTGATGACTTCGACCGAGTATTTATCGCTACTGGAGCTGAAAAGGGTTCAGAGTGCGTTAAAGTTGACCTTTCTGCCGAGGAAGAAGATATTGAACGCTTGGAGCAATTCGCAGAAGAATTGGCTGCTAAAGTAGGATAAGCATGAAGTGCACTGATGATAGATGTCAGTGCAGTTTTTATTAAACAGGATTAGGACTTTACTAGCCTATTTAGTGCTTTTTTGGTACAATAGTTCAATTAAAAAGGAGACTCTATGGATTTAGATAATATTCGACAAGAAATCGATAAAATCGATGACCAAATCGTTCAACTTTTAGAAGAGAGGATGCATTTAGTTGAAGGAGTAGTTGCCTATAAAAAAGCTTCAGGAAAACCTATTCTAGATACCAAAAGAGAAGAAGTTATCTTTGAGAAGGTCAAAAGTCGTGTGGGCAGTAAAAAATACCAAGATACAATTGTTGAGACTTTTTCAGATATTCTCAAACGTTCACGTGATTATCAGGATAAAACGATTAAATGAAAAACGAAAAATTTTACCCTCTAGGAATCTTTCTAGCTGGTATGCTGGGAGGAATTGTGCGTTTTCAGATTTCGAGATGGTTGCCATCTAGTCCAGACTTCCCTTGGGGAACACTAGTAGTCAACTATTTAGGAATTTTTTTCCTTGTCTACCTTGTAAAAGGTTATCTGGTTTATAAGGGAAGTAGTAAAGGAACTATTCTAGCGCTTGGAACAGGATTCTGTGGCGGCTTAACGACATTTTCTAGTCTCTTATTAGATGCTGTGAAATTACTGGACACAGGGCGGTACCTTAGTTTAGTGACCTATTTGATTTTGAGCATCGGTGGCGGACTTTTATTTGCTTATTGTCTAGGGAGGAAGAAATGGTAGTATTTTATCTAGCGCTTGCTTGTGGACTGGGTGCTCTTGTTCGTTATTTCTTTTCCCGTTATAATCAAGTGTCAGTGCTACCACTAGGAACACTCATAGCTAATCTTCTAGGTTGTTTTTTGATTGGATTATGCTATAACCATGTGGAGTCAAAAGAAGTCTATCTTATTCTTGCAACTGGTTTTTGTTGTGGTTTGACTACTTTCTCAACTTTGAATGATGAACTACAAAAACTGCTAAGTGACAAGAAGGCATTTTATAGTTATTTATTATTAACTTACTTGCTTGGTTTTCTTGCAATTTTTTTGGGAATTTTGCTTTAAATTTCTTTACTTTTTCTAGGAAATTTGGTAAACTGTATCTTGTGTGTAATGGACGCACAAAAATACAGTTTATCCGCTGAGGAAGATTCCTCAAGATTGACAAAGATAGGAGAATAAAATGAATCCATTAATCCAAAGCTTGACTGAAGGTCAACTTCGTACAGATA
>CAJPKC010000285.1 GCA_905370255.1 Streptococcus oralis
TGACACTGAGCAACAGAAACAGTTTGCTGCTATGACCTATCGTCTGAACCTAGATACTTATCTCATTGTCTTTCGTGGCACAGACGACAGTATTATTGGCTGGAAGGAAGATTTCCATATGACCTATATGAAGGAAATCCCTGCCCAAAAGCATGCTCTTGAATACTTGGAAGATTTCTTTAAACAATATCCAAAACAAAAAGTACTTCTTGCTGGGCATTCTAAAGGTGGGAATCTAGCCGTCTTTGCTGCTAGTCAAATCCAGCCTGAATTGCAGGAAAAGATATCAGCAGTTTATACCTACGATGCTCCTGGTTTGCAGGCTCATCTGACTGAGACCACTGGTTATCAAGATGTTATTCCAAAAATTCACCGTTTCGTCCCACAAGGTTCTGTCATTGGCATGATGCTGGAAGTTCCTGATACTCCTATTGTTTTCAAGTCTACCGCACTTGGAGGAATCGCTCAACACAATACTTTCAGCTGGCTAACTGAAGGACACCACTTCGTCCAACTAGAGGCAATCCGTCGCGCAAGTTTACAAATCAAAGACACTCTTAAAGAATGGGTGGATAGTGTTCCCGATGAAGAACTCGAACTCTATTTTGATCTCTTCTTTGGAACCATCCTAGAATCTGGAATCACTTCCATCAACGATTTATCTTCTAGAAATGCTATTGAACACATTCAACAACTTGTTTCTCAAGCCCAGACACTGGAGCCCGAGCAAGTTGAAATCTTAAAAAATCTGACACAACTCCTACTGGATGCCCGCTTCCAAGCCTGGAAAAATCATTTTTAATGTCTAAAAAAGCCCCTTCTTTTATGGAGGGACTTTCTTGTTGATTCCTTATTTTGTGCTTCTGTGTTATACTAGAAACTGTAAATCTATGAAAGAGAAAATCCTATGAAAATCCATAAAACTGTGAATCCTGTTGCCTATGAAAACACTTATTATCTCGAAGGAGACCAACACCTGATTGTTGTTGATCCGGGTAGCAACTGGGAGGCTATTCGTAAGACTATCGAGAACATCAATAAAACCATCTGTGCAATTCTCCTGACCCACACCCACTACGATCATATTATGAGTCTGGACTTGGTCAGAGATACTTTTGGAAATCCTCCAGTGTATGTAGCGGAAAGCGAAGCTTCTTGGCTCTATACTCCTGTCGACAACCTCTCAGGCCTTCCTCGTCATGACGATATGGCAGATGTCGTACGTAGACCAGCTGAACATACCTTTGTTTTTCATGAAGAATACCAGATTGAGGAGTTCCGCTTCACTGTATTACCAACTCCAGGCCACTCTATTGGTGGCGTTTCACTCGTTTTCCCAGATGGACACTTGGTCTTAACGGGAGATGCCCTTTTCCGAGAAACTATTGGCCGAACAGATCTACCTACAGGTAGTATGGAACAACTCCTCCATAGTATCCAAACCCAGCTCTTTACCCTTCCTAACTACGATGTCTATCCTGGACACGGACCTGCTACGACCATCGCTCATGAAAAGACTTTTAATCCATTTTTCTAAAACATAAAAACCAAGGACAATCATCCTTGGTTTTTTGATTACCAAATAATCACACGGTCTTCTGGTGAGCGCCACATACCGTCGCCTTCTTTGACATCATAGGTTGTAAAGAAGTCATCAAAGTTTGGCACTTGGACGTTAACACGAAGTTTAGCTGGCGCGTGCACATCAACGCTAGCCATGAGTTTCATCAACTCTGGACGCCCTTTCATACGCCAGATACGAGCAAAGTTATGGAAGAACTCTTCAGCTGAAAAGTCCGGTTCTCTCTTTGCAGCTTCTAGGGCAGCAGCAATTCCTCCAAGGTCCGCAACGTTTTCGGATACAGTTAATTTCCCATTGATTTTTGCACCGTAAGATTCTTGTCCATCAAACTGGTCGATAACCTTCTGAGTTTTCTCTTTGAAGGCTGCATAGTCGCTTTCTGTCCACCAATCCTTGAGACTTCCATTTTCATCAAAGGAAGCTCCATTAGTATCAAAGGCGTGAGAAATTTCATGGGCAATAACCGCACCAATACCACCATAGTTGGCAGAAGATGACTGATGCAAGTCATAGAATGGTGCCTGTAAGATAGCAGCTGGGAAGACAATCAAGTTCTTTTGTGGATTGTAGTAGGCATTGACCATATGAGCAGGCATTCCCCACTCCTTGTAGTCAACCGGCTGATTCCACTTGCTCCAACTGTGCTTAATTTCCACACGCGCAAATGCTAGGGCATTCTCAAAGAGGCTAGCAGATTCATCTACAACCTTGTCCTTATAGCGAGCTGGCAGTTCTTCTGGATAACCGATATAAGGCTTGATGACATTGAGTTTGACGATGGCTTTTTCTCGAGTTTCAGGAGTCAGCCAGTCATTTTTAGCCAAACGTTCCTTATAAACGTCAATCATGGTTGCTACTTTTTTCTCTACGTCTGCCTTGGCTTCTGGAGAGAATTTTTCGTGGGCATACCAAAGGCCGAGGGCTTGTTTGAATGGTCCTTGAGCTAAGTGGTAAGCCGCCTTGCGTTTGTCTTGAGCCTCTGGAACTCCTGAAAGAGCTCGTCCGTAGGCACCTGACAAGATACGAATCTCATCTGTCAGATAACTAGTTGAAAGATTAACCACACTCAAGATCAAGCTTGCCTTGAGTAAAGGCCAAGCTTCTTCACTATAGAATTGGTCTGCTGCTTGCCAGAAACGTTCTTCATCTACGATAACCTTATCTGGAGTTTGTCCAATCACAGCTTGGAAGAAGTCATCGAGAGCTAGGGCAGGTGCAAACTTTTTGAAATCTTCATAAGAATATGGATGGTAGAGTTTGGCATATTCTGAACTTTCTTCGTTTGAAAGTACGACAGCTGCGATACGGCGGTCCAATTCCAATCGTTTCTCTAGCAAGTCTTCGATTTCTTCATCTGAGAAGTTATAGGCTTTGAGGAGATTAGAAGTACTTTCTTTCCAAAGGTTCAATAATTCCTCACGCTGTGGATGGTCTTCCGCATAGTAGGTTGTATCAGGCAAGATAGTTCCTGGAGCACTAGCCCAGAGAACATTGGTTCTAGCATCAATAAAGTCTGGTGATACTCCAACTGGAAGGAAGTTTGG
>CAJPKC010000286.1 GCA_905370255.1 Streptococcus oralis
TTCGAATTGGTTCTAGCAAATCTGACAAGGATTCAATATCATGCTGGCCATCGCCATCAAATTGAACTGCTACATCATAGTCATGCTCGAGTGCATATTTGTAGCCTGTTTGAACCGCACCACCAATTCCAAGATTCATCACGAGATTAACAGCATTAAAATGATTATCTTCCAGAATTTGTTTTGTCTTATCTGTTGATCCATCATTGATAACAACATAGGCCAAATCAAAATCAACCTTCTTGCGGTAATTCAAAATACTCGTTACCGTGTCGAAAATACTTTCCTCCTCATTGTAGGCAGGAATTATCATTAAAACTCTCAACTACTTCTCCTTTCACGTATATCTTAGACGAATATTCGCTTGATTAACTCAATGGATTTTATTTATCCTCTATATCGTTTATAGAATTTCAATAGGTATGCAAACATCTTAGTTGAAGCTTTGAGTCCTACAATTTGACTCATCATACCTGTTAGTTTAAACTCTTTATTACTCAAATCCTTAGAATATTTCAACAAATATTTATGCTTATATAATAATTGTTTGATTTTTTGATTTGAAATATATTGATTAACATATGGCAAAATAGAAATATATGAGATTGCAAAATAAATTCTTAAAGCAAGTTGCCGAGCATCATCATAATTTTG
The DNA here is from genome assembly GCA_905370255.1 of Streptococcus oralis. Next base: position 655 of record CAJPKC010000286.1, read on the forward strand.
TATATCCTGCAGACCAATATCTATACTCTCCAAAATATCATGAATATTTTTTTCTTTAACAATATTTGTTATACTTCCTTTTCGATTTTGCCTATACATATAACATCTTTCATTTAAAACCGAATAACTGTTTACAATTTTTAAAATATCTGAACAGTATAAACAATCCTCTGAAAGCAATCCTACCGGAAAATCTAAACCATTATCAAAAAATTTTCTTTTAACACATTTATTCCATGCAGGTGCTGTAAATAAACCTTTTGAGACTAAATCAGAAATATTATTACCTAATTCCCCTGCTTCCGCAACATTCGAAAAATTTACTTCGATAAGCTCCTCATCTCCATAATATTTATCATAAGAAAATATAATTACATCACTTCGAAATTTATCAATGTTTTTAGATAATTTATCTAGAAATTCTGGATTACTCCAAAAGTCATCGCCATCAACAAATAGCAAATAATCCCCCTTAGAATTTTTAATTCCGGTATTTCTCGCTGAAGATAATCCGCCATTTTCTTGATGAATGGTTCTAACCACTCCAAATTTAGATGTTAACTGATCACAAAGCAAGCCTGTTCGACAATCAGTAGAACCATCATCTACTATAAGAACTTCATATTCAGAATTAGGGAAGTTTTGATTTACAAGACTTTCTACACATTCTTCTAAATACTCTGCCACATTATAAGCAGCTACTATAATTGAAAATTTCATTTTATTTTTTCCTTCTAAAGATTGTATATGGGTTTGTTACAAAATAAATTACTAGGGAAGCAAGTAGCCATGCTATCATTGCACAAAGAAATGATAGTGAGGCTCCAAAAATTTCAAATTTTGAGACTAGAGGCTTGGCAGTTAAGATTGACACAATATAGCCCACAATAAAGGAAATAACCAAAAAATGTTGCTTCCTAAATATTGTCAAAATATTATCACATACAGTTGAAAAAGTACTTGCAATCCCTCCAAGTAGCAAAATAACAAAACTAGTCTGATGCTGTTTAAGGTTGGTCCCGTATACAATATCCAAAATTGGGATGGCAATAAAAGCACCAATTAGAAATATTAATGTACAAGTTCCAATTAAAATCTTGAAGAGATTATTCTTGTAAGTGACAAAATGAGAAATCTTCTTTTCTTCTAAAAAGACTGCAAGCTGTGTAATCATTGGTCTAAGAAACACAATCATAAGATTCATGGCAAAAATTGGTGTAAACAAAATACTAAAATCTCGCTGAACACCATTTCCAATCAAACCTTGATTAAAAATATCATTCAAAGCATATTTAGGCTGATTATAAATTGAGACCAACAAAAAAGCATTAATAAATAAAGGTAAACAATCTTTCAATACATTGATAATATTACTCAACCTAACACTCTTAAGATTAAAGCGATGGAAGACTTTTGAATTAGGATAATCGAATAGAGCAATAAAAACAAATGAACTGATGGTTTGTGCGATCACAGACCACAATAGATTTTTAGAGATGACTAAAGTTAAAGCAAATACAATTGTTGAAATGGTATTTCTCAGGAAAAGAGACTTCCCTGCAATATCCAGACGTTCTTTCTGCTGAAACAATCCTTGAAAAACATCTGATAATGCTTCACTAACTCGGAAAAAAGATACCCAAAAAATTATCCCTAGATTTGAGTGAGTATTAGTATTAAAAATTAAATACGTCACTAAAAGAAGAACCATTGCAACATTAGAAATGATTCTTGTGACAAAATAGGTGTCAAAAGAATACTTTTCTCTTATATCTGTCGCTTGGAAATCTCTGACTTGAAAACTTGCTACAATAACAAAGAGATTCGCAATTGCATAGGCAAAACTATAGATATCCGCTGAAGCACTATTTAAAGCCCGTGTAACAATAAAAAGAAGTATAACTGAAACAGCAGCTGAAGACATACTTCCTAAAATATTCCAGAAAAAAACCTTTTGGGCAGTTACTTTTTTCAAATATTTCACTCTCTTTCGATAACTATATTCCATTAATTATATCATATTCTAAATGAAAAAAGAGAGAACAGCATGACACACGTTCTCTCTTTGAACTTAAAAAGCTCATTAAGTATTCTTATTTCACTTCTTGTTTGTAAAACTCTTTCAAAGCATCTTGCCATGTTGGAATGACAAATCCTGTAGCCTTAGCCTTAGCCAAACTCATTGTTGAGTTAAGTGGGCGTTTAGCTTTGGCTGGGAACTGGCTTGAATCAACAGGTTTCACTTCAACATCAGTATCTTTGAGGATTTCAACCGCAAAGTCATACCAAGTTGTATCTTCTGCTGCATCATTTGACAAGTGATAGTAACCATATTCCTTACGATTTTCAGCCAAATAAGTCATAAACTCTGCCAAAGTACGTGTCCAAGTTGGACGACCGTGTTGGTCATTAACAACTGTAAGTGTCTTGTGAGTCTTAGCAAGGTTTTGCATAGTGAAGACAAAGTTCT
>CAJPKC010000287.1 GCA_905370255.1 Streptococcus oralis
AAAAGCTTTTCGGAACCACTAGCATAGCTAGTGGTTTTCGAGAGACAAAAATAGACCAGAGTTATCGTTTAACTCTGGTCTATAGAAGAATTATTAGGTGTCTAACTAGTCTTTATACTTGAACTCTAAGGCATCCACCGCTAAATCAATGACTTTAGATTTTAGTTTTCTCTTTTTAAAGTTCAAACTTTTAAGAAAATCTTTATTGTTTCTTAGAGACTTCCATAATAGCTTTTTAGCTTTTGTATCAAGTTCAATGCTGTAAAGTAGATTTGCTAGTGAAATAATTAAAGGTTTAAATACATTTAAAAACTTAGTCTCCTTTTCATCAATAATTGACGCTTTATATTCATCAAAATCTTGAACTGTATATTTGGGAACTAAACCTAAAATGGGGTTAACCAGTAATTGAGTAGAAGAATTCATCAAATTGACATATGTACCTAGTTCATACTGCTGTTGGTCGGACATTTTATCATAGTCAAGACCAAATGTCTGAATTTTATTTATTGCTCTATTCAACAGTGATTGCTCATTTTTAATTCTCGTTATCCGCTCTTGTAATTCAACAATAGCAAGCTTATATGATTGTATATCTCTTTCACTTATAGCAATAAATAAATTTTCTAAATGGTTCTTATCAATCTTACTTTTCCAAAAGATTAATCCACTAGCTAATAAAGAAACACAGGCCATAGCCCATCCAACTGGACCTGCCAAACCAAGAAAAGCTTCTCCTGCTGCCATTCCACCACCACCTGCAGCAAGTGCTCCACCACCAAGCCATGCTAATGCAGCATTAGTGGCCACAGCTCCGCTTAAAGTAGAGATGGCAGTACCAGTTGATGCAACTCCAAAAGTTGTAGCAACACCCATTGCTACTGTCGGTCCCATTGTTACTACTGCAACCCCCAGTCCAGCTCCTGCTGTTCCTACACCTGCATTTTTTACTGTTGCGTTTTTATAGTCCTTTTCAATCTTAACTACTTGTTGCTTCCAATTTAATCTTATCTTTTTTAATTCTTCATACTGAATTTTTTGTTCACTAGGAACATTGCGTATTTTATCAAAGGTGTATTGAATCTCTGTCAAAGCTTCGTGTAATCCTTTAGTATAACCACCTAATGTATTTATCTGAGTATTAACCTCATGAATTGCATTCTGAGTATTATCCTTAGCAATCTGTAACTTAGTTTTATTTTTCTTTCTTATTCTCATCATCATTCTCCACGAAAGTAAGAGTCAATATCGGACTTATTTCTTAAAATTTTATTGGAATCAACATTCCTCTTTTCAGCAAGTAAGACTGACTTGTCGAACGCAGACCTATACATTTCACTATTCTCCAAGTCAGTAACGAAGGTTAACAAATCAACATCATCGTATATATTTGATAATTCTCTTAAGCCCTCAACATAGTAGTTTAGAATCTTCATTTCTCGTCTGTTATCATATATCTTGTTACTTAGCTTATGCCGAATAAAAGCGTTATTCCCTTCGCCATACAATGATATTCCCAGTCTACCTAAACCAACAATATTAAGCCTCATTACAAATTCTGAAACGTCGAAATTTCCTTTACCAGAGATAACACCTCTGATTATAGCATCAGATAAATCAATCAGGCAGAATGTCCCATGAGATATTGTCAGCATCCTCTTTACAGATGCATTAGAAAAAGGTTCACACGTTTTCCATAATAGAGAGAATACCCTTTTACTTTTATCAAAATCGCTGAAATATCTTATTAATCTCCTAACTGAGTATACTGTGCGTACTAAAAGTTCATTAATAAAAACTGAAAGTGCTTGAGCAGTCTGGAATCTAACATCATATCCCTCTTTGTATATATTGAGAGCTAATTCATTAAAGCTGTTATCAAATTCAGTAACAGGTATGTTCAACTTCCTTTTGAGAGCTATAATGTCATTAATCCAGCTCCATAGTGGTGATGGGATCCCCATCCCTCGACTCTTACTACCAGACGAACCAGAAACATCTGAAAACAAATGTCCAATCCAATTAATAAAAGCACAGTAAAATTTGCTTGAAAAGTTATTTCCTTGTAACTCAAAGCCTGGATTAGCGTTTTGAAGTGAAATAAGTTCACCACCAGATACAAAGTGCGATGTATTATTGAACTGATCTAAAATTGAAAAAAATAGTCCGAGCAAAGTAGGATTATGTGCAAGAGATTTAAAGTGATGATTCTTTGGATTCAAATCGAAAATAAAGCTTGCCGCATCACCAGCTCCACGTTGATCGTAAGGAACTTTAAATCTTCTTTCTAAGTACCTCACCGCAGAAGAGATATTATTCGATCCATTATCTTCCCAACCACAAAGTTTGGCAAAATCTTTAGTACGATTTTTAAACCACTCATCTGTTATGTTACCCAATGGAGACTCTCCAGGCCTCCCTACAAAAAATATATCTATTATGCTACAAAGAGCGCCACAGCTAGAGGCTAGAATATAATCTGATTTATCACAATTAGGTGTTACATGCTCTATTGCATAATAGTCTTCACTAAGTCTTTCATTGATAGTATTTAATTCAAGCTCAGCTTCAGATAATGCATCATTTATATTTGATGCAAATTGATATCCAGAATCGGTAATATCTAAGTCTAAGACCAGTGTTTTTTTATTTTTACCCATATATACTCTCTATTTTTCAACAATTATCTGAATTTATTATATCACTAAAATTTTTATGAATGAAATGATTTCTCGATAACAAACACAAAAATAAAGCTAAGAAAAACTAAAAGGATAATAAAAATTGTATCAATTTTAATACTGATACTTCCAAAGATCAATTAAGCGATATTGGAGGTGGAGTACGTTTCTTTACCCACAAACACCTTGTCAATGGAAACAAACATATCTCCACAAGATAAATAGAATTAGATAATTTCTAGATATCACTTCTACTCACTCCAAAAAATACTAACTCTGATACTTCCCTAGCACAAAATGAAAAGCCTTGCAATCAAGGCTTTTCATTGTTGCTTCGTTACAAGTTTTTTACTCTTTTATAAGCAATCCCACACACTCAGCGGTTCGGACTTACCGTATCATCTCGTCGGTGTCCTTCCTCATTCCACGAGTCCTATAACCC
>CAJPKC010000288.1 GCA_905370255.1 Streptococcus oralis
GATTAATACCTTTGTGAATCCAATACTATTTTTATTGGTTTACCTTTAAACGTTGCTCTTTTTGGGGATCAGGCTCTTCCTTATTTCTTAATTTACTATATCACCAACACGATTTCCACCTGGACATTGGGCGTGTATTTGATGACGAGTGACAGTAAATCGGGTCAAAGCAAGAAGGAAACTAAATTTGATTGGAAGAAATTGCTCCCAGCTCCGCTTGTAGGTTTTCTTGTAGCTCTATTATGTTTGATTCTCCGAGTCTCTATTCCAGATTTCGCAACGAATACCTTAACCTATGTTGGAAATATCGTCACTCCTCTATCTCTGATTTATATTGGTATCGTTCTTGCAAAGGCAGGCTTGAAAACTATTACTTTTGATAAAGATACAATTGTCACTTTAGTTGGACGCTTTATCCTAGCTCCTCTAATCATGCTTCTTGTATTGAAGTTCTTTGCACCAAATATGGCGACAGTAGAATTTAAGACCTTTATGATTCAGTCCGCTACACCAGCTTTAGCTGTTCTTCCGATCCTTGCTAATCAGGGAAAAGGAGATGTGGAATTCTCTACGAATGTAGTGACTCTAAGTACGGTTCTATTTATCGTTGTTATTCCAATATTACAAACTTTGTTAGGATAAGAAGGAAGAGGATAGGATTGAAAAAAGCTCGTAAAGCATTATAATTTAGTAAACGTTAATCAAAAGAATGACTATACTTACAAAGAACACCTTTTGGGGTGTTCTTTTTTAATCCTCAATAGAGAGTTCACCTCCAAAAATCACACCAATAGTCTTTGTCTTATACAATTTCTTCCTAGTATCAGTTTAGTATGATATAATTAAATACGAATAATTTAAAGGAGTTATAAATGAAAATAGGAAAAGGCATCAATTGGATTTTGATTCTGTTAAGTTGTTTAATTGCTATAGTACTGATAAGTTTTATGTTCTTCTTTAATCATAAGAAGCAAGATGCAGAAGCGGTAAGTACTACAACAGAACAGGTTTCTACTACTAGTACGACAGCGACTAGTACAACAACCACTAGTTCAACGACTTCTCAAGAGAGTATTACTACTACGGAGGAGGAAAGACCTTCGACACAAGAAGAGAAAACGAATGCTGAGTCACAAAAAATAGATGAGCAAGCTATTCTAAATGGAGATTTCTCTACTCTAGTTGGGACATGGAGAAATGGGCTTGGACAAGAGTTTACATTCGATAAAAATGGACTAGTAAACAGTGGGAACATTGAGAAAGTGAGCATGGGTAGCCATGGAACTATTGAATTCAGTGTTAGATCTGGTTTTACAGGGTATGGAATGAGTGTTTACCCTGCTGGACTTATTATAGATGGGTTAGATTCTGACTTAAGTAAAAACAGGCTTACTGCTGGTCAAGCTGCTCCAACTAGCTCAGAACAAGTTTTTTATAAAGTAGACTAAATGATTAACCATCTCAGAATTGATGAGATGGTTTTCTTCTTTATTTGTAAGTCATTATCACTTTATGAAGATGAAGCAAGTAGGTTTAAAATTTGATTTTCCCAGTAGACATTTGTCTACTTTTTTTATATAATAAAACTAAACCAAAATGGTTGAATTTTAAAAATAGAGTCAACCTACGATGAAAACATCACACTAGGAGGGAAGTCATGTACCAACCAGAAAAACTCAAGGCTCGGAGAAAAGAGTTAAAGCTAACACAGAAAGAGATTGCAGAGCAGCTTGGGATTAGTTTTCAGGCTTATTCAGCTTGGGAGCGTGGAGTCAAGGAGCCTTCTGAAGAAAAGGTTGCTCAGCTAGAAGAGATTTTAAAAGTACCAAAAGGCTATTTTACCCAAATCGAAATTGTCCGTCTTTATAACAGCCTTTCCAATCAAGGGAAAGAAAAGGTGGTAGTCTATGCTCGCAACTTGGCTCAAGAAGAACAAGCACAGAAGGTGACTGTCATTTCAGAAAAACTTTTCGAGTATCATGTCTACGAACGCATGTCGGCTGGTATCGGTGCTTCGGTTTATGATGATCGAAACTTTGATACGGTTTATTTCAATGAAGAACTGGCTCACGATTTTGCTTCCTGGGTGTCTGGAGATTCTATGGAACCTAAATATCAAAATGGTTCCGTGGCTCTGATTCGAGAGACAGGATTTGATTATGACGGAGCTGTCTATGCAGTGGTTTGCAATAACCAGACCTATATCAAACGGGTCTACCGTGAAGAAGATGGTCTGCGTCTGGTCTCTATCAATCCTAAATACAAGGATATTCACATTTCTTACGAAGAAGATCCGCGGATTGTGGGCATTATCGTGGGTAATTTTGTACCGATGGAGGGATAGTCTATGGGCTACTTTGATTATTCCAGAGAGCCCAAAAGTGATATTGCCTTTGTCGATATGAAGTCCTTTTATGCCAGTGTTGAGTGTGTGGAAAGAGGACTCCATCCCCTCAAAACCTCCCTTTGTGTCATGAGTCGGGCGGATAATTCTGTTGGGCTTATTCTTGCCTCCTCGCCTATGTTTAAAAAGGTTTTTGGGAAAGCAAATGTTGGTCGTGCCTATGACCTCCCCTTTGATATCAAAACGCGTAAATTTTCCTACTATAATGCCAAAAAACAAGGCTTACGGACAGACCCAGCCTATGTGAAATTTATCGAAGATTGGGCTCGGGTGACCGTCATTGTCCCTCCTCGGATGGATAAGTATATCGCAGTCAACATGGAAATTCAGCGCATTTTCCAGAATTATGGCAGTCCAGATGATATTTATCCTTATTCAATTGATGAAGGCTTTATTGATCTAACCAGTTCGCTCAATTATTTTGTCCCAGATCAGCAGATTTCTCGCAAAGATAAGCTGGATATGCTTTCGGCTCGTATCCAGAGGGATATTTGGCGACAGACCGGGATTTACTCAACAGTCGGTATGTCGAATGCCAATCCCCTGCTTGCTAAGTTGGCCTTGGATAATGAAGCCAAGCACACACCGACTATGCGAGCCAATTGGTCTTACCAGGATGTGGAAGAGAAGGTCTGGTCCATTACAAAGATGACCGTATTTTGGGGGATTGGGCATCGGATGGAGACGCGCTTGAATCGTTTGGACATTTATTCGATTAA
>CAJPKC010000289.1 GCA_905370255.1 Streptococcus oralis
AAAAAGGATAGCATTCTAAGAGCAATGTTATCCTTTTTTATCGGTACTATTTTAAAAAACTCATCGCTTTTTCAAGCAGTGAGTTTTCTTAAATCAATTTCCAGTCAACTTCTGAGTGTTTCTTGGTCTGGGTTATGTAAAAATACGTGAAATGGACTTCCATTACCAAGGTCATGAGGGTTGCAATGGTGATGACAATGGTATGATTGGCTGAGAAAAGAAGGGAGAGAGCTAGTCCGATAAGGAAGAATGCGGTTTGTAAGCCATAATAGAGCTTGTCATACTTGAGATAGCTCTTGTTAAAATAACCATTTGCAAGGATGGCAGCTTGAAAGAGGCCGATACCCGTATAGAAGAAGCCAGTCGCAAAGAGGTGATGGGCTTCAGGGTTTACCAAGAAACTCATAGACACAGTGATCATAATCAAGCCGATGAAAATCGGATAGTGGCTATAAATTAGGAAAATTCCTTTATTCTCCCCATTCTCATCAATAGCATGGTCAAACTGACCAAAGTAATTCATAAAGAGGTTGACCATGATGATAAAGTAAAGGATAGAGTGGATGGAGAAATTTTCAACTGTAAAGAAATCTGCTAGGCCCATAATCATCTCCCCAAAGGTAATAATGACCAGTAGCGAGATACGTTCAATCAGGTGGGGAAGATTAATTTGAAAATGGGAAACTTTTCGTGTCAATAGGACGGGCATGATAAAGGTCAGGAGAATCCCAGTCATGTAGACATGAATCCCAAGATGAATTGGCAAGAGAGCAGCTAGGTAGACCAAAATAGTTCGAAGACCGGTCATCCAAAGAAATCCTTTGATACTTTTACGATTGGCAGAGCTTGTAGATTTTCGAAGATATTCAACCATGTATTGGAAAAATAAGGTCAGGGTCAGTGTCCCAATCGTCCAGCAGAAGGTATGGAAATAGGACTGCCAGTCATTAGTAATCATGTTTGCTATCAAGAGCAGCATACCCATATTGACAAACATGACGACCATATTGAAAAGAGAATTCTTTCCGTAACGATTCGTGTAGACGGTCTGAATCATCCAAGAATTGACCAGAACCAGAAGCGTCATCAGGAAACCAAAGATAGCATCTAGGGATAGCACCCCATGATGAAGATGATGGTTGAGGGCCGTTGTTTTGGAAATCGCGTAGCCGAAAACCAAGTCATAAAAAAGCACGCTAAATTCCACCCGTTTGTGTTTGATAAGATTTGTCATTGTAAGACCTTTCGCGGTAATTTCTAACAATTTATTATAACAGAAAATGGGTATCAAGAGATACAAGTAAACTAGCAAAACTAAAAAGTGGCCTAAACCACTTTTATTTTCTTTTGATTAGAAATTTTGATGGCAAGCAGATTGACTGGGGATTTTTTGCAATAGCCGCTTTAAAAGCAAGTGTGCCAAGTTGGTAAGAATAGTTGTCAATGCTGGGGATATTGAGCAGTTTCCCGGACAACTGACTGGTTTGACTGACAATGAGTGGCGGTTCTATACCAGATTTTTTATAGAATTCTAGTAGTCCGACTGCTAAGTCATCGCTATTAGAAACAATGCAGTCTAAACCTTTTTGCATACACAGCTTTTCAAAAATCCATCCTGCATCCTCATATCGCATTAATCCCCCAAAAGTTACATACTCCACGCCCTTGAAAATTTCCTCAAAGACTGATAGGGTTTCACGAAAAGTGGGGCTGATTGGACTGTTTCGAGAGAATAACAAAGCTATTTTCTGGGGATTATGCTTCTGAATCCATTTAAAGAGAGCTTGATATCCAGGTTTTCGATCCACTGAGATAGAAATTAACTCAGGTAAGTCTGTTTCTTCCAAACAAACAATGGAGCCATATTTTCGGTATCTAGCGATGGTCTGTATATCAATAGCCCGAGAAGTAAAGATTAGTGCATCAAAAGCATTGCTCCGTAGCTGTTCCAGATAGGCTTTCTCAGCTTCAATGCTGTAATCCGATGGCAAAAATAGGAGCTGGTAATGACTCTCTAGGGCTGCGTCTAGCAACCCTTTTATCAATTCAGTAAAGTAGGTATGCCGAACATGAGGCACTACAACACCGATTTTTCGAGTATGGCCGGCACTTAAGTCTCTAGCAATCTGACTAGGGCTATAATCTAGTTCTTTTATAATAGCTGAAATTGTTTCGGCAGCTTCTTGGGGCTCCTCTAATGTGTTTTGTAATAAAGTCACTTTAATCAATTCGCGTTTTTCAACAGCGTTTTGAATTTGATGAATCATCTCTTCGCTAAGTCCACCTTTCCCGATTTGGAAGATTGGCTTCAACGAGTGTGCTTCTTTTTTGAAGAACTGTCTTTCTTTCCCTTTTAATTCCATGAAAGCTCTCCTTTCTTTAAATAATCGATTGACGTTGAATCACGTCAACTTCTTTTGGACTCCATACAGATACGGTACCTGGTTTTTGAATCGTTACCCAGCCAAGACCTGCAATCACTAAGTCCGTTTTTTCTTTAATCGTAAATGTCTTCTTCACTAATTTTGGATACAATTTCATATTGTCTCCTGTTGGCGGCGTTAATAGTGTTCCTGCATGTTTTTCGTAAAACTCAGTCGCCTTCTCCAACTTCGTGCGATGCAAGTCGATTGTTTGCGGTGTATAGAAGGTAAATGAATTCCGTTCTCCTTGTTCGTAATCGACACGAATCAAACCACCGATAAAAATCGTTTGCTCGCTATTTAATTGGAAAGTCTTCGGTTGTAACTCTTTTTGCGGTAAGACTTTCTTCATTTCTTTTTCCGCTAAGTAGTGTGTAATTTGGTGACGATGAATAATCCCTGGTGTATCCACTAATGATGAATGTTCATCGAATGGAATATCAATTTGTCCAAGAGTTGTTCCAGGATATTGAGACGTCGTAATCACTTCGCCTGATTCACCAATACTTTGAATCAACTTATTAATCAGGGTTGATTTCCCTACGTTCGTTACTCCTACGACATATGCATCTTTCCCTTTACGGTATTCGTTAATCTTCTCTAGCAATTCGTCGATTTGCATACGTTTATGGCCAATCACAAGAAGTGTGTCGACTGGTTTAATGCCGTACTCTTTTGCATGACGTTCAA
>CAJPKC010000290.1 GCA_905370255.1 Streptococcus oralis
GGAAAAGACACTGTATAGAAAGCGGCCATTTCCAGGGATGCCAGCTAATAGGTCATCTAGAGATCCATTGTTGGTCACGTTGCAGCGCCCACCACCAGTACCAGCTAATTTTTTTCCGAGTTTTCGATTTTTTTCGATGAGAAGGGTTTTCTGCCCATAAAAGCTACTTGAAATCGTAGCCATCATACCAGCCGGGCCTCCCCCGATTACAATAGTGTCAAAATATTTCATAAAAGTATTGTATCATAAAAAAAACAAGAGATGATAAGTCATCTCCTGTTTGAATTATTAGTCAATTTCATATCCCATAAGGAGTCCACCTTCTTCTGCATAAAAACTTCAGAGTCCAGAGGTTGGGATAATCTTGATTACAGCTTGTGGGAATTTTTCACGCAAGAGCTCTGAGAGTTGTTGGCAGAATTTATCATTACTGCGGTGAGCCATGACGATACGCCCACCAGCATAGCCAGCTTTGATTAACTCTTCATAAGCAGCCTGAAGGGACTTTTTAGCACCACGAGCTTTTTGGAGGAGTTCTAAGGTTCCGGTTTCGCTTGCTTCCCCGACCATACGAATATTGAGGAGCCCGACAACTGTACCAATAAGCTTACTCAATCGACCGTTTTTAACCAAGTTATCCACTTTAGCAAGAACGAACAACAACTTCGTTTTTTCTTGGTAAGTAGTAATCACTTCAACCACTTCTTCAAAAGAAAGTCCTTGGTCAATCAAGTCATTGATTTTCTCAACAATTAAGTCTACCTCTCCACCAGCAGACAAACTATCAATAACGTGAATCTGAGTGTCAGGGTGGTCTTCGAGATAAATGTTTTTAGCTAATTGAGCACTATTGTGGCTACCAGAGAGAGTTCCAGTGATAGTCACTACAAAAATATGTTTGGCACCTTCGAATGCTCGTAAGTAATCATCAGGACTAGGGCAGGCTGATTTTGAAGCTTCAGAAGTCGCATACATAGTTTCCATCATCTTATCGATATCCAGATTGGCATCATCGACAAAGACTTGATCTGCTACCTGAATCTTTAAGGGAACACTGACAAATTCAGTATCAAAAGCAAGGTTTTCCAGCTGGCGATAATCACAACCAGAGTCAGCTACAATCTTCCAAGTCATAGAAATTCTCCATCTTTATCACTTATACATTGACAAAGGTTCTGTCTTTTTTTACAATTATATCATGAAAGCCCTTGAAACAAAAGTAGTACCTCTCTGTTGTCACAAGTAGAAAGAAATTGTTATGTCTGAACGTAAAATATCTGAAAAATCGCTTGAAAACCTTAGAAAATCAAATCAAGAATCTAATTTGCTAACCAGAGAAGCGATTGAAACAGCTCTTTTGCAACTCTTGGAGAAAAAGGAGTTGGCTAAGATTAGCATTTCTGAGTTAGTCAAGCGTGCTGGCGTTTCTCGTGCAGCTTTTTATCGAAACTATGATTCAAAAGAAGAGATTTTAGAAAGTGTCTTTAAACGTAGCGTCCATAACATCATGGAGCAATTGAGTCATTACGATGTTAAAACAGACCTTTATCTCGTATGGGTTCACCTCTTTAGAGAGGCCAAGAAAGAAGCCAAAATTATTCAGCTTGCCCTAGACTATCACTTAGAAAAAATCTTTGTGCAAGCCATGCAAGAATTTCTAGAAAAATACTATGGGAAATCAAAAGGTGTCAGTTCTTACCTGCATTCTTTTTGGAGTTCGGCCATCGTATCGGTCTTGCTTAAATGGATCAAGGATGGGATGAAGGTTCCTGCTGAAAAAATCGCAGATTTACGCCTGCCATTTTTCAAAAAATAAAACATGAGGAGAAATGCTATGACAGAAAAAAGACTAGCTTGGGATGAGTATTTCGCTGCTCAAGCTCTATTGATTGCCAATCGTTCAACCTGTAAGCGTGCCAAGGTAGGAGCTGTTTTAGTCAAGGATAACAAAGTTATTTCAACAGGCTATAATGGTTCTGTATCAGGAACAGAGCATTGTATAGATCATGACTGTCTGGTGATTGAAGGCCACTGTGTCCGCACTCTTCATGCAGAGGTAAATGCTATTTTACAAGGGGCAGAGCGTGGCGTTCCAAAGGGTTTTACAGCCTACGTTACTCATTTTCCATGCCTTAACTGTACCAAGCAACTGTTGCAGGTGGGATGTGAACGTGTTGTTTATATCAATCAATACCGTATGGATGACTATGCCCAGCATCTTTATCATGAAAAAGGAACGGAGTTGACTCATTTACCACTTGAAACAGTGCAAGCAGCTCTCCAAGAAGCTCACCTGATCTAGAATTTGTAAAAAAATAAATGGTTTAAAAAGCTTTTTAAGCCATTTTTTGATATAATAAGAAGAATAAATTGAAAGAAGGAATTCTGAAAATGGGAAAACTTGAAGTTATTAATCATCCACTGATTCAACACAAATTGTCAATCTTGCGTCGCACTGACACTTCTACAAAAGCTTTTCGTGAGTTAGTTAACGAGATTGCAATGTTGATGGGATATGAAGTACTTCGTGATCTTCCGCTTGAAGACGTTGAAATCGAAACACCTATCACAAAAACAGTTCAAAAACAATTGGCTGGTAAAAAATTGGCAATTGTCCCAATCTTGCGTGCAGGTATTGGTATGGTTGATGGACTATTGAGTTTGGTTCCAGCGGCCAAAGTTGGGCACATTGGTATGTACCGTGACGAAGAAACCCTTCAACCAGTAGAATACTTGGTAAAATTACCTGAAGATATTGACCAACGTCAAATTTTTGTAGTTGACCCTATGCTTGCAACTGGTGGTTCAGCAATCTTAGCTGTTGATTCCCTTAAAAAACGTGGGGCTTCAAACATCAAGTTTGTCTGCCTTGTATCTGCTCCTGAAGGGGTTAAAGCTCTCCAAGAAACTCACCCTGATGTAGAAATCTTTACAGCAGCTTTGGATGAATGCTTGAACGAACACGGCTATATTGTTCCAGGTCTTGGTGACGCAGGAGACCGCTTGTTCGGTACAAAATAAGATTCTAAAATGATATTGAGACTATAACCTAGTCTTAGATTTGAAAGGAGGTTGAATTTTTGTATCTGTTATTAGGATAGAGCAAAAATTT
>CAJPKC010000291.1 GCA_905370255.1 Streptococcus oralis
ATTCATTTCTTTCCTCGTTTAAAAATTTTCAGCCTTTTTATTATAGCACGATATAGGATGACAGTCATTAAAGGAGTTGAGTGAAAGCGCTTGACAAAAAGGTTAAAAAAAGAGATAATAAAGAAAAATGGTATATACCAATATCGAGGTGAATAGAATGAAAAAGATTTTAGTTAAGAATCAAGTTGAGGGAGGACAAGTTGCCTTTGATCTTCTTAAAGAGAGCCTTGCAGCAGGTGCTCAAACCTTGGGCTTGGCGACAGGTAGTTCACCTATCGCTCTTTACCAAGAGATGGTTGAAAGCGACGTGGATTTTTCGGAGCTTTATAGTGTCAATTTGGATGAGTACGTCGGACTAGCACCAGACCATGAGCAGAGCTATCATGCCTTTATGAAGGCTCAACTCTTTGATGCCAAGCCATTTAAGGAGAGCTTCTTGCCTGACGGTATGGCTGAGGACTTGGAGCAGGCGGCTAAGGATTATGATGACGTCTTGGCACAACATGCCATTGATTTGCAAATCCTAGGAATCGGAAGTAATGGGCATATTGGCTTTAATGAGCCAGGTACACCTTTTGATAGTCAAACTCATGTGGTCGACTTGACGGACAGCACCATTGAAGCCAATAGCCGTTTCTTTGCCAGTCGTGACCAAGTCCCTACGAAGGCTATTTCAATGGGAATTGCTTCCATTATGGCTGCTAAGAAGATTATCTTGTTTGCCTATGGTGACAAGAAGGCAGATGCCATTTTCAAAATGGTCAAGGGTCCTGTGACGGAGGAAGTCCCAGCTAGTGTCTTGCAAAATCATCCAGATGTGACTCTTATCTTAGATGAGGCAGCCGCTGCGAAATTGTAATACTATCTTTTGAAAAACAATCTTACGAAACTCAGGTTGAGCCATTTGACACTCAGCCTTTTTCTTTTGTGAAAAGTCACTTCCAAGCAAATCAATTGCCTAGCCCTCTTTGATAGCGCTATAATAGTTAAGTTGACTTTGACTATCAAACAACAGATATAGATATTTCATAAAGAAAGAGGATATACAATGGCAAAACCTATTCGAGTATTGCTTTATTATAAATACCTTCCCATCGAAAACGCTGAGCAATTTGCGGCTGACCACTTGGCTTTCTGTAAGTCAATCGGTCTGAAAGGACGCATCTTGGTCGCCGACGAGGGAATCAATGGAACGGTTTCTGGTGACTATGAAACTACTCAAAAATACATGGACTACGTTCACAGCCTTCCAGGGATGGAGGACCTTTGGTTCAAGATTGATGAGGAAGAAGAGCAAGCCTTCAAGAAGATGTTTGTGCGTTACAAGAAGGAAATCGTTCACCTTGGTTTAGAGGACGATAACTTTGACAGCGACATCAATCCGCTTGAAACAACAGGTGCCTACTTGTCACCAAAAGAGTTTAAAGACACCCTTCTAGATGAGGACACTGTTGTCCTCGATACACGTAACGACTATGAGTATGACCTTGGTCACTTCCGTGGAGCCATTCGTCCAGATATTCGCAACTTCCGTGAATTGCCACAATGGATCCGCGACCATAAAGAAGAGTTCATGGACAAGCGCGTGGTTGTGTACTGTACTGGTGGAGTCCGCTGTGAGAAATTCTCAGGTTGGATGGTCCGTGAAGGCTACAAAGATGTTGGTCAATTGCACGGTGGTATCGCGACTTACGGAAAAGATCCAGAGGTTCAAGGAGAGCTTTGGGATGGTAAGATGTATGTCTTTGACGAGCGTATTGCCGTTGATATCAACCATGTAGACCCTGTCGTTGTCGGTAAGGATTGGTTCGATGGGACGCCTTGCGAACGCTATGTCAACTGCGGTAACCCATTCTGTAACCGTCGTATCCTTGCTTCAGAGGAAAATGAAGATAAATACCTCCGTGGCTGCTCACATGAATGCCGTGTTCACCCACGCAACCGTTATGTCTCTGAAAATGGTTTGAACCAAGAAGAAGTTGTCGAACGTCTTGCGGCAATTGGTGAAAGCTTAGATGTAACACCTGCCTAAGTTTAAATAGTGAAGAAGCTGAGAGGAATCTCGGCTTTTTGTTTTGCAATTTATTTCTAAAATAATGACAGATATATATTGCAAATGGAAATATATAGTGTATAATTAAGATGAAAACAGATGGTGAACCTAATCAATGTCGACGATAATATCAGATAAGATGAAAAGGAGGGGGCATGTGGCAAAGAATTTACGCTTAAAAGCAGCTCGAGCAGAGCATGATATGACCCAGGGTGACTTGGCAGAAGCGGTAGGTGCAACAAGACAAACCATAGGGTTGATTGAAGCTGGAAAGTACAATCCCAGCCTAGGTTTATGCATTGCCATTTGCAAAACACTGGACAGGACTTTGGATCAACTGTTTTGGGAGATTTAGGAAGGAAGTAAAGATGATGAAATTTAAGCTTGTTAATATTAAAGTTACAGATGAACGCGAAGAAGCTCTAAATAATAAAGTTGCAGCCGAATGTTATTACATAATGATTGCAGGGACGGTTGCGTGCATGGTCTATGGATTCCTCTTTAACAAAGGTGTCATCTCTGTTGATTACTTACTTTATCCATTGTTGATAGTATGTATTTGGTCTATTTATAGATCTGAACGTCTTGCTGTAAATGCTTTTGGTGGTTTGAGTATAACAGTCCCAGGTTGTTTACTGGTGACTGGGCTTATCACACTTGAAATGATGATAGTTAACTATCAGTCAAACCACAATGTCTATCATAATAATCCCTTGGATCCTAGATATCTCATGGCTTGGGCAGTTACTTATATGTTGTATGCTCCCTTTGTCTTTTTTATGAATTGGGCTATCGCTGCACTGGGAAGATATGAGAGAAGACGTCTTGAAAAACAGCTGGACGATTTGGAGAATGAAGAATAAATAGTGATAGAATCAGACCGTTCTTTTTGGTCTGATTTTTTTGTGTTATAATGGGTCCTAAAACTAAGGAGGTCACGTATGCTACTAACTGAATTTGATGATAATAGACAAGCGATTATCAATCCCGAGGACTTGAATGAGCCTCTTGAGGGGTTTCCTAAAATAGCTGTAT
>CAJPKC010000292.1 GCA_905370255.1 Streptococcus oralis
GATAGATGTAAAGGGTCACTTCGTTGTTATTAAAACCAATAACATGGAGGGTTGAGAGTTCACGTATGCGTTCAGCAACATTGATATTGGTCAAATTATATAGAATCACAATGGCTAATAGCACCGATACCAGCACCAAAATCGCCATGGTATGATTCAGAGAATTAGCAAAACTTTCAAAGAGCTGAATGGTGGAGGTGTTTTGAACGAGGCCATTGACAGCTGCCTGCTCCATAAATTCTCCTGCAACTCTTTCAGTATTGCCTTCACTTTTATCCTTGAGTTGGACTAGATAGGTATTCATCTTAGGAGTTTGACCATAAATTTTCTCATAGGTCTCCTGATTCATATAAACAAAATGGCCTACATAATGCTCCGTGATGCCACCTACTTTAAAGGTTTTTCCATCTATTGTAAAGTTTTCACCAACGGAAACTCCTGCCAACTGAGCTAATTTTTCTGTCAAGACAACTCCGTTAGATAAGTCAAGTTTTTCCCCATTATTTTCTAAACGGACAAATGGAGCCAGGTCAGCCTTATCTGTTACCATGATGGTCACTGTCTGAATTCCAGCCTTGCCCGGATACTTCTCTTCAATCTGCTTAGAAAAAATCAAACGAAAATCTTTAACTCCATCGCTTTTCAGTTTTTCTTCTAACTTGTCCTTATCAGTATCTGAAGCTCTAGTATTTACAGAGAGAACCATCTGATATTGTTGCAGGTCCTTAAACTGCCTGTCGGCCACGCCAACCACAGAGGATTGAATCCCAAGTCCTGCAAAGAGGAGGGCAACTGAACCTCCAACCCCAAAAATGGTCATTAACATACGCTGCTTATAACGAAAGATATTACGAGCAGTAACCTTTTGAGTAAAGCTCAAACGTGACCAGATAAATGTGATGCGTTCTAAGAGAATTTTAGAACCCTTGACTGGAGGCTTAGGTAATAATAATTGCGATGCTTCTTCATGCAATTCTCTACGAGATACAAGGTAGGCTGGTAGGACGCTTGCTACTAAGCTTAGCCCCAGAGCCAAGCAACTATAGGTCCAGTAGAAATATTGCTGACTCTCACCAACAATCATTCGACCAGTAATGATATGTGAGATTGTAGGTGCTAAGACATAATGGCCAATCAGAATCCCTAGAAGGGTTCCAATAGTACCAGCAACCAGACCATAAATCACAAACTTAGCGATGATGTCCTTGCTATGGTAGCCTAGAGCTTTGAAAATCCCTGCATTGGTTCTTTCCTCATCTACAAATCGAGTCATAGTGGTAAAGGTAACCATGGCTGCCACTGCGTAGAGAACAACTGGAAAGATATTTCCCACGGCACGAATACTCATCGCTGAGTTACTATACATCAGATAACCTTGACCAGTAGGAGAGCTTTTTCGATTGTAGACATGATAGGTTGGCTCTGTCAGAGCATTGACCTCATCCTGACTGGTCTGCCACTTAGCCTTTTCCTTAGTAAGATCTGTTTCAGCTTGGCTTGCTTTTTCTTTTTCTTGTTTTAGCTGTTCTTTAGCTTGGTCTATCTGGCTCGAAACTTGGCTCTTTTGCGGTTCTGGAAGTTGGCTTAACTGTGACTCTTGACCTTGAAGCTGAGTCTCGGTTTCTTGTAGACGTTTCTTGCCAGCTGTCAAGTTGGTTTCCGCTTCATCTAGTTTTTTCTTCCCAACATCCAATTTCTCCTGAGAATCTTCTTTTATTTTCTTCAGCCGGGCTCGACCATTATCAGCAACTAGTTCCTTTAGAGTCTCCTCTTCTTCCTCGAGTTTCTTTTCGTAATCACTAGAAAAAGGATTGACATCTGTTAGACTAGTAAAACGAAGGCGGGCAATCGTGTAAACAGAGCTCTTAAAGTTATCTTTTGTTACAAGACCATAGACTGATAAGTTCCCATTACCACTGCCTGCACTCCCCATATCCGTTTTTGAGAAAATATCTGGAGAGTGAACAAAGCCTGTAATGGTATAACTATCCCGCTTCAATTGAGAATTGCTACCATTCTTTTGGTTCAAATGAATGACTTGACCAATCTGATAGCGATCTTTCCAAAAGTCCGCCAAGGCCAGTTCATCTTCTTTTTCAGGCAAACGACCTTGGGTTACTTGAAATTTTGAAATCTTTTCAGTATTTGAAAAAATTCGTACAGCATCTTCACTATCCTCTAATGTCAAATCCGTCATATAACCAAATTCAACATTTGCTCCTGATAGAGTTTGCAATTCTTCCTGGTCTGTCTGATCTAGACCATAATCTCCCATGATGGTCATATCTGCCGCATTAGTATCTTTCAGATAAGCCCAAGCTGTTCGCTCCATATTGGGACTGGCTACTTTAAGACCAACCACAGCCAAAGATCCCAACATCATCAGAGTTAGGATGGATAAAAACCGTCCCTTTGAACCTGTGAAAGACTGGAGCAGGTCTTTCCAATATGTCTTTCTTTTCATCTTAGTACTCCAAATCATCAATATCCTGTGGTTGAGGATTGAGGACAACACTCTTGACACCAGCATCATGCATTTGAATCACCCGATCAGCTATAGGAGCTAGCGAGGCATTGTGGGTCACAATGATAACGGTAGCCCCCTTCTTACGTGACATATCTTGAAGAATCTTTAGAACCTGCTTACCAGTCTGGTAGTCCAAAGCTCCCGTTGGTTCATCACAAAGGAGAATTTTAGGATTTTTAGCCACAGCTCGAGCAATAGATACCCGTTGTTGCTCACCACCTGACAACTGGGCTGGAAAGTTATTGAGACGATTGCCTAAACCTACATCCTTGAGAACCTGCTCAGGATCTAAGGCATCTGATACAATTTCTGATGCCAACTCGACATTTTCTTTGGCAGTCAAGTTAGAAACCAAGTTATAAAATTGAAAGACGAAACCAACATCATCCCTACGATAGTTGGTTCTCTGATGGGAAGTAAAATTCGAGATATTGGTTCCGTCTATCCAGACTTGTCCTTCATCGTTTGTATCCATACCGCCTAGAATATTTAAAACTGTTGACTTCCCTGCACCAGATGACCCAAGGATAATGACTAGTTCTCCATTTTCTATCT
>CAJPKC010000293.1 GCA_905370255.1 Streptococcus oralis
TCAGCGCTCTTGCCTGTATTGGTCATGGGAAAGGCCTCTATCTGCTGGACAAAAACGGTCAGGAATTTACGCGCGGTATCTTGTCTACAGATGAGCGAGCGGTCGAGCTGGCTCAAGAATTTGAGGAGCGGCTAGACGAAATCTGGGACTTGACGCACCAGCATGTTGCTGCCGTGCAAAATCCCGTTTTGCTTCGCTGGTTCAAAGAGTATGAACCAGAGATTTACCAGAATATTGGGGCAATTCTGTCGGCCAAGGACTATGTCCGCTTCAAGCTGACTGGGCGTATTCAGCAAGAGATAGGAGATGCTTCGGGCAATCACTGGATTAACTTCCAGACGGGCACTTACGACAAAAGAATTACGGCTTTCTTTGGTATTGAAGAAATGTACGAGCTTTTGGCGCCCCAAGTGGACTATGCAGAGCTTGTTGGTGGCTTGACCCAAGAAGCTGCCGCAGCAACGGGACTTCTTGCAGGAACGCCTGTGGTTGGTGGGCTCTTTGATATTGATGCTTGCGCAATCGGCTCTGGCGTCTTAGACGCCAGCACTTTTAGCGTGATTTCAGGCACTTGGAATATCAATACTTATCCCAGCAAGACGGCAGTCAGCCAAGATAGCGGCTTGATGCACTCTTATTTTCCCAATCGCGATTTTTTGATAGAGGCAGGCAGCCCAACTTCGGCGGGCAATTTGGATGCTATGATAAAAATGCTGATGATGGAGGAAATCCAACATCTCAAGGCTTCAAATTCCTCTATTTACGATGTACTGGAAGTGTTTTTGCAGGAGACGGACGCTTCTTACAGCAAGATTCTCTTTTTCCCTTTTCTTTATGGCAACAATATCGGCAGAGCTGCTGAGGCTTGTTTCTTTGGTCTGACAACCCAGTCCAGCAAGTCAGAGATGATTCGGGCGGTTTATGAGGGGATTGTCTATGCGCACAAGCAGCATATCGATGATTTGCTAGCGACGGTTGAGCAAAGACCGCGCGCTTTGCGCTTGTCAGGCGGTGCGACAAATTCGCCAGCTTGGATGCAGATGTTCGCTGATATTTTAAATATCCCAGTAGAGACGGTTGAAGCGCCAGAATTGGGGGGTCTGGGCGGCGCCATTGCTTGCTTGCAAGCGGTGGATGATTTGAGCCTAGAAGAAGCTGTCGAAAAAATGGTTCGGGTCAAGGAGCGCTTTGAGCCTCAGGCTAAGGAACATGAGCTTTACCAAAGGAAATATCGCGTTTACCAAAGTTTGCTTGCAGCCATGGAGCCTGCTTGGGCAGAGCTTTGTCAGCTACGGACGACATTAGAATAGAGGGTTAGGATGAAAATAAAGCGAGAAGAATTGATTATCAACACGATTGCTTTTAAGGAAGAATTAGACAGGGGAGTCAAGCAAGAAGATTTGCTAGAAAGCGTCAAAGAGCTAGGACTTTCAAGGGTTGAAATTCGGCGAGAGTTTTTAGGGGATATTGATGTAGAGTTAAAAAACATCAGAAAAAAAGCCGACCAGCTAGGGCTGTCGCTCTTTTACAGTGTCAATGAGGATTTTGTCATAGGAGATAGGGTCAATCCGAAACTTAAGACTTTGCGGCAGGAAGCGGAGCTCTTGGGCGCTCCCTTTGTCAAATTAAACACGGGCGATGCCGGTCAGATTTCGGTGGCTTCTTTGGCAGAGTTGGCGCCTAGTTTTCAATCATCTGTCGGACTTAAGCTGGAAAATAACCAAGACTCTCTTTATGCCAGTATCAAGAATTGCCGTTTGATGATGAACAAGGTCAGCGCAGCAGACCTGCCTATTGCTTTCGTCTTTGACCTTGGCAACTGGGCTTGGCTGGGAGAAGATATAGAGCAGGCTTTTGCTAGCTTGGCAGAAGTTACCGATTACCTCCACTGCAAAAATTACCGTCATGTAAATGGTCAAGTGGAGATTGCTAGTTTATTTGAAGGTGAGTTAGATGCTCCTAGCCTCATGAAGCGCTTTAGCCATGTGCGCTATCTTGCCCTAGAATATCCGACTTCCTTGGAAAACTTAGAAGCAGACATCGCGCGGCTGCTGGAAAAATAAAACTGAGGTAGGTTCACCTACCTCAGTTTTATGGTTGATAATTGCTTTTGTCTTGGTCAGTGATTGGTCGAATGACGCGGCAAGGAACGCCAGCCGCCACAACATTAGCTGGGATGTCCTTGGTCACGACGCTCCCTGAGCCAATGACACTATTGTCTCCAATCGTCACACCTTGATTGACATGAACGCCAGCACCTAGCCAGACATTGTCGCCAATCTTAATCGGCTTGGCATAGCAAGCCCCCTGACTACGCTCCCAAGCATCCAGAGCATGATTGGACGTGTAGAGTCCGACGCGCGGTCCAAAAAGGACATTGTCACCAATCTCAATACCGCCGCCGTCCAGCATAACACAGTCAAAATTTGCATAAAAATTGTCCCCGATGCTGATATTGTAGCCGAACTCACAACGAAAAGTCGGCTCAAAATGGGCATTTTTTCCGACGGATTTAAGAACTTCTTTTAAAATAGCCTGCCGCTCGCTAGCAGGCTGTCCAAAACTGGCATTGTAGCGGTTGGTCAGAAAGACCGTTTTTTCGCGTGCTTCGACCAACTCGGGAGTCAAGTCATTGTACATGGCACCCGAAAGAATATGCTACTGTTGTTCTTCAAGATTCATGGAGAGCTCCTTTTTTCTTTTATTATAACATGCAAGGGAGTGGGAAACAAGACTTTCCAAGTAGCTGAAAAATCCTTCATCTTTCAATTTTGTAAGCGGTTGTGATATACTAGAAAGGAAGTTTAAAGGAAAGAAAAGCAAATGATTTATTTAGATAAAAGCAGCTCTGTCTTGCTCAACTATCTTTTGCAGTTGACAGAGCCTGAAACAATTATGGCGATTTCTCGTGCCACAGGGCAATCGCGCCGCAAAATTTATTATCATTTAGAAAAAATAAACGACGCTTTGCCTCAAGGAGTGGACAAGATTGTCAGCCAGCCGCGGGTCGGACTGGTTTTGACAGCGGAACAACGAGAGGCTTGTGAAGCCTTGCTTGAAAGCGTGGATGCTCACAGC